>DITK01000013.1 GCA_002422785.1 Francisellaceae bacterium UBA6186
TTTGTTCTGGTTGTAGGGGTATTTTGGTATTTAATAATCTTTGAAAAGCTTCTTCTTTTAATGCTTTATAATACATATCATTTTTTTCGATACTTGTTTGAGTTGAAGGGGCATTATTTAAATCTACAAAACTATTTTTTGGTTTATAGTCCGGGTGGCCTAATGGTGCTGAAGGATGAATTCCTGGTTGTAAAATTCCATAATAATCTTTTTTTTCATCGGCAGTAGCGTTAATCGTTAATATTAACAACATAGACATAGCATAGATGATCTTTTTTTTTAGGTTGTTTAAAGTTATTTTATCTAAAATATGTATCATATCAAAATCTCTTGAATTCCCTAGTAATTTTGTGCCATGGTCGCATCAGTAATATTTTCTATACCTATGCCTTTTTTAGCCTCAGAAGTTGGTACCTTTTTTACTAATAATGTTACTGCCAACCATTGCTTATATACCTGTACGCTTGCCCCCTGGTAAGTAATGGCGACCGGCAGTTGAATTTCCCATAGGTAATTATTGCCAACTGCTCCCTCGCGCAAAATTATAGGGGAATCAACAACTACCGCTGAAGCTAATAATTTATTATCAATAATATCTTGCAATCTGCCGCTTGCATCTAAAGATTGTTTAAATTTATCGTAACCACTTTTAGTAAAAAATTCACTTATTTTTTCTAAAGATTTATCATAATTTTGGAAATCCATAGTATAGGCGTTAGTGACAGCCACCATAGACCAATTTAGTAGTGAACGTGGTGAAACATTAATTTCTTTTAGTGGTTCTACTGGGATCTTTTTGCCAGTCAAAGATGTTACAAAATAACTTTCTGTTGGTCTTTGATACTGTAACCAAAAAATTATTAGTAAAATTGATATGGAAACAACAGATAAAGTATTAATCATTTTTATAGAACGATCAACTGTTTTAGTTAAATCGGTAGCTAGCAGATATAAATTGTTTAATTTAGTTTTCATAATTTTTCTTATGGACTTAATTTTTGTAAAACGATTATTAAAAATATTTAATATTTATCAGTCAGAAAATTCCCTAAACTATATGGTTATTATAGAGTAAATAAATGATACAAATCAATAAATGTTAAAATACAACTTTTGCTAGTAACTATTTAACTGCCTAAATATTTTGTTATTAAAGTTTTTATTATTAAACCGGAAGTGTTTATAAGATTATGCTATTATTTACTTGTAATTTTTTTATCTAAAGATTAACGTATTGCGTATTGATTTGAAAATTTTGCAGAATAATTTTATATAAAATGTTATAGGGAACTGATATGTTCGATTCATTACGAGGATTATTTAGTAACGACTTATCCATTGATTTAGGAACAGCAAATACCCTGATATGTATGAGAGGGGAAGGTATTGTTCTTGATGAGCCTTCGGTAGTCGCAATTAGGCAAGAACGCGGCGCAGGTGGTCAAAAAGTTGTTGCAGCGGTTGGCTGGGAAGCGAAAAGAATGTTAGGTAGGACACCGGGCAATATTACCGCTATTAGGCCATTACGAGAAGGGGTGATTTCAGATTTTTATGTGGC
The DNA here is from genome assembly GCA_002422785.1 of Francisellaceae bacterium UBA6186. Classification (GTDB taxonomy): domain Bacteria; phylum Pseudomonadota; class Gammaproteobacteria; order UBA6186; family Azoamicaceae; genus UBA6186. The sequence continues at coordinate 1,559 of DITK01000013.1, forward strand.
CGAAAAAATGTTACAGCATTTCATTCATAAAGTTCATAAAAACAGGTTTTTTCGTCCTAGTCCTAGGGTATTGATTTGTGTGCCATGTGGGGCAACTCAAGTAGAAAGAAGAGCAATTCGTGAATCAGCACTAGGTGCTGGTGCTAGAGAAGTATATTTGATTGAAGAACCAATGGCAGCTGCTATCGGTTCTGGTATGCCAGTTGATCAAGCGAGCGGTTCCATGGTGGTAGATATTGGCGGTGGTACTACAGAAGTTGCTATTATATCCTTGAGTGGAGTTGTGTATTCTGCGTCGGCAAGAATTGGCGGGGATAGATTTGACGAAAGTATAGTAAATTACGTTAGAAGAAATTATGGTATTTTAATAGGGGAATCTACGGCTGAAAGGATTAAGCAAGAAATCGGTACTGCATATCGTAGTAACGAAATTAAAGAATTGGAAGTCCGTGGTCGTAATTTAGCAGAAGGAGTTCCACGTAGTTTTATTTTGAATAATAATGAAATTTCTGAAGCCATACAGGAGCCATTATCCGGCATTATTGATGCTGTCTTGTTAGCCTTAGAAAAAGCCCCACCAGAACTAGCAGCGGATATTGCTGAAAAAGGCTTAGTTTTAACAGGTGGTGGCGCACTTTTGAAAGATATAGATAAATTGCTAATGGAAGAAACAGGATTACCGGTTATCGTGGCCGAAGATCCTTTAACTTGTGTTGCAAGAGGCGGTGGTAAAGCGTTAGAAATGATGGATTTAGGTGGGGATTTATTATCTACAGAGTAAATATTTTTTCTAAGCAACCACCTAGATTATTGCGATTTAGTATTTTATTATTAATTGCAATAGTTTGTTTTAATATGGATTATCGTTATAAAACTTTTACGACATTTAAAAAGCTATTAGAAGTTCCAAGATATTATTTGCTTAATACTGTTAGCTTTCCATTTGAGTGTTATCGAGATATATTAACTTATGTTATTTCGCATAAAAATTTAATCCAAGAAAATGTTTACTTAAAACAACTTGCTAATATCCAATCTGCCAATTTGCAAAAACTTGAAATATTGGAATTAGAAAATATTAGATTAAAAAAACTTTTACATTTTAGTGAATCGCAAAAAAATGTATTCGGTTTAGCTAATATTATTAATATATATACTGATCCTTTTAAGCACCAGGTGATATTGAACAGAGGTATCAATCATGGTACATACGTAGGGCAGCCAATTATGAATGCCGAGGGAGTTTTAGGTAGCATTATCTCGGTAGAGAAAAAAACTAGCATTGCCATATTAATTACGGACATTAGTTACGCAATACCAGTTTTAAATCTGAGAAATGGATTGAGAGCCATAGCATTAGGCTCTGGAGATGTGAAAGAATTAACCTTACAACATGTGCCAAATACTGCCGATATTAAAGAACAAGATGTATTTGTAACTTCAGGAATTGGTGGTAAATATCCAGCTGGATATGTTGTTGGTACTGTTAGTAAAGTAAAAAAAGAAGTAAATTTTCCATTCGCATCTATATCTTTAACTGTTGCGGCAAAATTAGATAGTTGTCAAGAAGTATTATTAATTTATCTTAATAAACACACGATAGAAAAGCAATAAATTATGAGCTATTGGAAACATTATTTTATTAAAGGTTTGGGATTTTTATCCATTTTGCTGCTAACTTTTGTAGTAGCTATTCTATTAAGTATTTTGCCTATAACTGAAAAATTTAAATGGCTGATGCCTAATTGGATAGTTTTAGTATTAATTTATTGGATAATTTTTGCGCCAGAATTAATAGGATTAATTTTTACTTTTATATTAGGTATGGTTATTGATTTATTATTAGGCAATTTATTGGGCTTAACTAGTCTATGTTTAATGCCAATTGCATTTTTTGCAGATCGTATGTGTCATAGATTTAGGTCTTTTAGTGTGTCTCAACAATTTTTAGTAATAATTGTTTTAGTTAGCATGAATCATTTAATTAGGTTGTGGCTACAATTATATATAAATGGTACAACTAATAATATAAGCTATTGGTTAACTATCCCAGCTAGTATGATTGCCTGGCCACTTGTTTGTGGATTGTTGCACTTGTTTAGGAAAGTGATTAGATTTTGTTAAACAAATCATTAGACAAGAAGTTGTTTTTATTAAAATTGTTTTTATATTTAATAATCGTTATCATTTGTTTAATCGGGGCATACAAAGTATCTAATACCTACAAATATATATCTAGCCTTAATGTTGAAAAAATATCTAAATGGTTAAATAAAAATAATGATCATAATTATTTAATAGACGTTAAAAACATAACAATAAATTTGGATGGACTGAATATATGCTTTATTTTAGAGGATATTTTAATTTCAGATATTAATATTGCAAAAAAACACACAAATATTAATTCAGCTCTGAATATTATTCAAATACAACAAATAACTGGCAAAATCAATATTTTATCATCAATCTTGTTTGGTAAAATAAAAATAAATAATATTATTGTAAAAGAGATTAACGTCACTGCAAACAGCATATATTCTTTACAAAAAATCAAAGAAATAATAGGAAACATAACCATTGATGTTAATTTTTATAAAAACATTGATAAAATATTAAATATCACGTCAGAATTTTTGGCAGATAATATAAGTTTCAAGATCAACACTATTTTGACTTTAAATATTAAAAACAACAACATTAAGTTAATCAAATTTAAACTAGAAAACACAGCAAAAAGTGTTAGAGATGTTATTAAATATTTACCAGAAAATTTGATTAATAAAAAAATATTATACTGGATAGATGCTGCATTAATATCAGGTTCTATTAAAAGTAGTAAGTTATTATTAGACGAAAATCATAATTTCACTATGGAATTAAAATTTCAAGAGATTAAATTACAATATGCTAATAATTGGCCAGCTATTGAAAAATTTTCGGCAACCATGGTAATTGCTGATAATAATTTAACCATCCATATGGACCCAGGATCTCACAAAGGATTTATTTTGCACCAGCCTATTAAAAGTTTGAGTGCCAAATTAACTGGGATTGATTTAGATATAATTCCGCCTTTGCTAGTTAAAGCCGAAATAATGTCTTTAACTAGCAAAGGATTAGAATTTATAAAAAAATCAAATTTAAATAAATTAGGTATTGATTTAGATAAAATAGTTGCACATGGTAAAATCAATTTATCTATAGAATTATTAGTTCCAACAGATAATTTTGTTAATACCTCAGAGTCAATAAAATTTTCAGGTAATTGCGAATTAATAAAATCAGATATAAATCTATCAAATTTTAATGTAAATTTGGCAGATTTGGTTGGAAATATCAAGTTTACCAACAACTATCTAGCTGCTGATGATTTGCAGGTTAAAATTTTTGATGTAATGATAAATACTAAGTTTGTATTGGAAAATAACTATTTATCTATAGCAACTACATTATTTAATGCTAAAATTTTTTTCGATAAGCAACATAATCATCACATGTTGCAAGGTAAAAATTTAAATATGATTGTCGAAGAATTATGTATATTTAATAATGTTTTCAAAAAAATAAAATTTTTTAATCATGCTGCAAATGATACGCTATTTTTCGAAAGCGATGATGCTAAAGGATCTTTAGTGTATAAAGAATTAAATTCAGGAAAATATCATATAAGCTTTGATAAACTTAAAATAAGCACTAATGACATGTCATCTAATCATAATAATTCAAATTTTATTATGTCTGCTATAAATCAAATTAAATTTAATTGTGAAAAATTCTATTTAAATCAATTATATTTAGGTAAAGTAATGTCTAGTTTCAATAATAATATGAATAATAAATCTGTTAGTATTGATGACTTTAATTTGAAAAATAACAACATAACCGTAGAGGCTAAAGGTAATTGGGATATTAAAGATGTAAAGCAATCAGCAACTAATATGAATGGCCAATTGATTAGTAAAGATTTTGGTGAGGCTATTAAACAATTAAATGTTAATAGTAAATTTATTAAAAATGGAGATGGTTTTATAACTTTCAATTTGACATGGCTAAACGATCCATTTAAATTCAATTTAAGTAATATTATTGGCAAATTACATTTAAATATAAATTCAGGGGTGATTGTGGGGGTCGAGCCAGGATTAGGTAGAATTATTGGTTTATTAAGCATAGCGAATATTCAGCGTAGATTAAATTTAGACTTTAGCGATGTAACAAGTGGGGGATTTTCTTTTGACACCATGAATGGCGAATTAGATATTAATCAAGGGCAAGTATTATTTAATAATATAATTATTAAAGGACCATCTGCCAATTTAACTATTAATGGTAATACTTCTTTGGTTGCCCAAAAATTAGACCTATTTATTGAAGTTACTAGTAAAGTTGGAGCCACTTTACCATTAGCGGCAGCCATTGCTGCTGGTAATCCAGTAGTTGGGGCAGCCTTATGGTTATTTGATCATGCTTCTGGTGCTAAAGTTAGTGAATTTAAATCTCAAAAATATAAAGTTCTTGGTACATGGGAAAAACCAGAGATTAATGCTATATAATTAGCATGAGCATAAGAAAAAAAATCATTATTAGTACAGTATTTATTAGTTTATTATCGATTACAATAAGTGCTGGCTGTATTATATGGCAATCAAAAAAATTAGGCAAAGAAGTATTGTTTTCTATAGCTAGGGACAGGCTTACTAATGTTAGGTATTTTAAAACTTTGCAAGTTGAGTCATATTTTGATACGGTTATGGATAACTTATTAATTTTGTCTACCAATCAACAAGTAGTTGGGGCATTACAAGATTTCTCTAAAACATTCTCAAAATATTTAGCTGAATCTAACAGATTGAACGCTGGCTATAAAAACCAAGTAATTAATAGCTATATTGATGCTTATGCTGAAAAATATAAATACTATAATGTAGGTAAAACTGTTGATCCTAATGCTATCCTAAATTTAATTTCAGAAAATAGTTTTGCTCTACAGTATAAATATATTTTTGAAAATCCATATGGTTTATCTAATAAACATCAATTAAATACTGTAAATGACGGTACACAATATAGTTTAATGCATGCTAAATATCATCCATCGATACTTGCGTTCCAACAGCAGCTGGGATTTTTTGATATATTTTTAGTTGATGGTAACAATGGAGACATAGTATATACGGTTAATAAAGAAATTGATTTTACTACTTCTTTAATTAATGGTCCTTATGCCAAATCTGGTTTAGGCGAAGTATTTAAAAATATTATTAAGTTTAATACAAAAAACTTTATTGCTGTAGCTGATTTTGCACCATATTTAGCATCTTATGATAATCAAGCAGCTTTTATTGGAACTGCCGTTTTTGATGATGGTGGTCGTAAAATAGGTGCAGTAATAGCTCAATTATCAATAAAACATCTTAATGATATTATGACTAATGGCGAACAATGGGGAAAAATTGGTTTAGGTAAAACAGTAAATGCAGTAATTGTAGGTCCAGATTATAAATTAAGAACCAGTAATAGATTTTTTTTAGAGGATCCAAAAAATTTTTTAGCAGAATTACAGCAATCTGGTACAGAACAAAATATGATCGATCTAATTAAAGTAAAAAATTCCATTATTGGGGTACTTAAAACCGACACTTTAGCAGTCAGACAAGCATTTGCTGGCGCAGAAGGATTTACCGACTATATAGATTATAGAAAAATACCAGTTGTAGGTAGTTTTGCACCATTAAAGATCCCTGGGTTAAACTGGGTAATGGTAGTTAAAATGAATAAAAGTGAAGCATTAAGTTGGATTGAATTGTTGAACAAGAAAGTTTTACATAATAGTATTGTTATATCAGTAATAGTAGGTATATTTGCTATTTTGTTAGGCATAATGATGACTAATGGTGTGATGGGTTATATTTATGAAATCACGGAAGAAATTAATAATATAGCCCAAAGTCGAGATTTAACTAAAAGATTAAAACTGTCAGTTGATAGTGAATTTACTGTTATGATTAATGCTTTTAATAATTTTATTGCTAATTTGCAACATACTTTAAAAAAAATAGTAGATTCTTCAGCAAAAACTCAAGTTAAAATTAACAATAAATTACAAGACGATAACGCAGAAGAATATGAAGTGAAACAAGATATTTTTGATTTAAACAAACAAATTAATGATCTGTCGAATGAATTTAAAATGATAGAAAATGAAAATGAGCGTACTAAATATTGGTGAAATATTTTCAACGAAAATCTCTTTGGTTTGAGGGTTTTTGAGTTTTGGTGTCAGTAGGTTGATCTTTAGTGGTTTTTAACGGATTATTAAAACCAAAAAATAGATGTTGTTCTTCGAGACCGGTATCTGTAGTGTCAGTTAATTTGTGATATTTATCTCTATTAATACTTAGCAGTAAATTTTTAAAAATTTTTAACTGAGATATAAAGTTTTTTACTGGACCAGGTTTAATTAGCCCCTTTATTGGCTGAGTAATTCTTTTGCGGCGCATAATACGTTTTTCCATGTCATAGGCGGCATTATATACGCTTTGCGGGGTTAACATTTTAAACAGCCAAGCACTTTTGTCTAAATATTTTGCAACTTTGGGTACATGTTTGGCCATCCATTTGCGATCTTTGTCTAGTATGCCGCTATTTAAGATTGTTAAGGTAGTTGAAGAGCAGTTTTTTTGATCTAATTCAAAATCTTGATTATCGTCAACAATATCACGTATAGTTTTTAACATATTTTCTAGATCTAATCCAGGCTGTTGAAAGGGCTGTATATTTTTAGTGTCTATCATGGGTAAATATAATTTACTATCAGCAGTTTTTCCTAGTGTGATATAATTTTTTATTAAATCTTGTTCTTTATTATACAATTTTTCCATGCGGTTATTTAACGATATTGTATTATCTTTTTTTTCTTCTATGGTTTTATTTATATTGTTAATAGTTTGTTGTATCGTTGTTGTTGGTGATTTTTTTGATTTATTTATTTTTTTCAGTTCCAAATTTAATTTATAAATTTCATCTTGATTGTTTTTGATCTTCGAAAACATTTCTTCAAATTGATCTAACAATTTATTGATCTCTGATGTAAATGATTTGTTATCTTCAGGTCTCCTAATTAATAACATCGGTGGTAAAGTTATATTTTTTTTTCTTAAAAGACCTTTAGATATTCTATGTTCAATTTGTGATTCTGGATAATTAGGAGCATGTTTTTTATAATTATAATTTGTTCCCTTTATTGCGGTCAGCTGATCGTCTAGCAGAGTATTTAAATACATTTTTGTTTCAGGTCCTGGCCAAGCGCTAAAATAAATTTCATAACAAGAGATATAAGTTTTTTTTTCGTTAGAACCAATTTGTTTTACAATTGTTTCATAAGGAATAGGTTTGTTTTTATTTTTGCAATACATGTTTATCAAATCCTGACCTCGTTTATCTGCCGGGAAGCATAATTTTATAGAGGCATGCCCAACATTACCGCCAAACAATATAGCTCCAACTGAATGTTTAAGTTTAGAAGCACCTCGGACTTTAACACCCCAAGTGTAAACTGTAGCTTCATATAAATTGTCATGGCTATCATTAGATGTTTGCTTTGCTTGAAATTCTATATTTTTAGGCATTTTGATACCTCTTATGATTAAAGTTGTTTACCAAGAAAAAAATTATAATTATTTTCTTGGTAAACCGTTTTATGCAGGTGTGGTTATTTACGTTTATTTTGTGGTAAACGTGATGGTGGCTTGAGAGGGTTTGCTCTATCTTGTTGTGGATTACTTACATATTTTGTGGCACCACTACTCTTTGCATTCACTCTGGCATTATGAACATGTAGTTGTTGTGTAATTTCTTCCAAATCATGAACACTGGTGGTAGGATCGATTTTGAATTTAACTTTTTCTGTTTCATATTTATTGCCTGGGTCAGTTATAAGTTTACTTAGTGGTCTAATAAATTGCTTGTCGGTTGCGTTTTCAATTTTAAGTGTGGATTTGCTAGTTTTACCAAGTATTTCCTGAAATATATAAGTTTGTATTGCTACTAAAGAAGATATATCTCTATTATCAATATTATCATCAGACAAATCTAATTTATATTGTTCTTTTGATGGATAAGTCATATCGTTGGCATTAATTTTAATAACATCAAATGTTACAGCTGGTGTACCTTGGGGGTGGATTTCGGCTTGTAAAGTAAACATATTACCGAATGGTATAAGTTTAAATTTTATATCACTATGAAAACCACCAGTATTAGCAGTAATTTCGCGGATTAAATGCCCATCTCCATTGTCCTCATTTAATTTTGTGGTAATTGTCCCAAGTAATTGATGACAATTGGCAGATTGAAATTTTCCATCTATATAAATTAATTCTTTTTTTATTTCTAGCTGATCAAGTTTTTCATAATGTTTATTAGCGGTTTTATCAATAGCATCCTTAAATTCTTCTGAGTACGTAGATATTTTATCCATAGCTTTAGCTACAGCTGGTCCTAATTTTGATATATCTAGTTTTGGTATATTTATGTGCGGTAGATTGCCGCTTTGTTGTTCAACAAACGCCTTAAATTTTTTTAAAATTTTGTCAACGTCTGCTTTATCTTTAGCATTTTCTATATCTTTAATAGTTTGTTTTGCTTGTTCTTTTATTTTATGTTTAATTTGTTCTAAAGCTTTAGCTAGATTATTTAAAGCAACATTTTCAGCTATTTTTTCAGCTTTTTCTCTTGCTTTCTTGGTTTTATCTTCATGTTTTAAATTATGTTTGATTTTTTGGGATGTAGATCTAGTTTCTTGCATTTTATGATATTCTATTTTAACTCTATCTAATAATTTGCTAAATCCTGTAAATATTGAGCTTAAGCCAGGGTGTCTTAAAACTCGTACCACAACATTATTTGATTCTGGATTTTCCAATCTAGCATAATGAACTGGTGATGGGTTATGTTGATTTTCCCTAGGTAAGAAACCCACAAATGGTTTATCTTCTTTTGGTTTATCTACTTTATGCGATCCTGTAGGATAAATCACCCTTTCGCCTTTAGGAGGTAGTTGGGGAAATTGTTTCGATTGTGACGCTTTTCCCTGCATACGTTTTTTTAAATCACGCGATATACGATCCATACACAGTGTAGCTTCTTTTTTCAGCAAATTTATGTCTTTCTTTTCTATTACCCGCTTTTGATTTAATGTCTCAAATTCTTGTATTATATCATTAATAGCAACTATTATATGTGGGTCTATTTCATGTCTCATGATGTCTAAAAATTTATCTTTTAATATAGAAGATAAATTTAAATCTAAATCTGTTGCTGCTAACTCTTCCATGTCTTCTGCAGGTAAATTTTGAAATTGTTTTAGTAGTAATGCTAAATCTTCTACTGAACCCATTTTTTCTATCATTTGATTAATACTAATTTGAAAATACTCGATATTATAATTTGTAAACAACTCAATTAATGCTTGTTTGTTTTGTTGGTTTAACATGAAATTATCCCCCTGAATTTACTTTTATATAATTTATTTGTTACCTATAAAGAAACATAGACTGTTATTTTACAATTTTCCTTTGTAGCTACATTGTGTATATAGCTATATTAGATAGTTGTTATTACAAATAATTGAATTTTTATAGGTGGGGAGAAAGTTAATCTTCTTCGACTTTAAAACTTTCGCCACAACCACAAGTATGGATAGCATTGGGGTTGTTAAATCTTAAAAATTGATTGATGCCTTGGGTTTCTAAATCTAATTGCATTCCCTTTAACATTTTATAGCTGTTAGGTTCAACAAATATTGGTAAACCGGCGGATTGGAAATTTACATCGAGAGGATCGAGATTATTTTTCTCTGTAACTAAATCAATGCCATAAGATTTACCAGAACAACCAGAATTTTTAACAAATAAACGAATACCGATAGCTTTAGCTTCTAGCATGGCTAATCTTAGAAAATTAGCAGCTTTTTCGGTTATATCAATTTGAATATCAATAGTTTGTTGCATCCAGAAATTATATATTAAATTAATTATAATTAAAATAAGTTTTTATATTTTTTTAATTCAGGACAGAAAATTGCGAACGAGTATAAACTAAGTTAAAATAGATTTAATTATTATACTCAAATAACAAATGGCAGCCCAAATATGAGTTATTATTCTGAACAAAAAAATGCTTATAGTTTATTAATAGTTTTTTTGTATCAAATGCTAACAGATCCAAATATTAATAAAGACCAACAAACCAAAGTAGGCGAGTTAATTATTAAATTAATACCACAAAAATATTTAACTAAACAAGATTTAATGAAAGAATTTATATTAATAATAGAAAACTTTTTAGGCGCACCAAATAAATTTAAACAACATCTACAAGCATCGGTTAATCAAATTCAACAAAAAAATTTTAATTTAGATCATATTTTATGCGTAGCTTCTCAGTTTGAAAGTGTAGCAATTTAAAGATTATATCAACATCAAAATATCAAGTTTTGTTCTTGTAACGAGGTTGCAATAGACGGACGTTGTTTTAATAACGAAAAATATTTTTCTAAATTACTAAATTCAGATAAATCTATTTTTAGATCTTTGGATGGATCTTTAATCAACACTAAAATTACAAATAAATAACAATCTGCTATAGTAAATTTATCCCCCATTAAATAGGATTTATCTTGTAATGAGGTATTCGGGTAGATTAATTTTTTCTGTAACATGGGTTTAAATAAGCTTTCTTTTAAATCTTTTGGGATATCTTTGTTAATTAATAATGCATAAATATTATATAAATCAACCCTACAATAATTTAACCACTCTAGTACTTGATATCTTTTAAAATCGCTAGTAAGTGGCAATAAACTCCCATGTTTAGCACCATACTTGTCGGCTAAGTATTGTTGGATAACCTGATTTTCGGTTAACACCAGATTATCTTCTGTTATGATAGTTGGCAATATTCCTTTTGGATTAATCGTTAAAAAATCTTCATTATTTTCAGTTTTAAGGCTTTTATTGTTTACTGCTATAAAATCACATGGTAAATTTAGTTCGTGGATTAATATACGTACAGCCATTGCTCCAGAATATCTGGCATAATAAAATTTTATTTTCATAAATTGTCTGGCCCTAAGGATGTGATTTTATTTTCCGCTAATTGCTCTAATTGTACTAATAATGGGTACCCATTAGCTATTTTAGCTAATTTTTGTAATACTTCCTCTAAATATGGCGCATCTAAAGTATTGTTGATCTCAATATTATTTAGAACACGAGCATCTTTGATGGCTTTTTGCATTACAACAATATTAGGTTCTTTGTTATAGTACGGATCTGATAATGGTTCATGCGCTTCTATATATAATCGATTATTATGAATACCTATTTTGTATGGTTCATGAATAATTTTGACTGGCGTACCTATAGAAATTTGGCTATATAACGACCTAATATCTTCTGGAAACAAACGAATACAACCACTAGTTGTTCTTAATCCAATGCCACCTGGTCTATTGGTACCATGGATTAAATACCCAGAAGCTGATAAATAAATAGCAAACTCACCTAAAGGATTAGCCGGGCCTGGTGGGACTACAGTTGGTAGTGGTTCACCTTTGATAGCATGTTCTTTTATTATAGAAATTGGTGGTCTCCAAGTAGGATTATATTGTTTATGAGTAACTGTCGTTTCTAACAATGGAGTGATCCAACCTTTTCTTCCGATCCCTATTGGATGGGTCGTGACCATATTAGTATTAGGATGATAGTAATATAATCTCATTTCCGCCAAATTTATTACAATACCACGACGTTTAGTCGCAGGTAAGATGAATTGAGTAGGTATTATAACATTTTCCCCGGTTGATGGATTCCAAGGATCTAAGTTTGGATTAGCCTCTATCATTTCATAGACCCCAACATCAAATTTTTTACCTATATCGCTTAGTGATTCGGCATGTTGCGCTGTAACAGTTTGAATATTGCCAACAATATTGCTTTCCTCTGAAATATTAAAGGTCAAAGCATAGCTGCATTGGCTAATTAGCCAAGTTAAAATTAGAATGTAATTAATTGCTCTACACATATTAGTTATTTATTGGTGCCTAATAAATTTATGTTAAATAAACAAAGCTTTATAATACTAATTAATAAATTTATCGGTCAAATCAAATCATTATTTAGTCGTTTTGCTAATAAATTTCCTAAAGAACTTATAACTAAGCATATTGTAATGATTATTCGTTATAAAGACACTATTAAAGTGCTTATGCAAAATTTTATAGTAAAAATTAAAACTTTTAAAATTCAATTATTACTAGATAGGCTCAGTAATAAAAAAACTGCTGAAATAATACCGGATGGTATTTTGGGGATAAATATTAGCAGCAATAGTATTGCTTTAGTTCATTTAGTATTCCATGGATCAAACGATATTATTGTTAAGTCACATCAAATAGTTTCATTAAATGCAATAGATGTTAATTTGCAAGTTCAAGAACAAAAAACAGCTATAGAAAATATTATTATGAAATATATTCAAACTAACAATTTATTAAGAATAGCATGTGCCTATGTTCTATCTACACAGCAGTATGTTATGTCGTTAATAGAATTACCACAAGCTAAAGATAGTGCTGCAATAGAAAAGTCTATTCTTTGGAGTGTGAAAGATTATATCAATTACTCTATAGATGATGCCATATTAGAATCTTTTATCATCCCTGTTAATAGAACTCAAGATAATGCAAAATTAGCTTACGCAGTTGCTATGCGAGCAAAATTATCAGAAGAAATTGGAAAGTTAGTGAATAAATGTGGTGCTCGATTAAAATATATTGATATTAATGAATTATGCGTAAGAAACATAATATCATTATATCCAGATATGCAACCTGGTTGTGTAGTATTAAAAATATTTGATGCTAATAATAGTAGTATACTTCTTATTAAGGACAATTCTTTATTTATATCTAGAACCACTAAATTACACATTAAAGAATTAGATAACTTCGATCCAACTAAAGATGATTTCCCTGAAAAACTTAATATAGCAGAAAAATTAGTAGTAGAATTACAGCGTTCTTTAGATTATGGTAACAGTATATTTAGGGATTTACATTTTAATACAATGTGTATTTTACCACATAAATTTAATTTAGATTTTGTTCTTGTGTGGATAGGGGAACAATTAGGTTTACCAGTTCGTAAAATAGATTTAACACAAAAAATAAAATTTGAAAAAAATATTAATCAAGAGGAACAAGCTGATTGTTCATTAGCTATAGGTGCTGGATTAAGGAATATTAATAATGTTGCAGCAAATTAATTTATATAGAGAACCAAAACAACAGCAAATTATATTGCCATTGTATCAGATGATTATCATAAATTTAGGGTTTGTTGGTATTTTATTTATTATTTCTATATATATGTTTTATGATTATTACAAAACTGCATTAGAGTTACAACAGTTGCAAGCTAAGCAGTCAAATTTAAATAAAGGATTAGCTTCTGTGCAAAAAACTGCTCCAACAGAGGAAGACAAAAAAAAATTAGAAACAACTTTATCCAATTTGCAAGAAGCAAAAGAATATAGGCAAAAAATGTATACCACTTTGGCTCAACTACATTATCAAGATTCTTCTGGGTTGGTTGAATATTTAAATTCTATGGCAGAACCAAATATACCTGATTTATGGCTTACTAAGTTTTATTTAGCTAATAATGGGTCGTCGGTTACTTTAGAAGGGATCACGGTAAATAGCAGTAGCGTGCCAGCATATTTACAAGCTCTCGGTAAAACCAAAATATTTAAAGGTAGAACTTTTGATAAATTACAAATATTTTTTGACGAAAAAAGTAAACAAACTAAATTTATAATTGGATCATAATGAAATCATCATTTGCTGACAATGTCTCAACAACATTAAGAAAAATAGATAAATTAGGTGTTAGAGAAAGAGTATTAATATTATTGACTTCTTTAGCAATCATTTATTTTTCGTGGCAAAGTTTGGTGCTTGATTATATCACTGGTTTGAAACAACAGCTTTCTGGTAATGCGTCTAAAGTGCAGCAACAGATTTCAAGTTTGCAAGGACAAATTAGTGAAGTATCTAATGCACTAAGTTTAGATCCGATTATTCGGTTAGAAGAAAAAATAAAAAAAACTAAACAAGAAAATGATGATTTACAAAAAAAATTAGTGACTATGACAGAAAAATTAATTCCACCGAAAGAAATGACTTCATTATTAAAAACTATTTTAGATAATAAAGATCTTAAAGTTGTCCATGTCGAGAATATTGCGCCGATCCCATTGTTTGGCGGTAATAAAAATAGCGAAGAAGAAAATGATGAAGAACAAATAGCTAAAGAAGCCGCCTTAAGATTTCAAGTATATAAGCATGGTATAGAAATTATTTTTACTGGTACGTTTTTCCAAATCAGGGATTTTTTGGCAGATGCAGAAAAATTACCATGGAAAGTATTATGGGAAGAATTAGAGTTTACGGTTGATAAATATCCAATAGCTAAAGTCAGGGTCGTTATTAAAACCTTGAGTATTAATGCTAATTTATTAGGTACTTCTTGATACTAAATTATAATTTACCATGACAATGCTTATATTTTTTGCCAGAATTACATGGGCAAGGTTCGTTTCTACCTGTCTTTTGATTATCAATTGACACTATATTATCTGAATCTACTATTTGAGATCCAGTATTATTCATGTTTTCTAAATCTTGATGTAGATATTTAATATTGCGTGGTGCGGAAATTGGTGGCACAAAAGTTTGCTCTAATGATTGGGCATCACTAATTTCTTGTAAATCAATTCTGGCTAAAGTGCTAACAACATCTTGTCTAATATTATTTAACATTGCAGTAAATAGATTAAATGCTTCACGCTTATATTCTTGTTTAGGATCTTTTTGTGCGTAGCCACGTAAATGAATACTTTGTCTTAAATAATCCATAGTTGCTAAATGCTCTTTCCAATGATTGTCTAATACATTTAGCATAACCATCTTTTCTAAATGTCTCATATTAGTCGAACCAATTAATTGTTCTTTAGCTGCAAAAGATTCATGAAATAAGGTAATTATTTTTTGTTTTAGATTATCAGCTGATAAATTACTATCTGTTTCTAACCATTGATTTATCTGTATATTATGATGTAATTCATGTGCTAAATAGGTTTCTAATTCAGATAAATTCCATTCTTCTAATAGACTATTAATCGGTACAAATTCTTCAATAATGCGGCTTATTTCTTGGTGTGTAATTTCATTAACCATATTGCTACAATCATTAGTTGCAATTAATTCTGATCTTTGTTGATAAACTACAGTACGCTGATCGTTAGCTACATCATCAAAATCTAATAGTTGTTTTCTTATTTCAAAATTATGTCCTTCAACTTTTTTCTGTGCATTTTCCACTGCTCTAGTAATTAATGGATGAGTAATTGCTTCGCCTTTTTCTAGGCCTAACTTGTTTAATAGCGCTGAAATAGTATCTGATATAAAAATTCTCATTAAATTATCTTCTAGAGATAAATAAAATTTAGTAATACCAGGATCACCTTGTCTCCCGGTTCTTCCCCGTAATTGATTATCAATACGTCTCGATTCATGTCTTTCTGAGCCGATAACTTTTAAACCGCCAAGAGCTATGACTTGGTCATGTCTCGTTTGCCAAGCAATTTTTCTATTGTTAATTTCTTCTGGATCTAAAGTATTCAATTTAGCAAGTTCGGCTTTTAAATTGCCACCTAAAACTATATCTGTGCCACGACCTGCCATATTAGTTGCAATAGTTATAGTACCAGGACGACCAGCTTCGGCTATAATTTCTGCTTCTTGGGCATGAAATTTAGCATTTAGTACTTGATGCTTAATTTTTTTTTGTAACAATAAATTAGATAAAAATTCTGAATTTTCTATAGAACTTGTGCCAACTAACACTGGTTGGCCACGATTTACACAATTTTCTATATCTTCCAAAATTGCTGCATATTTTTCTTTAACTTTAAGATATATAACATCAGCTAAATCCTGACGTCTACAAGGTACGTTAGTTGGGATAACGACTACTTCCAGTCCATAAATATGTTGTAATTCGTAAGCTTCAGTATCGGCAGTGCCGGTCATGCCAGATAATTTATCGTATAAACGAAAATAATTTTGGAAAGTTATAGATGCTAAAGTATGGCTTTCGTTTTGGATCGGAACTCCTTCTTTGGCTTCTACTGCTTGGTGGATACCATCAGACCAACGCCTACCAACCATGGCCCGTCCGGTATGTTCATCGATAATAATAATTTCGCTATTTTTTATTAAATAATCAACGTCTTGTTTAAATAGATAGTGTGCTTTTAATGCAGCATGTACGTGATGCATTAAATTAATATTACAAGCATCGTATAAGCCCTGATTATCACGCAATAGATGTTCTTCAGATAAAATTTGTTCTATATGTTGATGCCCATCTTCTGTCAAGATGATTTGTCTGGCTTTTTCGTCAATAGTAAAATCTTTAGTTTTTATTAAATTATTTATTAGCTTATTGATACGAATATATAGATCTATAGTTTCTTGACTTGCCCCCGAAATAATTAATGGAGTACGCGCTTCGTCAATTAAAACGGAATCAACTTCGTCAATAATTGCATAGTAAAGATCTCTTTGTACTAGTTCTTCAGTTGAAAAAGCCATATTGTCTCGTAAGTAGTCAAAACCAAATTCATTATTGGTGCCGTAAGTAATATCAGCCTGATAGGCAGCAAGTTTATCAGCCTTAGACATGGTTTCGCTAGTGATAATGCCAACGGTCAAACCTAAAGCGTCGTAAATTGGCTTCATCCACGCAGCATCTCGTTTTACCAGATAATCATTTACAGTTACAATATGGACACTATTGCCGGTTATTGCATTTAAATAAGCTGGTAAAGTTGCGACTAAGGTTTTGCCTTCACCAGTTCGCATTTCGGTAACTTTTCCTTGATGTAGCACGATTCCGCCAATTAGTTGCACATCGAAATGTCGCATATTTAAAGTTCTTTTTGCAGCTTCTCTAACTATAGCAAACGCTTCTGGCAGCAGCAGTTCTAAAGTTTCTCCATTATTATATCGGTTTTTAAATTCATTAGTCTTACTTTTAATTTCTTTATCACTAAGTGATATTGTCGTTTGCTCTAATTGATTTATTGTTGCAACTATTTTAGCTAATTTTTTTATGGTTCTATCATTTTTACTACCAAAAATCTTTTTTAATATTTCTATAAACATTTGCTATAAACTCACTTATTATTTTAAAATTTTATTATATATACTATGAAACACATTATGAAATATACTAGCACACAGCACATAAATACATTACTACATAATTCCTCAATAATTACCGATTTTTGCAATAAACTGCAACAGTTGAAACAACTAAATCAAATAGTATCTAGTTTGTTACCAACCACAATTGCTAACAATTGTTCTGTGGCTAATTTACGTGACGGTATACTTATCTTAACAACTAATAGTCCAGTTTGGAAACATCAAATTAATTTTTTAAAAATCGATTTATTAGAAAAACTTAGAAATACTAGTCCTATGTGGGCGGGCATTATTTCTATATCAGTAAGAATAGATTATTTAGCCGAGGATTTAAATACATACCAAAATAATGTTAAACTAAGTAACTCAAATATAATAACTAACAACACTAGTACCGATAAAATTAATCATAAAATTAAAGTTAATAAAAACTTTACCATATCCCCTCAAACAGCTTTATTAGTTAACTCTATTGTTGATCAGGAAATTAGTTATCAACCATTATCTTGCAAACTAAAAAATTTAATTGAAAAACTTTGCCAATAATAAATTAAACAATTGACCTGAACATTTAACTTTGGGTAATATGTTGGTTTTAATCTTCTTAATGGAATAATATGAACTTGCAATTTATAAAATATTTAGTCGGCTTTATTTTTGGGTTGTTAATTATTGTTAGTCAATCTTTTGCTTTCGATACATTTATTGTTGACAAGATTAAAATTCAAGGTTTAAAAAGAATTTCTCAAGAAGCAGTGTTACAAGAACTAAATTTAACTGTTGGTCAAAAATTAACTGCAGAAAAAGCACAACAGATTATAAAATCTTTATACAAGACTAATTTTTTTAAAGATGTTCAGTTAGAAAGAGATACTAATAATTTAGTTATAAAGTTAAAAGAAAGAGCAGTGATATCTAAGTTAGAGATAACTGGTATTAAATCCAAGGATCCAATAAATAAAATTTTGAAGGAAGCTCAAATCATAGAAGGTTTAGTTTATGATCCTAGCGCAATTTATAAAGCTGAAAGAGAAATTGAGCGACATTATTTAAGTAAAGGACGATACGGAGTACAGGTAGATACTAACATTTCTGAGCAATTGCGAGATAGAGTGGCAGTGACTATTGCTATCCAGGAAGGTGACGAAGCAAAAATTAAAGAAATTAAAATTAATGGTAACACTAAATTTAAAGAAGCTTTGTTACTAAAGCAATTATTTCATGGTAAAACTAATTGGTTATCTTGGTATAGCAAAAACGATCGTTATTTTAAAGAAAAATTAGATGCTGATTTAGAAGTATTACAATCTTATTATATGGATCGTGGTTATATAAATTTTCAAATTGACTCTACTCAAGTTTCTTTAACTGCAGATAAAAAACATGTTTATATAACTATAAATATCACTGAAGGCGAACAATATACTTTTGGTAAAGTTACTTTGTCTGGTCAATTTGTTGTCCCTAAAGAACAAATTGAAAAAATAGTTGTCAATAAAGTTAAACCAGGAGATATATTTTCCAGGAAAATATTATGGGAAATAAAACATCAGATTGAAGATAAGCTAGGAGAAGTAGGCTTCAGTAAATCTGATATAAGGTTGAATTTTGAAACTTTAGAAGAGCAGCGTCAAATTAGTATTGATCTTGCCATAAACCCTAATCAGAGAATTACAGTACGTAAAATTATAATAACTGGTAATTATTTAACACAAGATTTTGTGTTACGCAGAATGCTACCACAATTTGAAAGCACATGGATATCAAACAAGGATATAAAAGAAGGCAAACAACAAATTTTGCGTCATGGTTATGCTGGCAAAGTAGATGTGATACATCATTCGGTGCCAGATAAAGAAGATCAAGTAGACTTAGAGTACAAAATGGAAGAACAGCGTACTATGCAGATACATGCAGGAATTAGTTATTCTGGCGGTGAAGGGATCGGCTATAATATGGGGGCCGACATTAAAAATTTTGTTGGCACCGGGCGTGATGTAGGCTTTCTATTTGAAAATAGTAAAATAAATACTTCTTATAAATTTAATTACTATAATCCATATTTTACCATGGATGGCATTGGTTTTGGTTATGATGTATATTTTCAACGCCAAAACCTTAGTAAATGTTCTGATATATTTGATTATTCTACCGATAATATGGGGGGAAATTTACATTGGTCCATGCCAGTATCTCAGTATAGTGCTAGTTATCTAGGATTTGGTTACAATGAAACTAAATTACATGTACCTGCAAACCCACCACAAGAGATTAAAGATTTTACTAAACAGAAAGGATTTAGTTATCAGGAATATATTGCAAATGTTAGCTGGCGTTATAATTCTTTCGACAGATATATATTTCCAACCAATGGTGCTACCCACCAAGTAGGTCTTAAGTATAATATTCCACCATCAAAAATTAAATATTATGTTTTTAATTATGGATCTAGTTGGTATCGACCAATTGTTAAAGATTATATTTTTAATTTTTCTAGTGACATTAATTATGGTAGAAAATACGGTAATGATCCTTATCCATTTTTTAGAAATTTTTTTATTGGTGGCGCAGATAATTTAAGGGGATTTGAAGAAAGATCTTTGGGACCTAAAGATTCCCAAGGTCGTCCAATGGGTGGTAACTTGTTAGTTAATTTTAGAACAGCAGTTATTTTCCCCGTGCCTTTTAAGCCTGATTTAGAAAATGTTAGGCCATCGGTATTTATGGATGTCGGTCAGGTATACGATACTTACAAAAAATATAATCATCGATCAAGTGGTGGCCTAAGATACGCAGCTGGTGTTTCAGTTGCTATTAATACTCCTTTAGGTGTGCCTGTTACTTTAAGTTTATCTAAACCGTTAAATTTAAAACCTGGCGATCAAAGAGAGACATTTTCATTTACATTTGCAGCAAATTATTAAGGAGAGATTACTTGAAAACATCGATAAAAATTATGAATTTAGGTTTAATTTTAGTAAGCGCATTGTTAAGTATGCATAATATGTGTTTTGCAGCTGAAGGTAGTTTAAAAATTGGGATTATAAATACTAAAAATTTAGAAAATTGCTTATATGCAAAACATTTACAAAAAAATTTAGAAAAAGAATTTACTCCACGTACTGATAAATTTGAGGTTAAAAAACAAGAATTACAAAGTAAACAAGAGTTGTTTCAACGCGATAAAGCAGTGTTGTCAGAAAAAGAACGTATGGCTAAAGATCGTGAATTAACCAAATTGCAACAAGAAGTACAGCATATGTTCGAAAGCTTAGGTTCTGAATTTAAATCTCGTCAACAAGAAGAATCAGTGGTATTTAATAAAATTATCGATGATGCAGTAGCCCATCTAGCTAAGCAAGAAAAATATGATTTAATCTTAATAGACCAGGTGGTTTTGTATAATGCTGATTTTTTAGATTGTACTAATAAAATTATTACCGCAGTAGATGCTAAATTTAAAAGTAAGAAATAAGTTATCAAGTGAATTTGAATGCTAAATTTAAATAAACCAATAAAATTATTAGAATTATCTAAAATAATAGGTGCTCAGCTGCATTTTTCTGCTAAGTTAAATAAAGATGATACATTTAATAAAATTATTAGCTCAATAGACACCATAGATCTAGCTAATGCCGAACAAGTAACCTTTCTTGCCAATCCGCTATATGCAAAATATTTAGCCGCAACTGCAGCTGCGGTAATTATTCAGCCTAAATATATAGATAAATGCCAATCAGTAGCATTGGTTACTAATAATCCTAGATTGGCATTGGCAAAATTATTACAGCTATGTGAACCACCCAAGCCATTGCCAAGCATCCATGCTTCTTGTGTTCTTGGCAGTAATATTAATATTGGAAAAAATGTTACTATCGAACCAGGTGTAGTTATTGGTAACAATTGTTTTATAGGGGATAATACAGTTATTAAAGCCAATGTAGTTTTATATGATAAAGTAAATATTGGTAATAATTGTTTAATTCATAGCAATACTGTTATTGGTGCTGATGGTTTTGGCTACGCTCAAGATGAGCGTAATAATTGGGTAAAAATGCCTCATTTAGGTGGAGTAGTTATTGAAAGTGAAGTAGAAATTGGTAGTAATACTTCTATCGATCGTGGCTGTATTGGTGATACGTTAATAAAAAAAGGCGTGATTATAGATAATTTAGTGCAAATTGCACATAATGTAGTAATTGGCGAATACACTGCTATAGCTGGATGTGTTGCAATAGGCGGCAGCACAGTTATTGGTAGTCGCTGTTTAATTGGCGGAGCTACGACTATTGCTGGGCATTTAACGATTATTGATAATGTGCATATTACGGGAACATCTAGTATTAATAAATCTTTACTAAAAGCCGGGGTTTATTCTTCTGGTTTGCCAGCTAAAGACAATATGACGTGGAAAAAAAATACGGTAAGATTTAATTTGTTAGATCAAACTTTTAAAGAAATATTTAGTAAAATTAAAAATTTAGAAGAGAGAATAAAATAATTAGCATGGATATATTAGATATTAGAAAATACTTACCACATAGATATCCTTTTTTATTGATTGATAAAGTGCTTAATTATGAAATAGGGAAAAAACTGTCGGCGATTAAAAATGTTACGATAAACGAACCGTTTTTTACCGGACATTTCCCATCTAAACCAATAATGCCTGGTGTGTTAATTGTAGAAGCACTCGCACAAGCTGCAGCTATTTTAGCTTATCGCAGCTTAGAAAATCCTGATGTAGAAAAAACTTTGTTTTATCTAGGATCTATAGATAATACTAGATTCAAAAAAATAGTAGTTCCCGGCGATCAATTATTGTTAAATATAGAAATAACAGCGCATAGAAACACAATTTGGAAATTTACCGGTCAAGCATTAGTGGATGGCCAAATTGCATGTAGTACCGAAGTTACTTGTGCTGAGGGTACGGTAGTATGATAAGCAAACATGCTGTCGTTCATCATTCGGCCAAACTAGCAACTGATGTTGTGGTAGGGGAGTTTTCCGTTATTGGAGATAATGTTGAAATTGGCCCAGGAACTTGGATTGGATCACATGTGGTTATTAAAGGACCAACTAAAATTGGTAAAAATAACAAAATTTATCAATTTTCATCGATTGGGATCGAATGTCAGGATAAAAAATATAATGGAGAACCTACAACTTTAGAAATTGGTGATAATAATATTTTCAGAGAAAACTGTACCGTGCATCGCGGTACTGCCCTCGGTCGGTATACCACAACAATTGGTCACGATAATTTATTTATGAGTAATACTCACGTTGCCCATGATTGTCTGGTCGGCAACAATGTAATATTGTCTCACGGAGCATCCCTGGCTGGGCATGTGACAATTCAAGATCATGTCAATTTAAGTGGTTTTGTTGGAGTAAATCAATTTTGCAATATCGGTGCCTATAGCTTTGCTGCCGGTGGTGCGATGATTATTAAAGATGTATTACCCTATGTAATAGTTGCAGGACACCCTGCTCAAGTGTGTGGAATTAATATAGTTGGCTTAGAGCGTAATAATTTTTCCCCGGAAGATATATTGATTATTAAACAAGCATATAAAATAATTTTTATATCAAGCAAGACAGTCATCGATGCTATAGAAAAATTAAAATCATTAGCAGCTAATTGTCAGCCTATCCAGCTGTTTATAGATTTTTTACAACAATCTAAAAGAGGTATTTTACGTTAAAAATTTTTGTTGTAGTTGGTGAATTATCTGGCGATATTCTAGCTGCTGCTGTTATTAAAGAATTAAAAACCATTTTCCCTGAGTTGGAAATATGTGGTATTGTGGGCCCAAACTTAGCGGCTTTAGGTGCTACACAATTATACAGTATGCGACATCTGTCTTTAATGGGCTTCGTTGCACCATTATTAAATTTACCAAAACTTATATATATTCGTTATCAATTGTATAAAAAAATTATTCAATATAAACCTGATATATTTATAGGAGTTGATGCTCCAGAATTTAATTTAGGCTTGGAAAAAAAATTAAAACAAGCTAACATACCTACAGTTCATTATGTTAGCCCGTCAGTATGGGCTTGGCGTTCCGGTAGAATTAAACTCATAAAAAAAGCTGTTGATTTAATGTTAACCTTATTTCCTTTCGAAGTAGATTTTTATCATCGACATAATGTAACAGCAGTATGTGTTGGACATCATTTAGCAGATCAAATTCCAATGGTCATAAATACTAAGCAGGCAAAACTTGCCATGGGTTTTAGTGAATACGATAAAATACTAACTATTATGCCAGGTAGCCGCGATAGTGAATTGCAGCATTTAATGAAAACCTATTTGCAAGTTGCGAAAGAAATTTGCTTAAGGTTCCCATTTATAAAAATTTTATTACCAGTGGTATCTTTGTCTCATAAAGAATACGTTGAAAAATTAATGTATCAATTTGGTCAGTATTTGCCAATTAAAATAATATTGCAAGATAGCCATACTGCAATTAAAGCTGCAGATTTTGTTTTAGTAACATCTGGAACTGCAACATTAGAAGTTATGCTGTGTAAGAAACCTATGGTCGTTGCTTATAAAACTAATTTTTTTACTTATATAATAGTAAAAAAATTAATTAAAGTTAAATATATATCTTTACCCAATTTATTATCAAATTCCTTGTTAGTAAAAGAATTTATTCAAGATAAGGCTACTACATATAATTTAACCAGCGCCTTGTCAGAATTAATAAATATGGGCGGGGCAACACCTAAACAAATAACTATTTTTAATACAATACATCAAACATTACAAAAAAATGCCAGTGTAGTTGCCGCTCAAGAAATAGAGAGATTATTATTATGCAATACATAGCAGGAGTAGATGAAGCAGGTCGTGGACCATTAGCAGGTCCGGTCGTTGCTGCAGCTGTAGTTTTAGATCCAAACATCACCATAATTGGGCTTAAAGATTCTAAGTTATTATCTCCTAAAAAAAGATCGATATTATTTACAGAAATTAATAACAAAGCATTAGCGGTTGGCATTGGTATTTGTGCGGTTAAAGAGATAGACAACATAAATATTTTACAAGCAACATTGTTAGCTATGAATAAAGCAGTGTTAAATCTAAAAATCATGCCATATAAAATATTAGTAGACGGTAATATTCTGCCAAAATGGACATTTAATTCCCAGGCAATTATTGATGGAGACAAATTGGAAGCTTGTATTTCAGCAGCATCCATTATAGCAAAAGTTACCAGGGATAATATAATGATGTCTCTTGATCAACTATATCCGCAATATGGTTTTGCTAAACATAAAGGCTATGGTACTAAAGAACATATTGCGGCTTTAAAAAAATATGATAAAACGATTGAGCACAGAAATAGTTTTTTAACTAAGATCTTGGTTAAAACAAGTTAAATTATTATGGAGTTAGTAATGGAGTGTTTCCGGTAAACACCGCAGCAAAACTATTTTGTTCAGCATGATGTTGCAATATAAAATTAGCTGTTCTAACTTTTTCTAAAACTTGTGTTAATTCATCTATGGTGGTGTAGTTTCTGATGATGTTTAAATTTTCAGTTAAATCCTTGTTATCTCCAGCTGAATATTGGGAAAAAAACTGTAAAATATGAGACCTAATATACGTTGCAGGGGCGTTATATATATTCGCATATTCTAAATACTCCAAAGCTGTTTCTTGTGGAGTTTTTCTGATCCCAGCAAATAAATAAGGATTTGCTAATAATCCACTGGCCGCCATAACCCCGTCGCATCCAGTGATCGCTAAACATTGGTTAGCAGCTTCTAAAGTATTAACACTGCCATTGGCAAATACGGGAATTTGTAATTGTTCCTTAATTGTTTTGATATGTTGCCAGTCGGCATCTTCTTGATTCATGGCTGTTTTTCTTTCTCGCCCATGTATCGTCAAGAATGAGCAACCAGCTGATTCAATCATTTTTGCATATTTAATAGTTATATTTGGCGACTCAAAAATTCTAATTTTACATGAAATTGGTATAGATAGACTGTTTTTGAGTAGATTAATTATGCGATAAATTGATTCCCAGTCTTCCATCATCCAAGCACCATAATGATGTCTTCTAGCAATAGGTTGCGGGCAACCTAAATTGATATCAATACAATCACAACTATCGGCTACTAGTTTAGCAGCATTTAACAATATTTCTGGGTTATTTCCCGCAAATTGTGCTACTAGCGGTCTATCTTCTTTACAAGTTGTAAATAATTCTTCCCTATACTCTTTATTAATTAAAAATATTTCAGCATTTATCATCGGAGTGTAACAAAGCATTACACCATAATGTCTTACCATCATACGAAATGCCAGTTCAGACTGTCCTATCATAGGTGCTGCTATATACTGTGGTTTGTTCGTAGATCCATATGATGGACTAGGATTTTTAGCTATTGTTGGGGTAAAATCAAAAAAATTTATTGCAGTACAGGGATTTTTTTTGCAAGAATAACTAACTATAGGCTTTGCTTGCTTTTGCAAAACTTGACGATAACTTAACAAGCTATATTGGCATCCATTGGCATATTCCATATATTCCAAACATTCTATGCCAGTAATATCAGGAGTAAAATTATAATTATATTGATGCTCTGAATTACTTAATAAAGAACTTATTAGGCAATAGTTACAATCGCATATTACTTTCGTGCCTTTAATTAAAAAATCTCCTTCGTGTCGAATTATATGAATTTTATTTAAAATATTAAATCCAAACATAATTTCAATTTTTTTAATCCATGTTTGGTAGTTTGTGGTTTCTAAAAAAACGATAAGCTGATGATTATTATAAGAATTATGTTGAATATCTTTAATGTCGATAACATTGGGGAATATTTCGCTAGTTGCATCTTTAAATCTAGCTTGATTGTCGCTAATAATAATTGAGTTTGATTGTTCACCTAAATGGCCAACAACATCTATAATATAGTGTAATTCTTGTTGCTTATGATTAGGCAAAAAAAATGGTATCATTTCTATATCGCTACTACAGGTGTTTTGTTGAATACGCAGAAATAAGTGGATATTAATATTGTTTTTTTGAGACTGTGTATACTTGGCTAGCATGTGTTACTCCTGTAAAACATCCAAAATATATTATACATTAAACAGCAAGACCTAAATTAGCCAAACTGTTTAACCTAGCTCTTGCTAATAATATCGCTTGAGCTGAGGCTATATTTGCATCCATACCTTTCCACACATTAATACAACTTTCTTGCAGTGCTCGACCAAAAGAAAAACTTAATTGCCAAGGTGCTATGCCTAATTTATTAATAGCATTTAAATTATTGGTAGCTTGCTCTTCTGTTTGCCCCCCAGATAAAAAATTAATTGAAGGCACGGCTGCCGGAACAGTTCTTTTTAAAACTTGTACGGTTGCTATTGCAACATCTTGGGGAGAATATATTATTGGACAATTTTTACTAGCTATTACCATATTAGGTTTTAGCAGCATATATTCTAGCTGTACCCCATGCTTTCTTAATGCTTTAAATACTTTAATCAACACTTTTTCTGTGATTTTTGCACATTGTTCTAAATTATGTACACCATCCATTAGTACTTCTGGCTCGACAATCGGTACTATACCATGAGATTGACAAATAGCCGCATAGCGTGCTAATTGTTCTGCATTAATGTGAATGGCAAGTTTAGATGGCAAATTTTTCTCGGCATCAATATTGATAACAGCTCGCCATTTAGCGAATTTTACTCCAGCTGATTGATATTTAGACAAATTTTCTATTAAATTATCTAACCCTTTAGTAATTTTTTCCTCATGTTCGTGATAAATAGGAGCTAAACCTTGATCTACTTTTATGCCAACTAATATATTTTGATCGTTAAAGGTTTGGGCGATAGTTGTATTATTGCTCAAAACTGATTGATATAGTGTTTCTTCAAAAAGTATAACGCCAGAAATGTAGTTAGATAAATCTTTAGTGGTTGCTAATAAACTTCTATACCTACATCTGTTTTGTTCAGTATTTTCTAAATTTATGGCTGCAAAACGTTTGCCAATCGTTACATTGCTTTCGTCCATTGCCAAAATACCCTTTTCTTTGGCTACTAAATTATTTATAGTCTGCTGCATAAGATTATTTATGCTCAAAGGGTTGTTTGGGTACATATAAGTAGTCCTTTTTTATTACAAATATTTATAGGTAAATCAAGTTTTTACCGTAATTTTGTCAGAATGTCAAAACTTTTTGATTTTTTGACTTAATTATCTTGGTAAAACTAAAATAGCATCAGTAATAGGATTTACAATTGGCGCAAATGCTTTTTCATGAGATAATTTGTCTGATAAATATAAAGTAGAAGATGCACCACCATCTAAATTTATGGCATCTTTACATTGTAATATATTCATAGAATTGGCAAGTTCTGGTATGGTCATATTCTGAGTTTTAACAAACTTCCAAAAACCATTTTCTAAAATACATATAGCTGTTCTTGGGTGAGGGGTATTTATAAAATGAGATGCTATTTTTTCTTTAGAATAATCTGATAATAACTGACGATTTTTAATTAGTACTGGGGCACCACTGGTGATAAAATCAACGGTTTTCCATAAGTCTGAAGTATCCGGTTCTATTTGAGGAATAATATTTACTAATAATTTTGCTGATTCAAGCTCAGTTAAAGAAAAATTTTCTATTTGTGATTGATTATTAAAATTATAAATATAAATAGGTTCATTATTTTCTTTGATTTTAAATTTTTTGTTATTAAAAATGTTTAAATTATTAAAATTAGGATAAATGTTTGAATACAAATTAACTTTATTAAGATTGTGTTTATTAATATTAGAATTATAACTAGGATTAAATTGATAAACCGGTAATGCTATTTC
>DITK01000054.1 GCA_002422785.1 Francisellaceae bacterium UBA6186
TATTAGCCGAAGATTTTAAATTGCCTCATGATGTTACAGTTTGCAATCCAAAATATGTGATAGCAAATATGTCTCCTAACGGCGAGTTAAATATGACTGTCAAAGTTGTTCGCGGTCGTGGTTACGAGCCTGCAAGTCAAAGATTTTTAGCTGAAGATGAAACTAAACCATTAGGGTGGATGCATTTAGATGCTTCTTTTAGCCCTGTCAACAAAGTTAGTTACAGAGTGGAAAATACTAGGGTTGGCAATAAAGCAGATTTAGATAAGCTTATACTAGAGGTGGAAACTAATGGTACTATAAGTGCCGAAGATGCTATACGTTCTGCTGCTAAAATTTTAAATAGTCAATTAGTGGTACTAATAGAGTTGCAAGATGAACAAAAGCAAGAGCCAGAAAAAGTAGAAACTTTTAGTGTGGATCCTTTATTATTGCGACCAATTGATGATCTAGAATTAACAGTTAGATCTACTAATTGCTTAAAAGCAGAAAACATCTATCAAATTGGAGATTTAGTGCAAAGAACAGAGGTTGAATTGCTAAAAACTCCTAATTTAGGTAAAAAATCTCTTACTGAAATTAAAGATGTATTAGCTTCTAAAGGATTATCTTTGGGAGTTAAATTAGAAAACTGGCCAATTAATGGTTGAGATACGGAGTATTTGGTTATGAGACATAAAAACATTGGTAGAAATTTAAGTAGAACTTCTAGTCATAGAAGGTTAATGTTGTTTAATATGGCAAAATCTATTATTCAGCACGAATTAATTAAAACATCTTTACCAAAAGCAAAAGAATTACGTCGAGTCATAGAGCCATTAATTACTTTAGCTAAACAAGATAGCGTTAGTAATAGGCGTTTAGCATTTGCTAAATTAAGAGATCAAGGCTTGGTTGCAAAACTGTTTAACGATTTGGGGCAAAGATTTAAACTACGTCCTGGTGGTTATGTAAGAATTTTAAAATATGGTTATCGCAAAGGTGATAACGCACCGATGGCGATAATAGAATTACTTGATAGAAATATTGAAAAAGTAAACGCAAAGGAATCTGCTTAAACAAGTAATTTAATAAAGTAAATTATGCAAGAAATACAGCAGCAATCACAGCCTAAAAAGCCATTTGGGAAAATAAGAAATTTTTTTTGGCCAATATATAATTATGAGCTAAAAAAACTTATCCCGATGTTCACATTATTTTTTCTCATAACCTTTGTTTATAATGTATTGCGCATAATGAAAATTGCTATCGTTGTAACTGCCAAAGGTTCTGGGGCTGAAATAATTTCCTTTCTGAAAATTTTTGGAGTACTGCCTGGTGCCTTAGTGCTAACATACATCTACACCACATTGATTAGTCGATTTAGTCGTGAGCAAGTATTTTACACTATGTTGGCTGGATTTCTGCTGTATTTTGCTTTTTTTATGATGTTTTTATATCCAAATCACGATAAATTACAATTAGATTTTTTAGCAAATTATCTACAATCTAATTGGTTTGTAGGGCCTGGATCTAAGGGTTTTATCTCGGTCATAAGACATTTAAATTTGAGTATATTTTATGTATTAACAGAAATGTGGAGTTCGGTGGTTTTATCCACATTATTCTGGGGATTTGCTAACGAAGTTACTAAGATTGATGAAGCTAAAAGATTTTATGCGGTATTTGCGCTAGGTGCTAATAGTTCTGGGGTGTTTTGTGGTTTGTTTGCACAATTTATTCGAAAAATTGCTTATAATCCATTGCTGCCGTTTGACGAAGCTAATCAATGGGTTTTTTACCATTTAAGTTTTGTATTGTTTTTAGGAGTTGTTATTATTGGCCTGTTCTATTGGTTAAATAGATCAGTTTTCCATTTGGAAAACGTACAAAGTTTAAAAATACCTAAAAAATCTACTAAAATCTCGTTAACAGAATGTTTTAAATATTTAGTGAGTTCAAAATATTTAACTTATATAGTAATAATAGTGATTAGTTATAATATTGTTTATAACTTAGCAGATATTATGTGGACCGCTAAAATAAAACAAGTTTATCAAAGCAGTAAAGATTTTAATGCTTATATGAGTCAAGTTGGGTTGGTTACAGGTATCTTGGCAGTATTATTTACTTTTGTTATTTCAGGCAATGTTATTCGTTATTATGGTTGGACTATTACTGCATTAATTACGCCAGTTATTTGGTTACTAACCAGTATGGGCGTTTTTAGTGAATTAGTGCTTGATGGTACAGTTGTAATGAATCTAATTGTCGGTTGGGTATCTAATCCATTAAATTTATTTTTACTGTTAGGCTCTATTCAGATTTGCCTTGGTAGATCATGCAAATATACAGTGTTTGATGAAACTAAAGAGATTTCTTTTATTCCTCTTTCCAAACAAAATCAGCGTAAAAGTAAGGCCGTGGTAGATGGTTTAGCCTCTAGGTTGGGTAAATCAGGGGGATCTTTAATTTATATCGTATTGTTTATGTTTGTAGGGGATGTTGCTAGTGCTGTGCCTTATGTTGCCGTAATTATGTTTATAGCAATTATTATGTGGATTTATGCAGTGTTTGGGCTTGGTAAAATTATTGATTCTGTGATCCATGAACCAGATCCAAAAATAGAACCAGATATTGATGACTTATATGTAGAAAATGTAGAAAATATAGAAAAAAATTTAGATCCAAATAATAAACCTACTAATAATTTAAAACAAAATATTAATTCTAATGATCTTCCTAGATTAACCGTTGCTATGATCCCAAGCAAATAGCGTACCTAACAATAATCATTTTCTTAGCACTTGCCGCAAATAAACTCGACTTTTATGTGCTGGATTACAGTATAGTCTTGACTTTTCTGTAATTCAGCATATTATAGTCAATATGCATCGTGGCCAAACAGATCTCATTTT
Organism: Francisellaceae bacterium UBA6186; assembly: GCA_002422785.1. Lineage (GTDB taxonomy): Bacteria > Pseudomonadota > Gammaproteobacteria > UBA6186 > Azoamicaceae > UBA6186. The sequence goes on from DITK01000054.1 coordinate 2,898, forward strand.
AAAAGATTTAACCAAAAAGATAGTACTGTTAGTAGGTCCTAGACAATCCGGAAAAACGTGGTTAGCAAAAGATATAGCCAAGTCTTTTTCTAATAGCGTGTATTTAAACTATGATCAGTCGCAAGATCAAACAATTATGCACCACCAGTCTTGGTTATCTAATACAGATTTATTAATTCTTGATGAATTACATAAAATGCCAAATTGGAAAAATTATTTAAAAGGTGTTTTTGATACGAAAGATGATCGATTACAAATCTTAGTAACAGGTAGTGCAAGATTAGATTTATATGATCAATTAGGTGATTCTTTAGCAGGCAGATATTTTAGACATAGGCTGTTACCATTTTCCCTAGCTGAACTAACAAAACATGCCGATACTAATGACGATGTCTTACAGGTGGATAGATTATTGTTGCGAGGTGGATTCCCTGAGCCATATTTAGCACTAGATCTTATTGATGCTGATCGTTGGCGGTTACAGTATATAAATAGTATGTTAAGTACCGATGTATTTGAAGTTGATACACTACATAATATTAAAGCTATGCAGTCGTTGTTTAAATTATTATGTAATCGTGTTGGTTCGCCAATATCTTATCAATCTTTATCTGAAGATTTACTAATATCGCCATCTACTGTAAAAAAATATATTCAAATTTTAGAATCATTGTTTATTATTTTCAAAATAACCCCATATTCTACCAATATTACCAGAAGTTTATTACAAGCGCCGAAAATATATTTTTTTGATATCGGATTAGTGCAAAATGGTGGCGGTGCTAAATTAGAAAATTTGGTGGCACTTAGTTTGTTAAAACATGGCTATGCGCTAGAAGATTATCAAGCTAAAAAATATAGCTTGCATTATATGCGTACCAAAGAAGCACATGAAGTAGATTTTGCTATAGCCATCGACAATAATGTTGAACAAATAATAGAAGTGAAGACATCAGACGCAAAAATTAGCAGATCGCTATTATATTTTCATAATAAATATAAATATCCTGCAGTACAATTAGTTAAAAATTTACGTAATCAATATCAACAACAAAATATACAAGTTTTAAATTTAGAGCAATTTTTATCTAATTTATATATTTAAATTATCAAAGTTTTAGCTTTAGCAAAAGCTTCTTCCACCACTAATCTTGGCAATAAATAACCAGGTAATATCTCAGATAATCCAGCAAAAATCTTTTTAGCTTCTGATAAGCTAATAGCAAAATGCATAGCTCCACTAACTTTATCTAACATATGCAGATAATAAGGTAATATTTTAATAGCAAATAATTTTTTACTTAATTCTGCCAAAACATTACTATTGTTATTAATATTTTTTAATAATACCGATTGATTTAGTAACAATATTTTAGTGTTATGTAAAATTTTAACATAATCTGCTACTTCTTCATTAATTTCATTAGGGTGATTGCTGTGAGTTACAAGTACGATATTAAATCTAGAATTTAATAAGATATCAATTAATTCTGGTTCTAATCTAGATGGTAATACTATCGGAATGCGGGAGTGAATTCTAATAGTTATAATATGATCTACAGGATCTAACATAGAAAATAGTTTTTTAAAATAATTGTTAGATGCTAATAACGGATCGCCACCACTTAAAATAACTTCATTAATGCTACGGTCAGTTTTAATATAATTAATAATATTTTCTAAATTTTTGCCACTAGCAATATTAGAGTTGTACGGAAAGTGTTGCCTAAAACAATATCTGCAATTAATAGCACAAGATTTAGCTCCTAATATTAATACTCTCCCCGCATATTTATGAATTAAACCTGGGATCTTGTTAAAAGTTTTTTCTTGTAATGGATCCTCCAAATAATTAATAGCAGTCGTTGTTTCATTTATAGCTGGTAAAACTTGTAGTAATAATGGATCATTAATATCATTATGATGCATGCGCTGGATAAAGCTTTTAGTCACTAATAATGGAAATTTTGGATTAAGTAAGGCATGATCTAATAAATCATAGTTTAAGCCGACTAGCTCAAACAGTTCTTGATAACTAGTCACCGAGTTTTTTAATTCTAATTGCCATTGGCTCATAGAGTGTTATTTTGTAGAATTAATAAATTATTGCAAGTAAAAAAGAGGGTTTATTTATGGCTGTATATACTACTAATGAATTTAAAGCAGGATTAAAAGTAATATTAGATGGCGAGCCATATAATATTGTTGAAAATGAGTTTGTAAAGCCAGGTAAAGGCCAGGCATTTAATCGTGTTAAGTTTCGTAATTTAAAAACCGGTAGAATGATCGATAAAACTTGCAAATCTGGCGAAACAGTTGAGGCAGCCGAGGTTACCGAACTAGAGTTACAATATTTATATAACGATGGCACGGTACTGCATTTTATGGATCCTAAAAGCTACGAACAATATGAAATTAATCATCTGATAGCGAAAGACGCCAGTAAATGGCTTAAAGAGCAAGATATTTGTGCCGTAACTTTATGGAATAATGCAGCAATCATGGTTAGCCCACCCAATTTTGTCATTTTAAAGATTACTAGTACCGATCCTGGAATTAAAGGAGATACCTCAGGTGGAGGTAGCAAACCTGCAACAGTCGAAACTGGAGAAGTGGTTAAAGTACCTTTATTTATACAAATTGGTGATTTAATTAAAATCGATACTAGAATTGGCGAATATGTTTCTAGAGCAAAATGATTAGTAACATCACTTTTTAGCAATAATAATTATGTCGACATCTTGGCAACCTTCAGCAAATTTTTCTAGCATCAAAGAGCGTGCTATTTTATTAAACCAAATTAGAGATTTTTTTAAACAGCAAAATGTGTTAGAAGTAGAAACTCCGCTGTTGTGTCAGTATGCTCCTACATCTTTGCATATAGATCCAATGATAGTCACAGCTAGCGGTAATAAATTAAGATTTTTACAAACTTCGCCAGAATATGCTATGAAGAGATTAATTGCTGCTGGTTGTGGGGATATATATCAATTATGTAAAGCGTTTAGAGAAGAAGAAGTAGGAACTTTACATAATCCAGAATTTACTATGTTAGAATGGTATAGAGTAGGTTTTAATCATCATCAATTAATGCAAGATATTGAGATGTTATTAAAAAATATTTTATTCATCGATAATAATGATTACACCTGCACTAAAATTAGCTATAGAGAAATTTTTATTAAATATTTAAACATAGATCCAATATTAGCGACTATTGATAGTTTAAAAAAATTAGTAATTAATAATATTGAACTATCTGATCATTTTAAAAATTTTATGTTAAATGGATCTAAAGCGGATTATCAAATGTTGTTATTTAGTAATTGCATAGAACCATATTTATCAAAAGATAATCAGATCTTGTTTGTTTATAATTATCCGGTAGAACAAGCGGCCCTAGCTAATATTGCAAGCTGCCAAGAAGGTGGGCAAATTGCAGAACGTTTTGAAGTGTATGTAAATGGCATAGAGATTGCCAATGGTTATCACGAATTACTAGATGCTACAATACAAAAAAATAGATTTCTAGAAGATCAAAAATTACGGCAAAAATTGAATAAACCACATTTAGCAATAGATCCTTATTTAATTGCAGCACTAAAATATGGAATGCCAGATTGTAGTGGTGTGGCGTTAGGTATCGATCGATTACTAATGCTTAAGACTAACAGTAAATCGATAAAAGACATTTTATGTTTTCCATGGAATTTAGCTTAACAAAAAATTTGTCTATAATTGAGCAATCTTTTCGCCCATCTTTATGGGAGAATTAATAGTAATGTTTTCAGCAAAAGTAATATTATTATTAGCAAATAAGACTATTACAGTTGATCCTAATTGAAACAAACCCATTTCTTCCGCCTTATTTAAAGTTAGATGATTATCTTGATAATGCCAGCTAGTGATGCTGCGTAAATTAGTTGGATTAACTGTTCCATGCCAACTAGTGACAATACTACCAACTATCATAGCTCCAACTAAAACAATGGCGATTGGGCCAAATTCGCTGTCAAAAACATTAATAACTCTTTCGTTGCTGGTAAATACATTTGGGATGGTGTTTACTGTTAATTGATTGACAGAAAATAATTTACCAGGAACATAAATCATCTGTTTAATAGTTGCAGTGATTGGCATATGTACTCTATGGTAATTATGCGGTGCTAAATAGATAGTGATAAATTTGCCATTTGCGAATATTCCTGGCTCTATATTATGATTTACCTCATTATTAGTATGATTTTTAGGCTGCTGTGCCAATAAATTGGTTAAAGATAAATTAAATCCTTTAGTATTAATTAAAACATTATTTTCTATGTTACCGTACTGAGTAATACTACCATCAGCTGGACTAACAATAGAGTTAGGATTAGGATCTATTATTCTGGCAGAACTATTTAATTGCCTAGTAAAAAATTCATTATAAGTTTTGTAAGCAAAGGGATCAGGTTGAATAGATTCTTGTAAATTAACAGTATAATTTTTTAAAAAACAACTGATTAAAAAGTTTTTTATCCATGTAATTGAGCAATTTCCAAAAATTTTAGCTAATTTATTTATCGTATGATGTGGCAGTAGATATTGTAGGTAAACCATAAAAGTATATTAAATTGTTGTTAAATTGATTGCAAATATAATAGCCTTAGGAGTGTGCATATGAATAATATTATTAATAATACTAGTAATTTAATTTGGGTAGATTTGGAAATGACTGGCCTTAACCCAGATCGAGACCATATTTTAGAAATAGCAATTGCTGTAACTGACCAAAATTTAAATATAATCGCCAATGATTTTGATTTAATTGTTTATCAACCTGACCAAATTTTGATATTAATGAATGATTGGGTAAAAGATACCCACACTAAAAATGGGCTGATATCTTTATCTAAAAAAAGTGTCATCAGCATATCTGATGCAGAATCTTCTGCTATAGAATTTATTTCTAAGTACGTGGAAAAACAAACGTCCCCGATGTGCGGTAATAGCATTTGTTTAGATCGAAGATTTTTATTTAGATATATGCCGAAATTAGAAGCCTACTTTCATTATCGTAATTTAGATGTTAGTACAGTAAAAAATCTAGGGACTTATTGGTTTCCAGAACAAGTAAAAAATTTTCAAAAACAAGATAGTTTGCATCGAGCAGGAGAAGATATCTTACAATCTATTCAAGAATTAAAATTTTATCGAGAACATTTATTTATTACATAAATATTCTAATGAAATTTCAGAAAAATTTTATGATGCAAAATAATTGATTATTTTTTAAATTATGCTCTGAATTACATATTTATTTTTTTGAGGTGTTATGATGGGTATTATAAAAAATTTATCAAGAGCTTTTTCTTTAGTGGAATTATTAATAGTTATAGCGATTATAGGTATATTAGCATCTGTTGCTATTCCTTCTTATAGTAAATATTTAATTAAAGCTAAAATGGTGGAATTTTTTGTTTTAGCTGATGCTTATAAGATTCAATTAATTGAAAAAATCATTAATTCTGAATCGGAACCGGCACCTAATTATTCCATTAATAATCCTAGTAATTTAATCGAAAAATTAGAATATATAAATGCTGACAATAAAAAATATATTTTAAAATTAACAGCAAATATGAAGAATATAGGTATGCAAACAATTAATAATATGCCGTTAATAGTGCAATTTATTGCAGAAGAAAATCAATCTCATAATTTGATAGTTTGGAGTTGCCAGTATAATGCTGGATATTCTGCTTTTATGTCAAAAAATTGTATGGAAATTGTATAACTAAAGAATATTAATTGATCAAATAATATCTAGAAATAACTGCGACTAAACATCTGAACTAACACGTGATGCTGCACTATTGTTTGGGTCTTTTCTTACGCTAATTGCAGACATTGTCTCGTGAATCATATACACCTAATTTCTACAATCTAGTCTTAATTATTATAGTAATAAAATACAATATTTATGCATATACACTAAAAAACTAAAGTCAATTTAATTGATATTGCACTAATATTTTATTTGTTTTTTAATTATGAAAATTTTAATCGAACAATAATAACCAAAAATATAACAATAAATATAATAAAATAATAAAGGAGTTTATTATGGCTAACCCTAAGATCGAAATTAAAACTTTGCATGGTAAAAAGCGTTATTGTGTAGCAGCCTCCAATAAAGAAGTTTATCTTACAGATAAAGAGGCAGGTATCATATCTTGTTTAGTAGATGGCCTTCGTCCAAAAGAAATCGCATGGGAATTAACAACCAGTTTAAATACAGTTAATACTCATTTGGCAAATATTAAAATTAAATTAGGTTGTGTTAGTATTTTTCAGTTAGGTTTGTTTTTAGGTAATATTATAGCAACAGACAATAATATGTTTGTCAATAAGCTTTCTGTTAATCCAAGTAATAAAGTTTGATTTGAATTATAATAGATCAATATGGATCCTAATGAACTACTAGTTAATTTGTATGATAAAAAATCTATTATTGCTATAGAAAATTTGGCAATAAAAGATTTTAATATTTCAAATGCTTATTTAGAGCAAAAAGTTGTTAGTTGTTGTGTGGAACAATTATCCAAAACATTTCCTCTTGCTCAAAAAATCGCTGTTTTTTGTGGGATAGGTAATAATGCTCAAGATGGATTAAAAATTGCAGACAAACTACAATCTATGGGGTTTGTGGTTCAAATAATCAAAGCAATTGATTGGACAAAAGAACTGCAATTAGATGCAGATGTTATTGTCGATGCACTGTTCGGGATCGGGATCAATAGACATATAACTGGGGTTTGGGAACACATTATTTATCAAATAAACGACAGTAATATTCCTGTTTTTTCAATTGATATCCCATCAGGATTAGATCCAGATACGGGTAAAGTTTTAGGAGTAGCAATTAAAGCTAAAGTCACCATAACTTTTGTAGGTTTAAAAAAAGGGTTATTTACTGGTAAAGGTCGTGAACATAGCGGAGAAATTAGATTTAATAATCTTGGCTTGCCAATCGATGCATATAAACATGCTGTTTGTAATGTTGTTAGGTTAAATAGTAATAATTTTAATAATATTTTACCAAGAAGAGTTGCCTTTGCTCACAAAGGTAATTTTGGTAAATTATTAATTATTGGCGGGAAGGATGGGATGCAAGGTGCAGCTTATTTAGCTGGCATTGCGGCATTACGTTCTGGTAGCGGTATAGTGTATGTTTTATCAAACAGCAGTAACCAATCGTCTTTTCATAATTCTTGCCCAGAAATACAGTGGCATAATTTTTCTGAAATAAAACAATTGAAAGAATTAATAGCAAAATCGACGGTAATATTATTAGGCCCAGGCTTAGGTCATGACAAATATAGTAAAATACTTTTTGATGAAGTAATGCAAAGTGACTTACCATTAGTATTAGATGCCGATGGTTTAAATATGTTAGCAGAAAAATTTAATAATAATTTCAAAATCAGAAAAAATTGGATTTTAACCCCTCATTCAGGAGAGGCGGCAAAATTATTAAATATCGATGTTGCAGCAGTCGATGCAGATAGATTTGCAGCGGTAGAAGAATTAAGTCATAAATTTAAAGCAACGGTTGTCTTAAAGGGTTCTGGAACTTTAATTAAATCTTATCAAGATAATAGAGAATATAACCCAGTATATTTGTGTGATTTAGGCAACCCAGGCATGGCAACCGCTGGCATGGGGGACGTTTTAGCCGGTTTGATTGCAGCTTTGCTGGCACAAAAACTTACATTAAAAGATGCAGCTAGATTTGCAGTATTTACTCATGCTCTGGCAGGTGACTTAGTAGCTCAAAATGGTAGCTTAGGTATTTTGGCATCAGATTTGATTTTGTTTATTAGAAAAATTATCAATGATTTTCATAAAATTAGCTAATTTTATGAAAATACATTTACTAAAAATTGTTAATGAGATGCTTTTTTCATGGTTTCAAAAAATGCTACATTAGTTTTAGCATCTTTCAAGTGGCCTAATAAAAACTCAACCGCAGCAGATTTATCCATTGGATGTAATAATTTTCTTAAGATCCACATTTTTTGTAATTCATTACTATTAACCAATAATTCTTCTCTTCTAGTTCCCGATCTGGAAATATTGATTGCTGGGTAAACACGTCTTTCAGAAATTTCTCTATCCAAATGTAGCTCCATATTACCGGTACTCTTAAATTCTTCATAGATAACCTCATCCATTTTAGAACCAGTATCGATCATGGCCGTAGCTATTATAGTTAAACTACCACCTTCTTCTATGTTTCGGGCGGCACCAAAAAATCTTTTTGGGCGTTGTAATGCGTTGGCATCAACGCCACCAGTTAAAACTTTACCAGACGGTGGGCTAACTGTATTGTAGGCTCTGGCTAAACGGGTAATGGAATCTAATAAAATCACTACATCGCGTTTATGTTCTACTAAACGCTTAGCTCGTTCTATTACCATTTCTGCAACTTGCACGTGTCTACTAGCTGGTTCATCAAAAGTACTAGCTATTACTTCTCCTTTTACAGAACGCTCCATTTCTGTTACTTCTTCTGGTCGTTCATCGATTAAAAGTACCATTAAATGACATTCTGGATGATTAATAGCAATGGAATGTGCAATATTTTGTAACATTACAGTTTTACCAGCTTTGGGAGGAGAAACCAATAAACCTCTTTGTCCTTTACCTATAGGTGATACTAATTCTATGGTGCGAGTAGTTAAATCTTCGGTGCTACCATTGCCAAGCTCTAAACGCAAACGCTCGTTGGCATGCCAAGGAGTTAAATTTTCAAAAGCAATTTTATCTTTAGCTATTTCTGGTGGTTCATCGTTAACAGTGGTTACTTTAAGCAAGGCAAAATAACGTTCAGAATCTTTAGGTGGACGAATTTTACCATAAATATCGTCACCAGTTCTTAAACTGAACCGTCTAATCTGGCTTGGTGAAACATATATATCGTCTGGACCTGCCAGGTAAGAACCATTACCAGATCGTAAAAATCCAAAACCATCCTGTAAAATTTCTAAAACTCCGCTGCCATAAATATCTTCGCCTTTTTTTGCCTGGGATTTTAAAATGGCAAAAATAATTTCTTGTTTGCGAGAACGACCTACATTTTCAATGCTTAATTCTTTTGCTATTTCTAGCAATTCTGTAATAGATTTTTGTTTAAGTTCTGTCAAGTTCATAATTTATATCACATTATTATTTAAGATGGATGGACGGATTTAAGTTAAGATTATTTTATGCATGCTCTTCCAAAAAAGCTATTAATTTAGACTTAGATATTGCCCCTAAATTTGTGGCTAATAACTTGCCGTTTTTGAATAATAGCAAAGCGGGAATAGAACGGATACTGTATTCAGCAGATATTTTTTCATTTTCATCTACATTAATTTTTAAAAATTTTATTTTTTTATTAAATTCTTTCGCTGTTTCTTCTAAAACCGGGGACAATGAACGACAAGGACCGCACCAGGGAGCCCAAAAATCTACTAGTACCGGCAACTCGCTTTGTAAAACTTCTTTTTCGAACAACTGATCAGAAACTTCGGCTACATAAGCCATAGATGAATATCCTTAAAATATTTATTTGAACAATTAAATTTTTGAATAATTTCAGTTATTTTAAGATAACGAACAATTAATTTAAGTATTATTATTCCAGAAATAATAATTTATCAAGTACTTTGTAATAAAACATTAATTAGCGGAACAACTAACTGCTTTGTAATATTTAAAAAATTTATAAATTTCACCTACAATAATAATATGTCAAAAAATATGTTAAATAAACAAGATTTAGTGGTGATAGGTGGGGGTACTAGCGGGGTTATGTGCGCAGTTGGTGCTATACACTGCGGATTAAAGGTAACTTTAATTAGCGAGAATGATAATTTTTTTTCATCTTCTCTTTTAACAGAAACAATCCCAAGTAAAGCTTTTACCTATTGTGCAAAAATTGCACATTCTATTAAAAAAGCAAAATTATTTGGACTCGATGCGCAATTGGCACCAATAAATTTAAGCAAAGTAAATAATTATGTACGAAATATAATCAAAGAATTACAAAAAGAAAATGATATAGATACTTTCGAAAAATTAGGCGGTTCTTTACTTATAGGTAACGCAAAATTTATTAATAATCAAACTGTTGTAGTAGGAAATATACAAGTAAATAGTAAATATTTTGTTATAGCAACAGGAACAAGAACATCAATACCTAATATTATAAATTTTAATCAATCAGACTTTCTAACTTATAAACAATTATTTCATCAAAAAGATTTGCCTAAAAAAACTATTATACTTGGCGGAAGGCAAGAAAGCTTGGAAATAGCACAATCTTTGGCAAGGTTTGGCAGCAAAGTTACAGTAATTTTTTCTCAAAAAAATTTTTTGCCATCGGAAGATCAAGAATTAATTAAAAAATTACTGTTAATTTTAGAAAAAGAGGGTGTTAATTTTTATTATTCGACCAAAATATTACAATTTTACTGGCAAAATGAACGTAAATTATTGGTTTGCCAAGATGGTTTAGGAGATAAATTTGCTATAGATGGCGACGAAATAATTAATATGCAACATGATCAACCAAATATAGAAGGCCTTGCATTAGCTGATGCTAATGTTCAATACTCATCAGATGGAATTTTGGTAAACCGCAAATTACAAACCACCCAAAAAAATATTTTTGCTTTAGGTTCGGTCGCAAAAACTGGATTTAAATCAGTTCATTTAATGGAATGCCAAACTAATATTATTTTAAGCAATATTGCTTTCAATATACCAAAGAATATAAATTACCAATTAGTACCTAGAATTTTATATACTTACCCACAACTAGCAACCATTGGATCTTGCCAAGCAAATAAAACAACAAATATTAATTTACAAACTTTAAAATTTGATTTTAAAGATATAGATGCAGCAATTTATCAACAACAAACTGCTGGCGAAATAAAATTAATCTGTAACGGTAATAAATTATTAGGAGCTTCGATATTAGGATCCATAGCTTCTGAGATTATTAGTGAATATAGTTTTGCAATGCAAGTTGGCGCCGATATATCAGAAATTGCCAATAGCATTCATCCTTATCCAAGTTTATCTCAAATTAACAAGCGAGTAGCTAACAAAATTTTTTATCAAGATAAACCACCAACAACAGCTACTATTGCAAAAGTCATGCACAAATTTCATCAAATATTTGCTAGATTATCGTTTGAAAATTAGTCAATAAATCAAAGATTATACTAAAATAAATTAATGAACATGCATAGTAAAATAAAACACTTATCTATAATTCCAAGACTTGGTTATTGGACATACGATAAAAATCTTGATGAATTTTATTGGTCAAAAGAAACTTGTGTTCTTCTAAGCTGGCCATCAAATCGTAATTTCCCAAAACTTAAAGAATGGATCGATATGATTCATCAGGATGATCGAGAAGATGTGATGGCAGCTATAAAAAAACTATATGAGCAATCTAGTGATGGTTATGGCATAGAATTGCGCTTGGTGGATTTAACAAATCCTTCTTGTTACAACTGGTATCATATTATTGGTAAAGCAAATAATAATGCATTATTTGGGATTATTATAGATATAAATAAACGTAAAAATGTTGAAAAAAAAAATATCGCATTACACAAGCAATTATTAGTCTTTGCCAAACAAGCTGGAATGGCAGAAGTTGCAAGATCGGTGATACACAATATCGGCAATGTACTAAACGGAGCTACAACCTCGATTAGTATTTTAGAAGAAAGACTGCAAAAAACTGCTTATAAACAATTTTCAGCATTGATGCCATTGTTGCAAGAGCATCAGTCGTCGTTATCGGAATATTTGACCCAAGATGCCAAGGGTAAAAAAATACCTGATTACCTAATAGTTCTAGGGAATTCCATGCAAAAAGATTATGAAAGAATTGTTGCAGAGACACAAAATATTTCCCAGTGTATACATCATATCAAACAAATAATTTGCACTCAGGAGTCTGTTAGTAGTGTGTGCGCTATTAGAGAACAGGTTGTTTTATCAGAAATATTAAATATTTCCATAAATTTTTTCCATAATAACATATCAAAAAATAATATTGTTATTCAAAAGGATTATCAAGAAGATAAGTCTATATTGATTGAACAAGCTAGTTTAATGCAAATTTTGGTTAATTTAATCAAAAATGCTATAGACTCAGTAGTTATGAATACTCAAGAACAAAATAAAAAAATAGATATTTCTATTAAACAGTTATCTAAAGTATTAATAATTATATCAGTAGCTGATAATGGATTAGGGATCTTGCCAGAAAACATTAACAAAATATTTTCTTTTGGGTTTACGACTAAACCAGATGGACACGGTTTTGGGTTACACAACTGCGCATTAAAGGCAAAAGAGATGGGCGGTTCCTTGCAGGCACAAAGTGATGGCATAGGAAAAGGTGCTATATTTATTTTGACATTACCATTAAATTTGCAAGACTTTAATCAAAAAGCTGAAAAACTAGATGAATGATAACAACATACATATATTATTGATAGATGACAATCCAGAGATCCATAAAGATTTTATAAAAATTCTTAATGATGATACTGAAACAGAATCAACAATAGACAACAAGGATCTGTTAGGTGCTCAAATATTTGGGGAAGAATATCATCAACAAAATACTAATATGCATATGGCAGCATTTAAAATTGATTCTGCATTTCAAGGGATAGATGGTATTAAATTAGTACAAACTGCTAAAGATAATCATCAAAAATATACATTAGCGTTTATTGATATTCGTATGCCACCTGGGATCGATGGCATCGAAACAATTAAAAATATTTGGCAAATAGATAGCGATATACAAGTTGTTATTTGTACAGCATATTCCGATTATACTTGGCACGACACGGTTAAGTATTTAGGAATTACAGATAATTTGTTAATTTTAAAGAAACCATTCGATTATATGGCAGTACGTCAATTAAGTTCTGCATTAACAAGAAAATGGTTGTTAATGCAAGAATCTAAGGACTATAACGTAGTTTTAGAAAATTATGTGCAAGAAAGAACAGAAAATCTTATTCATCAAGCGACTCATGATAATTTAACTGAGTTACCAAATAGAACTTTATTATATGATCGTATGGATTATACCATAGAATTATCTAGCCGTAATAAAGCAATATTTGCTGTATTATATTTTGATTTAGATAATTTTAAAACAATTAATGATACCTTTGGGCATACAGCTGGCGACATAGTATTAAAGACAATTGCTATGCGTGTTAGAGCTAACATGCGTAAACAAGATACGCTATTTCGCATTGGTGGCGATGAATTTGTTATGCTGATTCCAAATATAGTTACAGAAGAAAATATTATACATATAGCCAATAATCTTTTGAAAATAATTCAAGAAACAATTCAGTTAGACATAAAAAATATAAATATGCACAGTAGTGTAGGAATTAGTATTTATCCACAAAATGGCAAAAAATCTATCGAATTATTAAATAATGCAGATCTAGCGATGTATCACTCAAAAGAACTTGGTGGCAACCAGTTTCAATTTTATAACAAAGATCTTAATGCTAAAACTTTTTTCCATGCAGAAATTGAATTGGAATTACAGCAAGCAATTGACAATAATGAATTTTGTTTGTTTTATCTGCCACAAATTGATTTAAAAACAGATCAATTAATAGCAGTAGAGGCATTAATTCGCTGGAATCATCCGAAATTAGGTATTTTGCCTCCTGCTGGATTTATTAGTGCTGCTGAAAAATCTGGATTAATTGTGCCAATTGGGGAATGGGTAATAAAAACTGCAATAGCGCAAAATAAAATATGGCAACAAAAAAATTACAAACCCATATTAATTTCAGTAAATGTTGCGTTACAACAAATCCGGCAATCTAATTTTATTGAACGCCTAGAATACTATTTAAAAGCTGCAAATCTAGAACCAAAATATTTTGGCATCGAATTAATAGAAAATATATTTATTAATAGTCCAGAAGTTATCAATATTATTAATAATATAAAGAAAATTGGCATACAAATAACTCTTGATAACTTCGGATCTGGAAACATGTCTTTAACCTATTTAAAAAACGTACAGATAGATTATCTAAAAATTGATAGATCGTTTGTGGAACATCTTGAAACTGATCATAATAACAAGATTATTGTTGAATCTATAATCAATATAGCTAACAGTTTGAATTTAAAGATTGTAGCCGAAGGCATAGAAACTTCTCAGCATAAAATGTTTTTGCAACAGCATGATTGTCAATATGCCCAAGGGTATTATTTTAGCAAACCGTTGGCAGCTCAAGATTTAGAAATGTTGTTACAAAAATAATTCAGCAGGATATAGACAACATGGATTTTAGTTTATCAGCTACAGAGCATGCAGAGTTAACAGAACATAATTTAAAAAAAAACATAGTTAAAATATCACAATTATTTAACAAACTGTTAGCTATATATAAGTCCCAATTTTCTAATGATGTATTATGGCTGGTAGTGCCAAGCATAGATATTGTTAAAATCAATCTTTTTAAAAATGCCATTGTAGAAATCCTTAAAGATTATTTATATATAAAAAAATTGCATCATGATTTTTTTGATGATTTTATTAAAGAATATTTATTGTTATATAGTTATGGATCTAAAAGTTGTTCAGATCTGGTGTGCTTATTACTAAAAAAATATTGGCTAAAAAGCCTAGATCATATTAATACGATGGAATGTAGGGACAAAAGAAAATTAACTTTATATTTTAACAATTGGTTAAATAATTTAGCTAAGCAAGAAAATTTATTAATCAATAGTCAGTTTGAACTAAACAATATATTAATGATTAAAAATAATTTTTTTATAATCATAAAAAAATGGTTAAATGATTTAATAATTAATAAAGGTTATTTAGATATTAAATTTCACAATAATTCTTCGTTTAAAATTGGTGATAATTTAGCGGCTTCGCCAGGTACAGTAATTTATAAAAACGAATTAATGGAACTTATACAATATTCTCCGACAACTTTACAAGTATTTAAAGTGCCGTTGCTGTTTGTTCCTCCTTGTATTAATAAATATTATATATTAGATCTATCAAGCAACAACTCTTTAGTTAAGTGGATGGTGAATCAAGGTTTTACTGTTTATATGATTTCTTGGATTAATCCGACCGCATCACTTGCCCATAAAACATTTGCAGAGTATATAATTAATGGTCCATTACAAGCACTTGATGTCATAGCTGATATTATTCAAGTAAAAAAATTTCATTTGGCAGGTTATTGTATGGGTGGGGCAATGTTAAGTTGTGTGCTGTCTTATATACAACAAACCAAAAAATTTAAAATAATGAGTGCCACTCATTTTATGTCGCTAATAAATTTTGCAAATTTTAAAAATTTAAATCAAGATTATTTAAATAAATTAGAAATAATGAACAATAAAACTGGGTATATGGCAGGAAAGTTGCTAAGTATGGCTTTTAATATTGTACATGCTAACGAACTGGTGTGGCCATATTTTGTTAATTATTATCTTTTTAATCAATCATTAGATAAATTTGATACACTTTATTGGAACTGTGACTCTATTAATTTACCAGCTAGCATGTATAATTTTTATGTGCGTAATATATGTTTTGAAAACAAACTGTGTCAAACCAATGCAATAACTATCAATGGAGTGGCGATTGATATAAGTAAAGTAACTGCGCCGATTTTTTTTGTAGCGGGCGAGCAAGATCACATAAGTCCTTGGGAAATATCATATAGTAGCCTGAGGTTATATAGTTCTAGTGTTAATAAACAATTTATACTAGCTGCTGGTGGACATGTTAATGGGTTAATTAATTGCCCAACCAATGCAAAATACTCTTACAAATGTATTGATAAAACTCAGATAAATGAGTTAATAGCCAATGATATACATTTATGGATAAACAATACCAATACTTATGCTGGTTCTTGGTGGCCTTGTTGGCTGGATTGGCTAAAAAAAATTGAATCTACCCAAATAACAGTTACCAGCAGAAATTTTTTGGCAATTAGTTTTCAAGAATCTATGTTGTCAACCAATGCACCAGGCACGTATGTGCACAACAGTCTAAAATAATGTATGATTAAATTTATATTTAAAATAATTACCACTTTAATCTTAATTTTAATTGGATTGATAGTTGTTATTATCCTTTTTATAAATCCAAACAAGTATAAAGATCAAATTATTTCTTCTTTTGAAAACAATACTAGTTATAAATTAAATATCAATGGCCAAATTAGATGGTCATTAGCTACCAATATTCAAATTTATCTTGAAGATTTAGAAATTAATCAAAAATTACCTGAAATATCTATACATGGTATATCCCCAGACAAAATACTTATTTTGAAAAAAGCATCTGTTTTTATTAATCCATTTAAGTCATTGGTATATATGAAATTGATTATTTCTAAAATTGAATTTGAAGATTTACAATTGGAGATATCAAGGCGTCTTGATAAAACGGTTGATATTAGCAAGTTGACAGAAAAATTATTATTAATAAATAACAAGATTATTAAAATGATATTTTGTGACGAAGTTATTTGTAAAAATTGTATAGTCAATATACATGATCAATATACTAACGATAGTGTCAAAATAAACAAATTAAATATAACATTAAAAAAGTATAATAATTTAGAAATAAATTCTTTGGTAATCGAAATATTAAACAATCAATTAATGTTAAAAGGTGAAGCATATATTGATTGGCGTGCTAAAAAATTTGAAACTAGTAAAATAATTATAGAAAATAACAACATGATGTATAATTTAATTGGCAAAATAAATTATGATAACAATAAAATAGCGGGCAATACTCGCTTGCAATTATTAACAAACAATAGCGATGAAGATAAAATATTTTTAGATACTATTTTTCTATTTGATAAACAACAAATTGATTTTAACTCGGTTTCATTAAAAATTGGTTCAGGGGACATATCTGGCAATTTCAAAATTTCAACAGTAGATGGTATTGGCGAATTTGATCTGAACATAAAAAATATAGAAATTACAAAATTATTGGCCGCTATTAATGCTTCTCATGATGAGATACCCCAAGAAAATACCGTGAAAATTATTGAAGATAACCATACTTTAAGCAGATTTTTTGGAAAATCAAAGATAACTGGCCGTTTACATGGCAACAATATGTTAATCAAGCCACTTGGGAGAGTCGACAATATTGATTTAAGGATCAACAGTATATTACCAGGTATGTTTCAAGTTAACCAAGGAATGTTTAATATTGGGAAAGCAAAGATTAAGGTTGATTTAACAGCAGATATTAAGAAAGAAGAGCCAAAACTCTATATTAATCTTATGGCTAAAGATCTAAATATGGCAACTATGAGTAAATTATTTTCTGCCGGAGTTGGGATCGTAAGTATTAAAGCATCTACAGTTCTAGGTAATTACAATTCATTAATAAACAACCTAACTGGCAATTTTGACTTGGTAATCGCTGATGGCCAATTAGTTGGTTTCGATTTTAATAATACTTTAATTCAATACGATTTATATCTAAACGAATTATTTAATAAGTTAAAAAAACAACCACAACAAGATATACAGGTATTATTAAATAATCAATTCATTCCTGACAATTTAATAACTAAAGATCCTGTGTCAGATTTTTCCGTATTTAAATTACAAACTAAATTAACAGATGGAGCCGATGCAAACTCTAACTTGATATTACAACATGCAAAATACTCTTTAGCAGGTATTGGTTTAATAAATTTAACTAAAAATCATTTTAATTATAATTTAAGCACAAAACTGACTCTGGTCCCCAACGACTTTACTAGGGAAATACCACAATACATGCAAACGGTGCCATTAATTGTTCAGGCCAAGGGATCAATAAATGCAGTGATTTTTTCAATAAAATCTGATGATTATATATTAAAAGCATTACAAGAATTACAAAAAATGTTGTTAAAAATTAAAGAAGCATCATAAATATGTAATACCAGCAAAGTTAAAGAGTACTTGAACTACAAGATATATTACATCAAACTTGTTGGCATGTCGGTGAATTTAGATTTTCAAATTAATAAAATTAAACATTTAGTTACAGATAGTTTTATCCAGATCAATCAATTACTATTAGATGGTACAGTATCTAATAGTAACTCTAACTTACTTAATTCAATAAATAAGCATACAAAAACTAACCATGGTAAAAAATTAAGACCATTATTGTTATTATTATCTGGCAATGCTATTTATAACCTACAAAATAACAAAATTAATCATCAAAATCATATTAAATTAGCAGCAGCTATTGAGTTAATTCATATTGCTAGTTTATTACATGATGATGTGTTAGATAATTCTACCATACGTCGTAATCAACAAACTATTAATGCTGAATTCGACAATAAATGTGCAATTTTAGCTGGAGATTTTTTATATGCCAAGGCATTTAAGTTGATTTCTAATATAGATAGCCCACAAAATAATCAGGTAACCTCTTTAATTGCCAATACAAGTCAACTAATGGTGGAAGGAGAAATATTACAATTATCAGAAAAATATAATTTTAATATTAAGCAAGATACATATTTACAAATTATTACTTATAAAACAGCTAAGTTATTTGCAACTACTATGCAGTTACCTGGGATCTTAAATTTAAAAACATTAACATCAGCTCAATTAGATTGGAATTTTTTAGCAGAATGCGGATTAAATTTAGGGATCGCCTATCAACTATTGGATGATGTTATTGATTACTATAAATATGGTAACGATATAAGTGAAGGTCGCATTACTTTACCGGTTATTTTTTTATTACATAATTCAGACATAAGTACTAAAAAAAATATTATCCAAATAATAAATCAATATCCTAATTTTGCTTATGCCCAACAATTAGAACAAATACATTTACTTAAAAAGATCATTTTTAATAATGGAGGATTCGATTATACCATTAATTTAGCTAAGCATCATTTAATTCTAGCTAAAACAGCTATTAATGTACTATTTGGATCGGAATATAAACAAGCAATCGTGCAAATTATTGATAGTTTATTAGATTTTAAATTACCTAATATTGAAGATCAATTTAAACAATAAATTGACAATTATCACAAAAAAAAGTAGATCTTTGTCCTAATTTTACTTGGCTAATTTTGGTATTACATACTAAGCAATTTTGATTGGCTTTACCGTATACTTTTAAAGTGTTGACAAATGTGCCAGGTAAGCCTGTTGGATCAAAAAAATCTTTTAAAGTAGTTCCCCCTTTAGAGATAGCTTGCTTTAAAATACTTCTAATAGCTATTACTAGATTTTTAAGATGTAATAAGCTAAGATTTTTACTAATGCTAAGGGGGTGAATTTTGGCACGAAATAGTGCTTCATTAGCATAAATATTGCCCACACCAACTACTATTTTATTATTCATAATAAGTTGTTTAATCAGTACATTTTTATTTTTTGTTTGGTTAAAAAGATATTTTGCGTTAAATATCGGATCAAAAGGTTCTGGACCTAAATGTGCTAAAAGATTATGTTCTAAAGGATTATTATTAGTCCAAAGCACAGATCCAAAACGGCGTGGATCGTTATATCGTAAAACTACACCCTCTCGTAATACAAAATCTACATGGTCATGTTTGATAACTGGTGTAGATTGATTTACCACGCTTAATTTTCCAGACATACCTAAATGAATAATTAAATGACTTTCGCCAGAGTTTTTATTATAACAAGCGATTAACAAATACTTTGCTCTTCTATAGATATGTTTAATAACGCTATTTTGTAAAATATTACTTAAGTGTGGGTTGATCGGCCAACGCAAAGATGGATTACGAATAATAATTTGTGCTATGGTGTAATTAGAGATAGATTGCTGTAAATTAGTACAAATAGTTTCAATTTCTGGTAACTCTGGCATACATCTAAAATTTTCAAATTGATCTATAATTAAAATATGAGTATTAACAAAATAGTATTATATAAATTTATGAATAACAACAAAGCATTTTCTTTAATAGAATTAATGTTAGTTGTGGCAATAACAGCGGCTATATCTGCAATAGCTATTCCTAATTATAAAGAATACATCAATAAAGCTAAAGTATCGGCCATGATAAGTGCTATAGATCCGTGTCAAACTCAAATATTCCAATATTTTCTAAAAAACGGTTCTTTACCGGATGGTATTTCTGCTGGACAACCAGTAACTTGTCAAGGACAAACTTTAGGAGCCGCACCTATGCAAATAGCTGATAAAATATTTGTAACTTACACATATTCTGCTAATATTTCGCAATTTACCATAACTCATTCTGATCTTCATCCCAGCGGCAGCAGTACACTGTATCAAATATATGTTAAATTAGATGCATCTTCGGGAGATATAGCGTATAGCTGTGGGACATTTACTGCCAATCCTTTACCAGCGGCATTACTGCCGCCATCAACCTGTACTGGGTCAGCTATTTAAAATAATTATTTAGTCATTATTTTAACAATTCTTCTAAATAATTATCATCCAATTCTTTTTCTTGGTGATGTACAGGGGTGGGGGAATCTAAAAATTTCATCACGGTTTTGCTAGCATGAGCGACTGCTCGTTTAGCGCGTTCATCCATTAGTTGGCGTTGTTCTTCTGCTTTTTTTCTTTCAAGGGTAGCTTTTGCCGCTGCAGCTAATGCGGAGCTGGCTTTCTGATCTGCTAATTTTCTTAAATTTTGTTCGGTATCAATTATTTGTTCTAGCCTAGTTTGTTGATTTTGTAAGGATATGATTTTTGTATCAAGCATATGAATTTGCTGTTCTTGTTGTCTTGCTAATTCTTCTAATCCTACAATTTGATTTTGTAATTCGTCAGTATGAGACAACAGCTGAGAATGTTCAAATTGAAAATTTTGCAAAGTTTTTTCTAATGTTTGTTTATCGTGTTCAGTAATTTCTTGATATCTATTAAATTGTTGTTGTAATTCATATTTAGCCATTTCTTCAGAATTTTTACTTAATTCTATTTTACGAAATTGTTCTGTTAATTCTTTATGGTTTTGCTCTATTTTGTTTTTGTAGCTTTCTATTTCTTGTCTAGCTAATTCTGTCTGGATGGTTTGATTTAAACTTATTTGGGCTTTATCTTCGGCGGCTTTTCTCGCTTGAATTTCTGTTTGTATAGCTTGCTCTAATATCCTAATTTTTTCTATTGCTTGACTTATCTTTCCTTCTGCGATTCTTCTGCCTTTTTCTTCTTCTTTTTGGGCCTGCTCTGCTAATTGAGCTTTTTCTATCGCAATTCCTAATTGTGATGCAGCTATATGTACTTGTTCTATGGCTTTTTTCATTCTTTGCTCAGCCGATATTCTGGCTTGTTCTTCGGTATGCCTAATAAGTTCTGCTTGTTCGGCTTTATCTGTGGCTTCTGCAATTTTCAAATTAGCGGTTAAAGATGTAATTTCCTGTTCTTTGCTTTTAAGATCATGAATTAGTCGATTAATTTTTTGTCCATTTTGGCTAGAGTTTGGAATTTGCATGTTATTAGGCTGAAAAAAACCACCAAGCAATAATGAACTATTAGATTTATCTGATATTTTTTGGATCAGCTGTTCTTTTTGATTATTTTTTTCTTGCAAAATTGACTTTAATTGTTCATTATCTGTTATGTTTTCTTTGTAATTAGGTTTAATATTAGCACTCATAGTTGCTTGTGAATGTGCCGTGTGCGGATTTTTTACAGTTTGCTCTAGCAAAGCAGTTTTCCAGGGTCTATGTGGTTTTTTAGTAAATGGCGCACTATTTGTGTCATTTAACTCAGCCATTACTTGCTCCATATAATATATAATTAAAAAGGTTCTACCATAGTCTATTATAGTTGTGGTTTTTTTGATTTGGCTAATTATAAAGAGATATACTTGTTTTATTTAAATTATTTGGATACTCCTAAGTGCTATGCTACATAAAAATTCTCAATTACGTATTATTGCTGGTAAATTTAGGGGTCGTAAAATTTTTTTCAATGTCGCAAATACTGAATTACGTCCGACATTAAATCGAGTACGAGAAACCTTGTTTAACTGGCTAACTCCTTATATTGTTGGGGCGCATTGTTTAGATTTATTTGCTGGTAGTGGTATATTTAGTTTTGAGGCTTTATCTAGGGGGGCTAAGTATTCTTTATCTGTAGAACAAAATTATGATACTTATCAAAACATTATAACAAATAAGGCTAATTTAAGTTTAGATGATCAAGAATTTCATATAATTCATCAAGATGCATTATTATTTTTACAACGTCAAAATCTATTATTTGGTTTATCTAGTAATGTTAATAATAGATTTAATATAGTTTTTTTAGATCCGCCATATAACAAAGGTGATACAATATTATTAGATAGCTTAAGTTTATTAATTAATAATAATTTTTTGCAAGCTAAAAGTAAGATTTATTTTGAATGTGATACCAATAACCGTATATTCACAGAACATAATTTACCTAAAGACATACAATTAATTAAATCAGGCAAGGCAGGCAAGGTGTATTTCTATTTAGCAGAATATGCGTAGCTAGGATTTTTGGTTAATAAGAGAAATAAGATGTTAGACAAAATTTTAAAAATCTTTTTGGTTGGTGGGGCAGTTAGAGATAAATTGTTGGGCCTACCGTGTAAAGAACGTGATTGGGTCGTCGTTGGTTCAACAGAGCAAGAAATGTTATCTTTAGGATTTCAAAAAGTTGGCAAAGATTTTCCGGTATTTATTCATCCCAAAAGTGGTGAGGAATATGCGTTAGCTAGAACCGAGAGAAAAACTGCCAAAGGTTATTATGGTTTTAAGTGTGATTTTTCTCCGCATATTACGTTAGAACAAGATTTATTACGTAGAGATTTAACGATTAATGCCATAGCACAAGATGAGCATGGGAATATTATTGATCCTTATGGCGGGCAAAATGATTTGCAAAAAAGATTATTACGGCATGTTTCGCCAGCGTTCATTGAAGATCCGATTAGAATACTAAGAGTTGCCAGATTTGCTGCAAAATTTGCCAATTTTGGTTTTAAAATAGCGGAAGAAACTATAGAATTAACGCAACTTATTGTTAATAACCAAGAGTTAGACAATGTTACCCCAGAGCGGGTATGGAAAGAGATAGAAAAGGCTTTGTTAACTGATCATCCAGAATTTTTTTTTGTAGCATTACGTGAAAGCAATGCTTTAGCAAAAATTTTTCCTGATTTAAATAAGCTTTGGGGAATAGCTCAAAGTCCTAAGTGGCATCCAGAAATAGATACTGGGGTACATACTATGCTAGCATTACAACAAGCAGTGAAATTAAGTTCTGATCCTAAAGTGCGTTTTGCGGTGTTATGTCATGATCTCGGTAAGGGGGCTACCAAACAAGAGCTTTTACCAAAACATTATGGACATGAACAACGTGGGGTAGATTTAATAAACAATTGGTGTGCTAAATATAAGCTACCAAACGATTATAAAAAATTAGCAGTTATGGTGGCAAAATGGCATTTACATAGTCATATGGCGTTAGAATTAACTCCAAAGACAATTTTAAAGTTATTTCTAGCATTGGATGCCTTTCGTCAACCAAAAAATTTGCAAGATTTTTTATTAGCTTGTGAAGCTGATGCAACTGGTCGATTAGGAAAAGAAAATGATATATATATATCTGCAGATTTTTTAAGTAAAATTTTTTCACAAATTGTGCAAATTACCGCACAAGAATTTATCGTGCGAGGAATTGTTGGTAAAAAACTAGGTGCTGAAATTAGGGTTGCACAATTAAAATTAATTAAACAATTAAAAAAAGATTGGTTATGCAAATATTAATTTTTTCTGACAGTGTTTGATATTTGAATACATCTTAATTTGTCTGATAGTTCTAGAAAAATATCTAAGTTAAAAAAATTTCTTATAAAGTCATATAATTGTTTTTTATTTGAGATTTTTAATTTAGTTTTAATTCTGGTGCGATATTCTTCGACAGTTCGTGAGCTGATGTTAAGTAGTTTAGCTGTGTCTTTATTTGAATGACCCGTTAACCATAAACTCATTGTGATTATTTCTTGTTTAGTTAGAGGTAAATGTAAACCTTGTTGTATCTCTAGTAAAAATTCTTTAACACTAATAAGTTTAGCTGCATCTATCCTGGTAAAACTAGGTATAGCTCCATGTTGCATTATATTAAATTTTAAATTAGATATACTAACACCTTGCTCGATTAAAGAGTTTTTTATTTTATAAATACCAATAACATTATATCGTATATTTTTAACAACTGGCTTTAATCCGTAAAAAATACCAATTTGTTTTAATAATCCGGAAAATCTAATAAAAACAATATCTTTGTTACTATAAATTCTGGTAATTATTAAATTACTTTCTGAAAATGCTTGATAAAATTTTTTCAAGACTAAAATTAGATTTTGTTTACCATCGGTTTTTTCAATAAAATTATCATAAATAATATCTTTAGCAAAATATTTCTCTACTCCATTAATGTCACGATTATTCCATATGGTAACAATCATTTCTTTAATTAATGTTTGTTTATCACACATGTTTGTATCTCATAGTAAAACTGCAAGTTTTATAGTTGTCGATACTTTTGTAAATTGTGAACAATACGGACATGTTCAACCCAACCTATATAATAATATTTTTGGTTAAGAATTAGATTATAAATATTGCTTGAGGTATAAAAGGCCACAAGGAGAGTTAAATAACATTTAAATGTAGTGTGTAGAAATTAAGAAAAGATTAAGAGTTAAAATTAAGAATTATTTAGAATTTAAGAATGATTCAATTCAAATACACTATATTCTTATTTATAAACAATTACTATCTTCTTGTTTATATTACCATGCCATTAACCTAATGTTCCCAAAGTTCTTTAAACTTACCATTTTTTAAGTTTACAAGATCAGTAAAACTACCATTTTACACTATTATTCTATCCATATGTTTGATAGTTGATAGCCGATGAGCAATAGCAATTACGGCATTGTTGAAAAAACATTTAAAAGTCACATCTTCCAATTTTAATTTCTCTTAACGGCTTAACATCCAATCTAAAGTTTGTCCAGATTTATCAATAGCCCTATACAAGTAATGCCAAAACCTTTTATTTTCACGTAAGTATCGTCTAACTTCCAAGATCCATCAGTTGATTTTAGCAGTGGTTTAATAAGCTTTGCCAGCATAGCTCTATA
>DITK01000003.1 GCA_002422785.1 Francisellaceae bacterium UBA6186
GAGGCACAAGCTAAGATCACAGCTGAAACAGGATCAACTGAAGAGCAAGCAGCTAAGATCTTGGAACTTACAGCCAAAGTTGCAGCGGCAGAGGAAGACAAGAAAGCATTACAAGAGGCACAAGCTGCGGAAGTCGAAGCATTAAAGGAACAATTAAAAACTGCTGAGGCTACGCAAGAAGAGTATGTTAGATTAAATATAACTACACAAGCAGGAGAGTCATTGACGGCTTCAGCAGCTAAATTAAGTAAATATTTACAGCACAACAGTTCCTCGTCAGGTAAATTAGAAGTTGCAGAAAATCAAGAGGTCCTTGGTGCTACTTTAACCGTCACAACTGCTAATGCAGAAGATAATACAAGAGCTACGCCAATAGTGCCGTCTATCCCTGCCTCAACAACATCTACTGATCAAGATTATAGTTTTTATTTAAAACAAATTTCTAACAAAACAGTAAAAGCTAATACTAAAGACAAAAGCACAAAATTAACATTTGGTGGCTTAGAAAGAAGAGTAGAACAAAAAGAAATTAGAAAAAGTATTAGAGCCCATAGTCGTCTGAAAGATGCATTAGCTTTTGGCCGTACTAATAATACTGTACAAGCAAGTCGTTTGCATAATACTACTCATGATGAAGTAATATCGGTTGATGAGGAACCAGTGGAGATAAACAAGAAGGTTGATAGTAAAGTAGAGCAAATAATGCAGCATAACAATAAGGACAAGATAATTAAAAAATTAGGAATTAAAAGCCATATATATGATAATACAGAAATAACAAAGCAAGAGTCAGATAATAAAAAATTAACAGTAACAATTAACGATCCTAAAGATCAAGAGATCAAAGGTGCAACCACACCCCAAACAAACACTTATGAAGTTTCTAAAACAAACGACACAGATTTCACTATGACAACCAATGACCCATTAGATACAATAGGCGATAAAATGTTAGTGCAGTGGATTGAAACTTTTAAAAGGACCGAGGGTCCTAATAAGGTTATGGTTATTAGCGATCTTTTCCGTGATGGCCAATCTCCAGAAGAAAAAACTAAAGCTCAAGCAATTGCAGACAAAATTAAACAATATTGTCAATCTGCCAGCGTTAATTTTAAGATTAATAATGAACCAGAAAACACTCCTGCGTCCCGCCGTCGTGCTGGCCGCTAAATAGATAGCGGCTAAGGTCGATAAATTTCAGAAAATCAGACAATTATTAGAGGATTATAATTCTTTGATTGATGCTCTATATTTGTTCGATGGGGATTGCCTTTTCCGGGAAAGCGATAAAAATAGTTAGCAATTAAATTGTGTTATTTATTTTGATTTTTATGTAAAGTTGTAATAGATTAATTATAAATACATCAAATAGGATTTTAGCTATGACCACAATTTTAAATCAATTCAAAGAATACACAGAATCTTTGCAATCGCTAACAAAAATGCAAAAAATTCCTCGATTAATGACGGCAGATAAATTTAAAGAACTAGTAAATGTTCAGCTGCAGGAAATATTAAGATTTCAAATATCTAGTGATAACGATAACAAAAATAGCAATGACATATTTAAAGAAATATCAAAAACTAAAATTCCAGCTTCGTTAGAAAAATTACTAAAGTCAGTTGTGGTGTGTTTAGTGGCATCCGCTACGGAAAATAATGAAATTGTGACAAAATTGAAAGAACAATTAAATGAAATAAATCGTCTTGAAAATGATCCACAAGCAAAATTTATTAAAATGCAGCAATGTTTAAAATATATTATAGAAAATGCAGCAATTAAAAAAATTATCGATAACGAATTACTAGAGCAATATTTAGTAACCCAACAACATTACGATCCTTTATCATCTAAGCCTATTAATGAATCAGTTGCTAGTTATTTACAACAAATGCAAGCCGAACCACTAAAAAGAGCAGGATTTATTATGTTTATGGCTTTGTTTGAATGTTTAGATCAAATGATGTACCTAAGCACCAATGGTCAAATGAGATTATCTAATATTGATTATGGTTCAAAAAATGATTCTTCAGAAGAAGAAAGTGCGTTACAAAAACTTTGGAGACAACAACAAGGGGTGCCATTTCCCAAGCAATAAAAAATACTAATATAATTAAATATAGAAAAAATTTATTTTATCTTAAATATGTATTATTATTTAATTTTAATTATATATTAAATTATAAATTATTTTTTTGAAGGTTGAATTTTAAATGTCAGTTACAAAATCAAATACCTCCGATGCCAACTTGATTCAAATACAAGTAGAAAATTTATCTAAAGCATTTGATAATAAATTGGTGGTTAACGATATTTCTTTTACTGCAACTCAAGGACAAATAGTTGGATTTTTAGGACCAAACGGTGCCGGCAAAACTACCACCATGAGGATGATTACCGGATTTTTGCAACCAACCAGTGGCTCAGTATATGTTAATGGCATTAATATACTAAAAGATGCGGTGCAAGCTAAAAAACAATTCGGATATTTGCCAGAAGGAGCACCTAGCTATGCAGAAATGGGCGTTTATGATTTTTTAAAATTTATCGCATCTATTAGAGGATACACTGGTGCTAAATTATTGGAATGCCTAGATCAAGTTATTAATCAAGTTAACCTGCAAGAAGTTCTTGGTAAACCAATAGATAAATTATCCAAAGGATTTAAACGTAGGGTTGGTTTGGCTCAAGCAATTTTACATAATCCGCCGATTTTAATATTAGATGAGCCAACCGATGGCTTAGATCCAAATCAAAAATATGAAATCAGAGAATTAATAAAAACTATGGCCAAAGATAAAGTAATTATTTTATCAACTCATATTTTAGAAGAAGTAGAAGCTGTTTGTACTAGGGCTATGGTTATAGCTACTGGTAAAATTATAGCAGATGGCACCCCAATGGAGTTAGCTAATCAAGCTAATAGACATACTGTTAAGTTAACCATTAAACATCCTGAAAATAATGCCGCAATTGATATACCATCTTTGCATCAACAGCTGAGCCAAGTAGTTTTACAAAAAAATTTAGAATTGGTAAAGTTACATAGTGATTCAGGGGAGTTAGAGGAGTTTTTCCGTAAGGTTACTACGGCAAATTATCAAGAGGTAAATTAAATGCGCAATACTTGGATTTTATTTAACAGAGAATTAAAAAATTATTTTATTACCCCGATAGCGTATGTTTTTATTGCTATTTTTTTATTAATGAACGGTATATTTACTTTTTATGTCGGTTCTTTTTTTCAAAGGGGTATTGCCGATCTGGTGCCGTTTTTTAGTGCGCATCCGTGGATTTATATGATCTTCATTCCAGCGATAACTATGCGGTTATGGGCGGAAGAAAAAAAACAAGGCACCATAGAATTATTGTTTACCTTGCCGATTACTAGTGTGCAAGCCGTTATTGCTAAATTAATGGCAGCTTGGTGTTTTATTATTATTTCGTTATTGTTAACTTTCCCATTATTTTTGGCTGTTAATTATTTAGGCAGCCCAGACAACGGAGTGATTTTAGCAGGTTATTTAGGCAGCAGCTTGATGGCTGGTGCTTTTATTGCTATTGGTGCATGTATTTCTGCCACGACCACCAACCAAGTTGTAGCGTTTGTTGGATCTTTTTTGGTATGCTTATTATTTAATGTCAGTGGTTTTCCGATGATAATTGATTACTTAAGTAAAATATTACCCAATGCAATTATTGAAGTTATGCAAAATTTTAGTTTTGTAACCAATTTTGATGTTATTATAAAAGGATTAATAGACGCAAAAGTCATGATTTATTTTATTTCGGTAATGCTAGCATGGTTGGCTACGAATGTTATTGTATTAGAAACTAATAAAGCGAGAGATTAAATATGCAAATTAGCAATAAAAGTCAAAAAATATTAACAAGTTTAGTGTTATGTATAATATTTATTGTATTGCTCGCAGTTAATTTTGCTAGTAATAAATTTTTTGGTTTTGTACGATTAGATTTAACTCATAATCGTATGTTTACTTTATCGGAGGGCAGCCATAAAATTTTAGCTAACATCGACGAACCCATAACATTAAAGTTATTTTTTTCTAAACAATTAGCCAAAGATAATCCATATTTTTTAAGTTTCGCCTCAAGAGTTGAAGAATTTTTAAAGCTATACCAAAGATATTCTAACAATAAAATTAATTTACAAATTATTGACCCAGCTCCGTATACAGAACAAGAAGATCAGGCGGTTCATTATGGCCTGCAAGGTGTGCCAGTAAACAACGATGGATCAGAATTATATTTTGGATTGGTGGCCGTTAATGCCACTACTGGTAAAGAAATAATTCCCTTTTTGCAACCTAATCGTGAAGGGTATTTAGAATATGATATTACTCAATTGGTAGCTAAATTAACCAACAGTGCTGCTAATAAAGTTTCGATAATTAGCAGTTTGCCAATTCAAGGTGAACCTGGCTTTCAATTTATGTCTAATAAATCTAAGCCCTGGGTAATTTGGCAGCAAATTAAACAACAATTTGATGCCAATATTTTAAACGACGAACAAATAGAAAAAATTCCAGAAGACACCAAAGTTTTATTATTAATCAATTCTTCAGAAGAATTACCATTAACCACTGCAAAAGCGATAGATGAATTTGTATTACGCGGCGGGAATGTTTTATTATTATTGGATTCTTTTTCAGAAATTCAACAAAACAATTTTTCGATTAAACAGGATAAAGACGATAGCCAAGGTAAACTAGAAAATAATAAGTTTCCTATCACTAAGCTATTACAGGCTTGGGGGGTAGATTACGATGCTAATAAAATAGTTGCTTCTCGTTCTTTAGCTAAACAAGTAAGATATGCTAATGAAGGTAAAGAGATGACAGGGCTATATCCATTATGGCTCGATGTTAATCCTGCCTCGTTTGCTAAAGACGATATACTCACTGCCAATTTAACAAAATTAACTTTTGCAACTGCCGGAAATATTTCCGCCAATCCGCAAAGTAGTAGTAAATTTTCTCCTTTAGTTGTAATAAATTCTGATGCCATGTTAATTAATAAAGATGATGTGGCAAAATACAAATCTAATCCAATCAGTCTATTAAGAGAATATAAAGCCCAAGAACAACCAGTTACATTAGCAGCTAGAATTACTGGTGGCGTCAAATCAGCTTTTAGCGACAAAATTGCCAAACAAGCAAATATTGTTATTGTGGCTAATGCAGATTTTTTACACGATCATTTTTGGGCAAGCACGCAAAATTTTTTAGGCAATCAAATAGTTATCCCTAATTCTGGTAACGGTACTTTTATATTAAATGCACTAGACAACCTAACCGGTAGCGATGCATTAATCAGTATTAGAAATAAAGATTCTTACACTCGTGGTTTTGATAAAATTCGTGAAATTGAGTTGCAATCACAAAATAAGTTTCAACAAACAGAAACTGCTCTTTTAAAAAGGATAGAAGAAACCAAGAAAAAATTGTCAACAATTGATCAGCAAACATTATCCGTCGAACATAAACGTGAAGAAGAAGCATTTAGAAAAGATCTTATAGAAACCAGGAAACAATTAAGAGAAGTGCGTCGTTCACTAAAAGAAGATATTCAAATTTTAGAAAATAAAATAAAATTTTTTACTATAGTATTTATTCCATTATTAATAGTAGTATTGTTTATTACTTATTGGTTGATGGGTAATAAGTTTTGTAAAGTTTTTAGGTATAAAAGGTATGATAAAAAATTTAACTAAGTTGCAATGGTTTTATATAACGATCATAACATTAATATTGGTTATGATCGTTGTGTTAGTAAGTAATAATTTTTGTTGGAGTTGTTATAATAAGAAAAGCTCATCTAACAATTTATTTTTTAAAAAATTAAATACTGAAAATTTAATAGATCATATAAAAAAAATCTATGTAGAATTTAATGGAGAAAAATTTACTATTGTTGCGGATAAAGACGACAAATGGTTAGTGCTAGAAAAAGGCAATTATCCAGCAATGAGATCTAAGATAAAAGAATTAATTTTTGGTTTGGCTGATTTAAAAATTATCGAGGCAAAAACTTCTAGGCCAGAGAACTTTTCTACTTTGAATTTAGAAGATATTGATATTAATAAACATGTAACTAAAATAACTTTATTAGATACAAATAATAAAGAAATAGATAGCGTATATATTGGTAAAAGAGAATTTATTGCGACTCCTAATGCAGATTATGCAGCGCATATATTTGTACGTCGTCCATCAGAACATCAAACTTGGTTGGTTGCAGGCAGATTAGCTGAAAGTTTTGCATTTAAAGATTTAGTAAAGCAACCAGCTTTCCATGTAGATTTAGCTACCATTGCAGAAATCCAATTAATCAAAACACAACAACCAAAAAATATTATAAAAATAGAAAGAAATTTAACCACTGGGGAATCAAAATTATTAGATATTCCACCAAAATATAAAGTAAAAGATCAATACATTATTGATAATATTGTGCAGCAATTTGCGTATTTAAATTATGATGATGTAATTCAGGATTCAGTGGATGCAGTAAAAGTTTTAGATGGTAAAATAATTTTATCTACGCCAAATAATGCTATTAATTTTGAATTGGTCTTTTTAAATAATAATTATTATTTAAAAATTAATGATCTTGTAAAAATAGCAGAAAATAATTGGTTATATAAAATTAGTGATTATGCCTTTCAAAGTTTATTAGTGAACAAAAAAGATTTATTAACCGAAAAATCAACAGCACCTAATTAGTTTGTCTAAATAATTTATGTGTCTTTATTAACTCTATTGATATATAATAATAAAATTAATAGAGCCCGTGTAAATGCATGGAAGCTAGTTTGTAGTTGTTTTATTTTTTAGTGTATATGTTAAGTAAAGTTGTCAAATTAAAAAATCATTTTAATAAAATTATAAAATCTTTAAGTAAACCAAGTTGGTATCTATTTCCGCAACAAGCGAGAGATTCTACCTGCCATTGTTTGATTATTTTTAATTTTGCGTTATTGAAAAAAATTAAAGCGGGCTCGGTAAATTATGGTTGGTTGACCCAAGAAGATTGGATTGGGGTCACTTTTTCAGGAATAGTTGCTTGGCAGCAAGCCATGACAAGATTAACTAATCCAGAAGTTGGCGAAGATAATTCATTTAGTAAGTATCAACAAAATATATTCGAGAATGGCATACATTTAAATAAAATTTATACTAAATCAGGTCGTAAATATTATAAATCTGAGTTAAACCCATTAAAAAATTTGCAAAAAATATGGCTATCTCCCTATCATTTTGTTAATACTGAGCACCATCCTGATGTATTAGAAAAAACCTTACCGTTATATTCAGACGGCATAAATGACTTTATTTTTGATGTGCATAAAAATTGTTATCAAAAATTAGAGCCATTAGTACATCAATCTAATCTAAAATATAATATAGATGCTAATAGTCATATTATTTATTTATCAGGGAGTAATAAAATTTTCAAGTTGTCGGCAGAATATAAGCAATATTTGCAATTGCCTAATTACGCTTGTTTGTCAGCGTATGAATTAAAATCTAGTAGTGCTGTTAAATTTAAATATGGATATAAATACCAATATTTACCACAACAAGCCAAAGACAATGTTTATTTTCATGTTGGGTTATTTCAATTATTAAATTTAGCAATGGGGATAGATAGAGAAAATAATATTATCAATCAAGAGCATGAATTATATCCAGTATATCAAAACTTACGCCAAGAAATGGCTAAAAATCCAGAAAATCCCTGGGGTTTTTCGGAGTTTAACGCTCAGAATAGTTTAGAGTATCATGTGACTGAAATTTTTAAATCCAATCCAGAATTTATGCAAGAAGTAATTAATGTTAATAATTACCCATTTAATACTTTTGAACATTATGAAGAATTAGACAATCTCTACGATAGTAAAGATCCAAAAAATCGTAAGTCACTAGCTGATCAGAAAAAATTACTACCTTGTAAAGAACAAATGCTAGCATATAGTTTTTCGCAAGCACTATTAGTAGTTTGGGCAGCTGCTGTTAGCGAAGAATCATTGTATGCCGTATTGGAGTTGCCGACTATATTGCGCCCTATTTTATATTTTGCTAATCACAATTACCAAAAAAATATTTTTCGTACTGTTTACAATAATAAATCTGGCACAAATATTATAGATCCAAATAGTTTTATGGCTGTTTGGCAAAAAATAAAGAACATATTACAAGCTAAAGGCATAGAAGATTTATTTAGTTTTGATGGCCATGGGGTGGTCATAAGTTTTGATAAAGATTTAATGTCGATTCAAAATAATAATATGTCAATCGATTACCCTAAAATTATGTCAGATTTAGGTTTTACTGTTATAGATTCTTTATATTCAGAAAAAGTTAAACCATGGTATGTGGCAAATCATAATGTTAATCCATATCAAATATTTGGTAATAAAAATAGAAAAATAGCCGATCTTAAATTCAATAATATTAATGCTTCAGCTTAAATTAGTTAATCTAATAAATCATAATTAGACATTATGCTAATAAATATATACTATGGCTAGCGATAATAACAATATTATGAAAAATTTGGAGGGGATGCATGTTGCCGGGATTTTTACGAGCATTGTGGGGAGATTTATCTAAGAAAGAACTTAAAAAATTTAGCATGCTTTCCTGCATCATTACGCTAATTTTAGGTAACTATTGGATGTTACGAGTCTTAAAAAATCCTATATTTAATGATCTTGTTGGTATGGAATATCAACCATATGCAAAAATGTCTTCCATTGTGGTGGTTGCATTAATCATTTTAATTTATAGTAAGCTGATTGATTTGTTTGATAAGAAAACTTTGTTTGATATTATTTGTGCGTTTTACGGCATAATTTTGTTTTTTATTTGCGTGGTTACATTATATCCAGAAAATTTTTTAATCAGTAGTTCTTCTAAAATTTTTCCTATGATTAGTTGGATACCGGGGAAATTAATTGGCTGGATTTCTTATTTTACCTTTGAGAGTTATTCGTTACTAATGATACTGTTTTGGTCTTTTGTGGCGAGCATCACTAAACCAGAATCTGCTAAAAAAGGGTATGCCATGATTATTACTTGTACCCAGGTAGGCACGATATCAGGCCCTGCATTAGTTACGCATTATGCGACTAAGATCGGCTCTCCTTTATTAGTAGGATTAGGTGCTATTTTAGTATTGTTGGTGCCATTGCTTGTTAGGCTTTATATGGTAGTTATTCCTAAAGAAGATATACCTGCCATTGCAACTGCCGATGCTAATACAGCAAAAACTGGATTTTTTGCAGGAGTTAAATTAATTGTTACTAATCCTTATGTTATGGGAATTTTAGTTGTTTCTACTATATATGAAATTATTGCAACTATTTTAGAATTTCAAATGAATATGATTGCTAAAGAAGTGTTTACCTCAAGGGACGCATTCGCAGCTTTTACCGGTAAATATGGAATGAGTATAAATAGCTTGGCTATGGTATTTGCACTATTAGGAACAAGCTTTTTTATGAGAAGGTTTGGTCTAAGGTTTTGCTTACTTGCGTACCCGGTAGCTATTGGGGTGGTATTATTAATTTTGTTAGGATTTAATTTTATTGGGGCAAACCATGTCGAAACTATGTGGGCACTTTTTGGTTCTATGGTTGCGGTTAAAGGTTTTAGCTATGCATTAAACAACCCAACCAAAGAAGTTATGTATATACCAACCACGAAAGATATTAGATTTAAAGCTAAGGGTTGGATTGAATCTTTTGGTGGAAGAACTGCCAAAGGCACAGGTGCTGTGGTTACCTCAGCTTTCGCTAAAAATCTTCCAGAATTGTTGTTGTGTGGAACTTTAATTTCTTTAGGAGTGGTTGGGGTATGGATTTTTGTTGCTAATCTTCTTGGCAAAAAATTTAATAAATTACAAGCAAGCAATACCATAATAGGTTAGTTATTCGGTTAATATTATTAATTAGATATTAATTGGACATGAGCTTAATAAATAGGTAATATTATCGCTTAAAATTTATATATTTAAATATTATTAATTTAAATTACGGTTGGGATAAAAAGGGGATATTAAATTATTATGAGTACACATGTAGCTAAAGCAGAATTTACTGGTTGGCGCGCTATGGTTTGGCCAATTCATAATCACGAATTAAAAAAATTTCTTCCTATGGGACTTATGATGTTCTGTATATTGTTTATTTATACAGTATTGCGAGATACTAAGGACGCAATATTAGTTAACGCTCCTGGATCTGGTGCAGAAAGCTTATCTTTTATCAAAGGTATCGGTGTTACAACCGCTGCTGTGTTATTCATGGTTTTATATACCAAAGGTGCCAATATTTTTAAACGAGAGGGTTTGTTTTATGTAACAGCTTTACCGTTTTTAATATTTTTTGTGTGCTTTGCATTTCTTATATACCCTAATAAAGATTTATTTCATATGAGTTTAGAAAGTATAGAGCAATACCAAGCATTATATCCTAAATTAAAATGGATAATCCCACTTATTGGTAGCTGGACTTACAGTTTGTTTTACATCTTATCAGAATTATGGGGTAGCGCAGTATTGTCATTATTATTTTGGCAATTTGCTAATGCTATAACTCCTGTTAAAGAAGCTAAGCGTTTTTATGGTATGTTTGGATTTTTAGGTAATTTTGGATTGTTATTTTCAGGTCCACTAGTTATTTATTTATCAAAAATGACAACGAGCTTGGGTCTGTCTCGTGATATGGCGTGGGGGTTAAGTTTAAAATATTTAATGACCGCAGTTGCCATAGCAGGATGTTTATTGTTAAGTACGTTTTATTGGATTAATCGTAATGTATTAACTGATCCTCGTTACTATGATCCAGAAGCCATGGGCGAAGGCAAGAAATCTAAAAAGCCAAAATTATCTTTAATGGATAGTTTCCGCTATATTTTATCTTCACCATACATAGGATTAATTGCTATGTTAGTATTGTCTTATGGTGTTTCAGTCAATTTGTTTGAAGGAATGTGGAAAGGTCAGCTAAAAATAGCATTTACTAACGAGAATGACTTTAACGTCATGATGGGTACCTTATCTACAGTTACCGGAATTGTTACCATTTTCTTAATGTTAATTGGAAGCAATGTGTTGCGTCGTGTTACTTGGCGTAGTGCTGCGTTAATTACTCCGATAATACTTATTATTGGTTCATTAATATTTTTTGGCATGATTTTTTATAATAATGCACAAGTGCCCGCTGGCATGAAAATAGTTAATGCACTAAGAGAAGGCCTGATAGATAGAAAACTAGTTATAGCCGTATGTTATGTAGGGCTGTTAGTTAATGCCATAGGTAAAGGGGTCAAATACTCATTGTTTGATTCGACGAAAGAAATGGCTTACATTCCGCTAGATCCTGAACTTAAGGTCAAAGGTAAAGCTGCAGTTGACGTAATAGGCGGTCGAGGCGGTAAAGCTGGTGGCGGTTATATTCAAATGGGCTTACTAACTATTTGTAGTTCTAGTGCCTTGTATCAATTAGTGCATATTATTGCGCCTATTGCCGTTGGTATAGTGTTATTATGGATTTTATCAGTGTTTGGTTTAGCTAAAAAGTTTAAGGCAATAACCCACGAACAACATGCCTAATATTAAATCTAGCTATAATAAAATATATTTTATAGCAGCGATTATTTCGGGGGCAAGTTTAACATTAAGCTTTGCCCCTTTTCGCTTATGGATATTTAGTTATTTATCTATAGCAAGTTTAATTTTTTTATTGAACCATTCTTCTGTCCATATCGGTTATTTAGGTTTTTTTTGGGGATTAGGATTTTTTGGTAGTAGCGTTTCCTGGATATTTGTAAGTATATATCGATATGGTGGCACCAGTTGGTTGTTATCTGCATTTATAACCTCATTATTTATCTGCTTGTTGTCATTATTTCCAGCTATCCATTTAATTTTATTAAAAAAATTCAAGCTAACTAATATAAACAATTGGCGTTTTTTAATTGCATTCCCAGCTAGCTGGGTACTAATAGAAATGTTTAGAAGTTGGATTTTTACTGGTTTTCCCTGGGTGCTATTAGGATACACTCAATTAAATTCTTGGTTAAAATATTATGCCAGTTGTTTTGGTGTTTATGGCGTATCTTTTATAGTAGCTTTTATTGCAAGCTTATTATGCTGGAGCTACTATAAAAAATTAACTACCAAAATTATAGTTGCCAGTTTAATTTTAATATTATTTGGATTGGCTTTATTGTTAAAAAATATTAATTTTGCATCAGATCATAAAAAAACCAACACGGTAGCTATAATTCAAGGCAATATAGCTCCTGATGATAAATTTCTATTTCAAGATATCAATACTTTAATAAATAGGATTAATGAAATTTACTTTCATCCAACAGTAAATCTTTTTGACAACAATATGATAAAACCAATAGATTTGGTTATTTGGCCAGAAAATAGTTTACCGCTGGCAACCAATTATCCAGATGCTCAGTATTTTTTACATAATATAGATCAATTCGCTAAACAGCATAATTTTGGGTTGTTATTAGGGGTTCCTATAGCTGCCAAAAATTATAATTATTTCTATAATTCCGTATTAGGACTAGGAATGGCTACAGGTGTTTACCATAAAATAAATTTAGTACCATTTGGAGATTATGTGCCACTTGAATCATGGTTACGCGGAATTATTAATTTTTTTAATTTGCCAATGTCGAGTTTTATTCCCGGCAAGCATTATCAACCAGGAATAATTTTTAACAATAACAAGATATTAGCAACAGTTTGTTACGATATAGTGTATGCCAGTCAATTGCGTAATAGGGTAGTTGATTNNGACCACATCAACATTTAGATATTGCCAGAATGAGGGCTATTGAAACTGGTAAGTATATATTAAGAGCTACAACTAGCGGTATCTCGGCTATTATAGATAACTATGGTAATATAGTTAAAGATACACCCATGTTGCAAAAATCCATTCTTATTGGTTTATATCAGGATTGTTTAAATAACACAATATGGAATAAAATTGGTAACAACCCAATAATATTATTTTTAATCATTGGTTTAACAATCGCTATAATTGCGAGGAGAGATGTATGAGTTTAGAATATAACCCATCAGCAATAGAACAAGAAGCTCAAGAATATTGGCAAACCAACCAAACTTTTTCTGTATCAGAAGACACAGCGCAAGAAAAATTTTACTGCCTTAGCATGTTTATGTATCCAAGC
>DITK01000002.1 GCA_002422785.1 Francisellaceae bacterium UBA6186
TATCAAAATAATCCTCAAGCAATTAATGGAGTGTTGCAGGTGTTAAATGCCACAGATGCGATAGAGCTAATAAATTGGCTAGAATATAGGCCAATGGCACACTTTGACCAGAATTTTAATTTACTATTAGTACATGCCGGAGTTCATCCAAATTGGGATGTTAATAAAACTTTAATGCTAGCTCGTGAAATAGAATTAATTTTACAAAGTTCAAATAATATTGAATTATATAATAACATTTATGGAGATTTTCCTGATAATTGGGATGATAATTTAGTTTCTTGGGATAGATTACGTTGCATAATTAACTATTTAACCAGAATAAGATTTTGTACTAAAGACGGTAAATTAAATTTACATAACAAAGGTAACAAGTCTACCCAACCAGATGGCTACGTACCTTGGTATACCATATCAACCAGAAAAACCAAAGATATTACTATAGCGTTCGGTCATTGGTCTGCGCTGTTAGGTAACGCCGATCATCCTAATATTTTATCTTTAGATACCGGCTGCAGATGGGGCGGTAGATTAACTGCATATAATATAGAAAATAAAGAATTTTTTAACGTAACTTGTAACATTTAAGCCTTTTCTATGCAATTAACTGGGCACACAACCTGGCATTGTGGCACATCAAAATGACCAATACATTCAGTACATAGATCTGGATTGATCTCATAAATTTCTACACCTTGATAAATTGCTTGATTGGGACACTCGGATTCACAGACATCACAATTTATACATTCTTCCGTAATAATTAAAGCCATATATTGATATATTAGTATTTATGATTATTATTAATTAATTTGTGTACTGAAGCGTAATCACGTACTATTGGTTTTAATTTTTGTAAATCGCTTGGTAAGTTTTTTATATCTTTTAAAGCTAATTCTCTACTATTATATACTCCATGCACAACTATAAACCAAACATCTTCTTGTGGTTTAAATTTACCAGAAAAATATCTAATTTTATTAGATATATTAGAATGACTAGTAATAATTTTTTTAGCAGCTTGTTCATTTTTAGATGCCATTAATTGCAGAACATAACGATTTTTAGCAATTTTCAATAATTTATTGTCATTATTATTTATTTGCAAAGTCCTATTATTTACATGTAAATCTACGGATGCCATGGGCATTGTTTTCTCAGCAGATTTTTGCATGGTTGACGATAATATAGATATTGTTTCTTGTAACTTAGTTACTTCAGATTGCATTGCTTTAAATTGTTCTTGTTGCATTGCTTTAAGTTGTTCTTGCATACTATTTGTTAACTCAGAATGTAGCTGTTGATATAGCTTATCATACTGAGTATTTCCAACAATATCTTTGACAGCTATATCTTTTACAGCCACATCATGATTGATTGGTTGTTCATATGCAACAATATCTTTTTTTTGAGTAATACTAAATAATACAAAAGCTAATAACAATAAACTGCCACAAACAAAGCCTCGTATTATTAGAGGGTTAGTTATCTTTTCTGCTAAATTTTTAAAT
This sequence comes from Francisellaceae bacterium UBA6186, assembly GCA_002422785.1. Taxonomy (GTDB): domain Bacteria; phylum Pseudomonadota; class Gammaproteobacteria; order UBA6186; family Azoamicaceae; genus UBA6186. Next base: position 1,512 of record DITK01000002.1, read on the forward strand.
ATCATTTTTTCTCCAGTGTTTTTTATATTCAATTCTGACATTGCCAATTGTTTTATTTTACCTATAACGCCATTAGAAGCATTATAAATTTTTTTTAAAGTTTTACGATCAAATATTAATTGCATGTTATCACGTAAAAAATTTGTCATTTGCTCTAAATTTAAAGGTTGTAATTCTAATATTTGAAATTTAGTTTCAAAAAAATCTTTTAGTACTGAATTTTTAATGCTTTCAGCTAAAGTAATATCTGCAAATAACGCCAAACTAAATTTACTGCCTTCTGCAATTATTTTGGTGTACAGATTGACTAATGCATTTAAACTATCCCAAGATAATTTTTGAGCATCGTCAATTAATAATACCCAATTAAAATCAATTTCTGACAAAATAGCTCTTTGCAGTTCATTCCAACTTGGCAGTGAATTACTGTCCCAAGTCAACCCAAATCCAGTGGTAATTTGTTTCATAAAAGCTGTAACACCTGATCTAGATTCACCATATATAGATAATATTTTAAAATTTCCTGGCAATAACCTGATTAATTCTTGTTTAAGAGTGGTTTTACCGCTATCAGCTTCTCCGCTAATGAGTACAATATTATCACTATGGTATACAATATTACTTAGATAATCTAAACATTCTCCCCACTGCCAATCTTTAAACAATATTTCTTCATGTTGGCGCATATAAAACCTCTTGTAATATTAATTCAGTTATTATCAACAATAAACCCCACAATATAAATAATCTATAATTTTATTTACTATTTCTTCTACCGAACAATTATCTGTTGCGACAACAAAATCAGCAATAGAATTATATATAGGCTCCATAGTTTTTGATAATTCTATTAAGTATTTTAATTTATTATTGACATCTACCAACATTAACGATTGTCGTTTGGATAACATAGATCTAGTATATTGATTAACTGGATTGGTAGCTAAATAAATAGTTTTACCCCTTTCATTTAGTAAATGTCTATTTTCTAACTTATAAATACTATGAACGCTAGTGGCTAATACAATATTTTTCTTTGCTGTCAAACTATTGAATACCGTTGCTTCAAATTGACTAAATGCCTCTATTCCCGTTTTACGCCAAAAATTAACAATATCTTCACCTGATTTATTTTCTACTTCAAGATCACTATCTAAAAATTTTAATGATAAAAAATTCGCTAGCATACGACCAACTGTTGTTTTTCCAGAACCATTTGGGCCAATTATAAAACATCTAAGTTCTGACATAACAATACCTTATTATATTTAATTTTTATTTTGGCTACGATCTAAATTTTGCATTATTCTAGGCGTTATAAATACTAAAAGTTCTTTTTTAGAATTTCCTATTTTTTTATTTTGAAATACTTTACCTAAAAATGGCAATTCGCTTAGATACGGTATTTTATTTTTAGAATCATTGGTTGTGTCTGTAAATAATCCACCTAATATAATGGTTTCTCCGTTATTGACTAAAACATTAGTTTTTAAAGAGGTAGTATTAATCGGTGGACCAGACGCACCAGCAGTTACAGCTCCAGGTGAATCATTATTAATTGTAAGATCCATAGATATTTGATCGTTTGGGGTTATTTGTGGGGTAACCTGTAGTTTAAGCACCGCTTTTTGAAATGTGGTAGTACTACCACTATTAGCAGTTGTGGTTGTATATGGAATATCTTGTCCAGATTCAATTGAAGCTGCTTGTTTATCCATAGTTAAAATTCTTGGCTTAGAAATAATAGTGCTTAAGGCTTCTGTTTCCCCAGCATCTAATTCTAAATTTAACAAAGTACCGCCAGGTAATCTACTTAAAGCTATACCAAGCACTCCTGCCCCACCTGAACTAAAATCAAAAAGTTTTCCAATAGTAGCGGCAGCAATGCCACCTTGTGCAATATTAAATGCATTCTCTCCGGCAGTTGTGGCGGCAGCAGCTGGGGTAGTACTGGTAGCTGCTGCGTCACCATTGCTATTATTAATATTTACCGTGGTACTGCTAGTAGCAGCCGGTGTTGCAGCACTAGCGGATGAACTATCAGAAGATGATGCTGGGGTGGCCCCAAATCCAAACCGATGATTACCAACTTTAGCCGTTGCCGCACCATTTAATTTAATGCCAAGGGAGTCTTGAAAATCTTCTGAGGCACTAACAATATATGCTTCTATTAATACTTGTTTAACAGGAACATCTAATGTTTTAATTAAATCTTTGATGTCATTAATCTTATCATCAATGTCTTTAATTAATAAAGTATTTGTTCTGGCATCTACAGTAATTGTTCCTCTAGAAGATAGCATGGAATTTTTTTCAGTACCTTGAACCATTTTCAACACATCATCAGCTTTTGCATAATTGATTTGTAAAAATTCAGCTTTTAGTGGTGCCAAAGCTTCTAGTTGTTTTACCGATGACAATTCGATTTCTTCGTATTTAGACAATTCTTCGGATGGCGCAATAAGCACCACATTACCGGATTCTCGTTTTGATAAACCTTTAGACTTTAAAATAAAATCTAAAGCCTGATCCCAAGGAATGTTATCTAATCTTAAAGTTACATTCCCAGTTACACTATCGTTAGCCACAATATTAATCCCGGTAAAATCTGCTAACAACTGTAAGACTGCTCTTATTTCTATATCCTGAAAATTTAAAGAAATTTTTTCTCCAGTAAATTTAAATTTTCTTACTTTATCTAGTTGTTGTTCCAAAACTGTTTTAGGCCTAGCTTCTACTATGTATTTATCTGCAACCTGATAAGAAATTTTTTCATATTCACCAGATGCCACAATTGCTATTAAAACATTATTATCTTGGATAGTCAGAATAATATTTTTTATTGGGGTACCAAAATCACCAACATCGAATTTGCGTAACAAATTATTTGGTATAGTGGCATTTTTAAATTCAATCAACATATTTCCACTTTCATCATCTTTTACATCTATCCTGGTTGCATCAGATCTGACATCTAAAATTAATTTTCCTTCCCCACGATCCCCTCTTTGAAAATCTAATGCCGAAATAGTATAATCTTTTGTTGTTTGATTGAATTTTTTATATTCGTCATTTTTAATAGTTAGCACCAAATCATTACCATCAACTTCTGATGTAAACGGTGCTGAATTATTTAACGCAATCACCATTCTGACTTTATTACCACTATTAGCAAAAGAAATATTTTGTATCAAATTTAAAGATAATTTTTGAAACACTTTATTTCTTGGTAAATCATTCAACGTATCTGCAAAATCAAAAATTAATTCCGCAGGCGAATCCATAGCAAAAGAAGTTGGGATCCTAGGCAAATCAGAAAACTTCAACACAATTCTAACATTATCTCCTGGTAAATTTTTAACAACCACATCTTGTAGTTTGACATTGTTTTTTAATTCAGTGGCGGCAAATGCAATATTGCAAATAACAATTAACAGCAAAATTGATGCCTGAAAATATGATACTTTTTTATTAGAGAATTTTATTTGTGTCAATTTCATGTTAATTATTCTCCATATTTTTTATTTTATCTAATGCTTAATGCCTAAATTAACATCTCGACCAGTCCAACCACCTTGACCATCTGAAATTATCTCGTCAATATCCATGTTATTTTCAGTAATTTTTTTGATTTTCCCGGAATTTTGCCCCAAATAGTTGCCTGCTTTAACTTTATGAATAATACCAGTTCTATCAACAATCAATCCCCATATTTCTCCTCTTTTCTTTAAAGTGCCAACCATAACCAAAGAATCTAAAGGATAATTTTCCAAATATTCTCTTGGCCGAGCATAATCTGGCTTTTGTGATTGCATTTTTATTTCTAATTGTTGATTGTTTTTTCTAGCTATTAATTTTCCGGCCGGAATATCAAAAGGATCATTTAATTTGTCTGATTCATAATTGATTGGAAAATATTCTTTGAGTGTTGGCAATTCTTCTACTTTGCTAATATTTAATTGTTTGGTCTTTTCAACCATTTTTTTTACGTCATTTTCACTCATACCACAAGAGGTCAAGAACAAACTGATTATTAATAGCATAATCAATCTTGACATTACAACGTCTCCTTTGAAACATACCAATAAGTTTTAGCATATATCTTCATAGTTAAGATAGATACAGCATCTTGATTTTCTTTGTTGTCACCATTGTTACGTTTTATTATAGAAAAATCATGTAATGTTACTATACGTGGCAATTTAGATATTCCTTCAGCAAATCTTCCGAAACCATGATATTTCCCTATTAAAATCATCTGTATTGGCTGTTCGACATAAAATTCTTTATCTATAGGATCTTCAGGTTTAATTAATTCAAAGGTTAAACCAGCACTCAATGCTTGTTGAGAAATATCTTCTAGCAACACAGGAATTTCACCTTTAGATGGTAATCTCTGCAATAAAAGTTGTAAAATTTTTTGGATCTCAACCATTTGTTTTTTGTAACCATCTAAATTTGCAGATTGTTGATATTGTTCAGCAAAGGATGCCAGCATTTTTTTCTGTTCTGCCTGGAAAGAATATAATTTATCAAAATTAGATTTTAACAATAAAATGTAACATAAAAAAATTGTCGCACCAAAAATAGCAACCAATACTGCTGCTCTATATTGCAATGGCCAAGAACCAATCTCTTTTATTTCTAATTCCGCAATGCCAACTTCATTTTTTGCCATATTTTATCCTATAATTTTCACTTCCACTAAAAATGAAACCCCGTAAGATGCTCCTGTTCCTTGAGATGATTTTATTTCTTGCAATGTAGGATTAGAAAAAATTTTTAAATTCTCTAAATTACGCATAAATATAGATACCCTTGAGTTGGATTCACTGTTGCCAGATATCATTAAACTATCGCCTTTAGTCTCTATCTCTTTTAAAACAATGCCATCAGGCAAGCTTTTTACAATTTTATCTAAAATATTAACCACACTCGAACGTTTAGCCTGCAAAGAATTAATCACTTCCAATCTGTTTAATAATATTTTTTTACGTTCTTTAAGACCGGTTATTTCTTTTGTCTTGCCTTCATAAAGGCTTATTTCTGAAGTTAAATAATCAAAACCTTGTTTATTTATTGATATTAAAATATTAATATACATATTAACAATTAATAATATAATCATCGCCGCAACAGCGATTAATCCGACCATTAAATAAAAAATATTATTTTTGTAAATTATTCTTTCTGTTCGCCACGGTAATAAATTAATATTGCTCACAATGGATCCTTAAAATTTCTAAGTGCCAAACCACAACAGTTTAACAATCCTAAAGATTCTTCAGCTAAAATTTCTGCTGACACATGATCTGCAACCAATAAATTAGTAAAAGGGTTAACAACTATAGCTTTCACATGCAATAATTCTTGGACTATATCATCTAACCCTGGCAAATTACTCGTCCCCCCACTTAAACATACATAATCAATCTTGTTATGCTCGGAAGAAGATAAAAATAATTGTGATGTTCTAATTATTTGTTGTGCTATTTTTTTACGGTATGGATCTAAAACATCAACCATATAATCATCAGGTAAATCATTATATTTTCTAGCCAAAACAGCTTCTTGAAAAGTTAGTCCATATCTTTTTTGGATCTCATCTAGTAATTGTTGACCACCAAATGGTTGGTCTTTAGTATAAATCAAACGTAAATCATAAAAAATATTTAAGCTGGTGCTAGTCGCCCCAATATCAAACAAAGCTATCAATTGATCTCTGCCGCCATTTGGTAAATCTTTAGCAATTAATTTATTAAATACTCTTTCTAAAGATAAGGATTCTACATCTATAATTTTTGGTCTAATACCAATAGATTCTAAAATACTAACCCTTGTTTTAATATTTTCCTTTTTAGTTGCAACCAACAATACATCCATCAAATTATTACCAATTTTAGAAGAACCGATTATTTCAAAATCTAAATTCACTTCTTCTAGCTGATAAGGAATATAACGATCTGCTTCTAATTCTATTTCGTTAACTACTTCTCTTTCACTAATACCATTTTCTAATTGAATAGTTTTTGTTATAGCAACAGCACTAGGGATAGACACACAAGCTAAACGACTAGAAATTTTAGTTTTAGCCATCGCCTTAGATAAGGCTTTAATTACAGCATCTTTATTTTTAATATTTTTTTCTACTATGTCTCCCATATTTAGTGGTTCAATGGCAAAATTTTGCACCACATATCGATCGTTTTCCTTGCTTAATTCCATGATTTTTACAGCAGAAGAACCAAGATCTATGCCAATGATTGGATCCATAGATATTCCAAACAATTCTAAAAATTTCTTTAATTCTTTATTGTTAGTTTTAATTTCCATAAATATTTTGATTTCTATAATTATCTTAAGCCTTCTAACTTGATTGTAGCTGCACTAACAATTAAGTCAAATGCCTTGTTAGGCGCTATGCATCTAATTTTTTTAAATAATACTATGAAGAAAACATGCAATTAATAGTATTATTGCTTATATATAACCTAAAGGATTTATGATGATGACCAATAACAAAGTTGATGCAGTAGAAATCATTCCCAAAGTAGCTGCTAATGCCAGCATAATTTGGATGCATGGTTTGGGTGCTTCAGGAGATGACTTTTTACCAATTGTCGATCAATTTAAATTACCTAGCACGATTAATATTCGCTTTATTTTTCCTAATGCTCCAATAAGATCTGTAACTATCAATAACGGTATGAAAATGCGTGCTTGGTATGACATCACAGATTTTGATGACTTTATACATTCAGGTAAATTAAATCATAATGGGATAACAGAATCACAATGCATTATTAATAATTTAATTGAACGCGAAATTAATCATGGCATTAACCCAAAAAGAATTGTATTAGCAGGATTTTCTCAAGGGGGGGCGTTAGCTTTGCATACTGGATTGAGACTAAATCAGCAAATTGCTGGCATTGTATGCCTATCTGGTTATTTACCATGGGATAATTTTTTAATTAAAGACATGGCTGTGGCTAATCGGTCTACTCAAATTTTTATGGCTCATGGATTATTTGATCCGGTGGTACCTATTAATCTTGCTAAAAGATCTTATGATACCCTAGCTAATTTAAATTATAATGTATTATGGAATACTTATTCGATGCAACATACCGTTATTGACAAAGAAATAATAGATTTAGAAAATTTTTTCATCAAAATATTAGGCTGATAAATATGTATACTGTTCATTCAGAAAATTTAAATAAATATATAACTTGGATAATTACATTAGTAATTAGTATATTAATATTATTATTATTATTTAGCAGCTGGAAACAACAAACCAAATTAACAAATATTGAACCAAAATTAATCAAGTTAGATTTACTAGAAGAACATGCTAGGGTTGCAACAAATGATACGGTAACAATACAAGCAGCAATTAAGTCATTAACAGAAAAATATAATTTTTTAACAAATAACACAACATCAAATGATACTGAAGAATCTACTGCATCTGGTTATCAATTAAGATCGACATTAAGGCTAACTACATTAGCTGCTATGTATTTATTCTTAGGCAAAGAAGATGTAATTGCTCAAAATTTATTAACACAAGCCATAGCTAAATTAATTAAAATGAACGATCCCAGGCTAAATCCAATACTATATAATATCCAAGATGAATATACTAATTTATCTAACAAAGGTAGTATTAATTACAGTGTCGAACAAGTATGGAAAAAAATAGATGACATAAAGTTATTAGTGGACAAATTAGAAACACCGAGTGTAGATTTAGATGGTTTTTTCTCTGAAACTAATAAATTATCTTATGTGAAAATACAAATGTTACATATTTATTTAGAGCAAGCAAAATTAGCATACTTACAAAATAATGACTTTTTATTTAAGCAAGTCATTAAGTCTATTACCGCTAGCCTAGATCTAGGGTTATGGTCACCGCAACTTATGCTAGAAATAAAAGAGCATATTAATTGGCTGTCTGCGATAGACATAAGAACTTATCCATTATTACTACAAGCAATTTTGAATTTAGAGGATCAGATCAAGTATTAAAAAACTGCCCAAGTGAGGAACCTGGGCTAAGAACCGAATTATAGTCGGTTGGAGATTGACAAGTTCTATAATGCCACTTCCTATCATGTTAAAATGTAGGAAAAGTATCATAATTTTTGTAAGATATTTGCTATAGTTGATGATAAAAAATTTTACTGGAAACTTTAACATGCTAACTCTATACCCTAATATACAACCGTATGCAACTTATAGTATTTCTGTGGATAATTTACATACTTTATATGCAGAAGAAAGCGGTAACCAGCATGGTATTCCGATTGTATATATTCATGGCGGTCCTGGTTCTGGCTGCGATGCGGATAATAGATGTTTTTTTGATCCAGAAAAATACAGAATTATTTTATTTGATCAACGGGGATCTGGTAAATCCACCCCTCACGCAGAATTGAAAAACAATACTACCCCATTATTAATTGACGATTTAGAAACAATTCGTAAATACTTAGGCATTAAAAAATGGTTATTATTTGGTGGTTCTTGGGGGTCAACTTTAGCACTGCTTTATGCGCAAGCTTATCCTGGCAAGGTTTTAGGTATGATTTTGCGGGGTGTTTCTTTATGTCAGCAACAAAATTTAGATTGGCTTTATTATAAAAATGGAGTTTCTCATATTTATCCAGATTATTGGCAAGAATTTATTGCAATAATTCCAAAGTCTAAGCAAAACAATATTTTGCAAGCTTACTATAAAATTTTAATCAGTAAAAATGAAATAGCTAGAATGGCTGCGGCGAAAGCATGGTCTAGGTGGGAAGCTATGTGTGCTACTTTAGATCCATGTCAAAAAATAGAACAACGTTTAAATAATCCACATTTAGCACTAAGCTTGGCTAGGATTGAATGCCATTACTTTATAAACAAATGCTTTATAGAAGAAAATGCCATCTTAAACAACATGGAAAAAATACAACATATCAAAGGTATAATCATTCATGGGCGTTATGATATGGTATGTCCTCTGGACAATGCTTATCAATTACATAAGGCATGGCCGAATTCAAATTTAATTATTATAAGAAACGCTGGTCATTCATCCAGAGAACCGGGAATTTTAAGTGAACTAATTCACGCAACCAATACTTTTAATATAACATGATCAAATTAATTATTATCTCGGCTATAACGATATTCATGGGTTGGTTTTTGCATCAATCTTCTGCGTATGTTTCTTTTAATTACAACAATTTATTAATACAAATACCAACTTGGTTAGTGTTAACTTTAATTATAATATTTATTTTTTGGCAAATTTGGTTGATACAATTAGCATTTAATTACTGGTTACAAAATAGGCGCACTAATAAATCTATTAGTTATGCTAAAAAAGCTTTCTTTGCTTTAATATCTGGCAATGCATCCATGGCCGAAAATTATGCTTTACGCATCGACACTCGCTGTAAATTTGGTTGGCTAGGATTGTTATTAGCGGCTAAAGCGGCTAAAGAACAATGTGCATGGGAAAAATGTCACCGATATTTAATGAAAGCTGAAATATTAGCTCCACCATCAGGGATATTTAATTTTACTGATAATAATCAATCTACCACCTTTGGGATAACTAAATCTGATATATATTATAATCAAGGAGAATATGATAAGTCGCTGTATGAATTAAAAAAGCTTTATAAAAAATTCCCTAAAAACAAGCAATTACTGTTAAAATTAGCAGCTGTTTATCAAACATTAAATGATTGGCAAGGATTAATTGCTTTATTGCCAAATATAAAAAAATATCAAATATATAATGATTTTGATTACCAGCAATTATTATTTATAGCTTATACAAATCGGTTGGAACAAGTTGCTGAAACTGAATCTATAGCAACCATGGTAGAATTTTTTAAAGATTTGCCTAAAATTATTAAATACAACAGTCAATTTGTCACAAACTATACTAATTGTTTAATAAAGTTTAAACATGATGATTTGGCAGAAAAAATAATAACCATGCATTTATCCTCCAAATTAAATCATTGGCATGTTAATCTAGTAAAATTATATGGATTAATAACCAGCAATAATATTAAAAATCAAATTAAAACTGCAGAAAATTGGCTCATACATCATCCGAATGACGAAACATTACTATTAACCCTAGGGCGGCTATGCGTTAAAGAAGGTTTGCTAGGTAAAGCTAAAACTTATCTAGAAAAATCTTTAAATATCCAAGAAGATCCATATTGTTATGCGGAACTAGGCAGATTAGCCGGATTATTAGGGGAACCAGAAAAAAGCCTTACTTGTTACCAAAAAGGATTATTAAGAATTACTGAGATTAATAGTTATCTTAAATAGTCTAAATAATAAAAAAATCCCATGTTAGATAATTATTTAACATGGGATTTTTTATGTAAGGCAAAAAAACACAGATATATATGGTGTAAAAATTATTACATCATACCATCCATACCACCCATACCGCCCATTCCTGGATGAGCATGTCCGCTACTATCTTTTTCATTTTTTGGTAAATCAGATATAGTACATTCAGTTGTTATCATTAAACCACCAACAGATGCCGCATTTTGTAATGCAGTACGAGTTACTTTAGTTGGATCTAAAATACCAAACTTGAACATATCTCCATATTCACCGGTTGCGGCGTTATAACCAAAATTACCAGTTTCTGCTTTAACTTTTTCAGTAATAACTGCAGGTTCACCGCCAGCATTAGCTACAATTTGACGTAAAGGTGCTTCTAATGCTCTAATTACAATACTAATACCTTGGGTTTGTTCATGTGTATCACCTTTAACTTTTTTAAGTTCATTGATAATACGAATATAAGCAACACCACCGCCTGGCAAGACTCCTTCTTCAACAGCTGCACGAGTTGCATGTAGGGCGTCTTCTACTCTAGCTTTTTTCTCTTTCATAGCAACTTCAGTCGCCGCACCTACTTTAATAACTGCCACACCGCCAGAAAGTTTAGCTATACGTTCTTGCAATTTTTCGCGATCATAATCAGAAGATGTATCTTCTACCTGTTTACGTAGCTGTGCAATTCTTCCTTCTATTTTTTTGCTATTACCACTACCGTCAATAATAGTAGTATTATCTTTCGTTACTAGCACACGCTTAGCATTGCCTAAATCTTCTAATTTGGCAGACTCTAAGCTCATACCAACTTCTTCGGCAATAACTTGTGCATTAGTTAAAATAGCAATATCTTCTAGCATGGCTTTACGGCGATCCCCGAATCCTGGAGCTTTAACTGCACAGACTTTTACTATGCCACGCATATTGTTAACAACTAAGGTCGCTAATGCCTCTCCTTCTACATCTTCTGCTATAATCAATAATGAACGCCCGCCTTTAGCAACCGTTTCTAAAGTAGGCAACATTTCACGAATATTGCTAATTTTTTTATCCACTAATAAGATATATGGATTTTCTAATTCGCAAGTCATATTTTGTTGATTATTAGCAAAATATGGAGAAATATAACCTCTATCAAATTGCATGCCTTCCACGATATTTAATTCGTCTTCTAAGTTAGTGCCATCTTCTACAGTAATAACGCCTTCTTTACCAACTTTAGACATTGCCTTAGCAATAATATTACCAATAGTATGATCTGTATTTGCTGAGATAGTACCTACTTGTGCAATAGATTTATCATCTAGACAAGGCACAGACATTTTTTTCAAAGCTTCAACAGCTGCAATAACTGCTTTATCTATGCCTCTTTTTAGTTCCATAGGGTTCATACCGGCAACCACCAACTCGTTACCTTTTCTCGCAATACAAGCTGCTAGAACAGTCGCTGTAGTTGTTCCGTCTCCTGCGATATCAGAAGTTTTAGAAGCAACTTCTTTTAACATTTGTGCGCCCATGTTGGCAATTTTATCTTCCAACTCTATTTCTTTAGCAACGGTTACGCCGTCTTTGGTGATAATTGGGGCACCAAAAGATTTTTCTATAACTACATTACGTCCACAAGGACCCAATGTTTGTTCAACTGCTTTTCTTAAAATATCCACACCGGTTAATAAACGCTCACGCGCTTCTGAACTAAAACTTAAACTTTTTGCTGCCATAATATTTATTCCTCAATCAAAAAATTAACAAACTAAAAGTGTATTATCCTTCGATAATACCCATAATGTCTTCTTCTTTCATTACTAGCAAATCTTCATTAGCAATTTTAACTTCGGTACCAGAATATTTTCCGAACAAAACTTCATCGCCAATTTTAACTGCCATTGCTTGCAATTTACCATCAGAAGTAAATTTACCAGGTCCTACTGCCTGCACAACACCACGCTGCGGTTTTTCTCCAGCTGTTTCTGGAATCACGATTCCACCAGCTGTTTTACGTTCTTCGGTACGTTTTACGATCAGCCGATCATGCAAAGGACGAATTTTTATGCTCATTATTCACTCCTACTATTAATAAAAATAATTGATAATATTTATAATTAAATTTGTTTTACGATTGATGATATATGGGCAAATAATTAATAGTCAAGGGTATCGGTATATCGTTAGGATATTTCCGCAGGAACAGTCATATAGATTACTTTTCGGGAAAATCTATCTAGGAAGTTAACTTTTTGTTGGAAAACATGATAATTTTTATAATTTTTTTGCCTGTATGATTTATGATTACTTTGCACCAACATACCAATTTGCAAGGCTGCTATCTTCTGATTATGCCCATGTTGTAAATCTTTGGCATCAATATATTTGAATCCCTCCGTGTTGTTTGCGGACATTGATTCTAGAAATTTAAATTTTACTTTATTGATATGTTGCAATAAAACTTTTCTTTGAATATTTTTAGATTTATTAAGGTTTTTAAAATTATTATGCCTTTCACATATTAATTCATAACGATCTTTAAACTTCGGCATTGGTTGCCAAATAAACCTGATTTTTAATGGGTAAACTGTGTCTTCAGATAAATTACCGGTACAATCAATTAAGCTATATATCGGTTTAGATAAAGTGAGATCTAATTTATAGATTTTATTTTTTTTCTTATAAAATAACGATGGTTGGATATGTATTGCATGGTCATCTTTATGATAATAAATATTTCCAGCTGATTTACTTAATAAGCTGCTCAATGGTAAAATTGCATCTATTAATTGATCGCTCATTAATTGTATATTTTTAGTTTCTTGAGTTTGGGCATAAAATCTACCACCCAGATAAACAATAACAGCTATCAAAAAAATATTTATTAGCAATATTAATGATTTAACCCATATTTTAATTAACTTTTTTTTGCTAGCCATAAATTTAGTTTAACTAACAATAGCAAATTTGCCAACAATGTTTTGTACTGAAGATAAAAAAGAAATAGCACTTTCTATGCTAGCAGAAAGATTAGATATTAATTTAATAAGCAAATTAACAAAGTTAACTGTTGAGGAAATTAATAACCTTGTAGTACTGCTTTTGAAATAAATAACAGCGATTGTATGAAACACTAAAAGATGTAATTAGTGGTAAGATTTTAAAAATTTAACAATCTCGACCCATCCGGCATGTTTAGCATATTTTTCAGCTGTACCATTACGTAGATTCTTAATTTTCGGATCAGCTTTATACGTTGCAACTAGCAATTTTACTAGTTCTACATGACCTTTCCAGGCTGCATACATAAGAGGAGTACTGCCAGTTCTATCTAGATAATTAACGTCTATTTTCATTTTATCTAATAAATATTTAACCGTATCGATACTATTTTCTAAACAAGCAATATGCAGTGCAGTGGTCATTTTAACTAAATTAGGCTCAGCTACATAAGCTGTCGAAGCTTCTATTGTTTTTAAATTAATAGGCTTGTTTAATACTATGTTTTTTAAATCAAGTGGATGCAATCCACATTTTGCTAACAAGTTTACAAAATTAGCACCGATCTTACCTGCAGATTCTTTAGAATAAATTACAATATAATTTCGCAAAATAAATTGAAAATTAGATAACATTAAAAGATTGAGGATCTTTTTGGCTCGATCTATATGTTTATTAAACTCAGCTTTACAACGCTGGATTAAAATCGATCCGATAGTCATAGCTTTGGATAATTTACGTTCTTGATTAGCATTAGAAAAATCTGCGATAGCCTCATTTAAAGAACTATCTTTATCCCACTCTATCCAATTTTTATAAAACAAATATGCCGATTTTTCAGCTTGGATCGCCTCTTTTTTTTCATCAATATCAAATAACATATAAAGCATGGCTGGAACACTTGTTTCAACATTAGCAAAAGAACAATTGCCCGCAATCTGACTTCTGGTTGGTAATGATTTAAGCGGGATTAATGACAAATAATCTTTAATTTCATGATTTACAAAATTATCTGTTTTTGGTTCATACAATAATTTATAAAACAATTTTTGATTTAATAAATATTTATTACCCACTTCATAAATAATTACTGTATCTATTATATTGTTAACCCCGCGATCACATTTGGCAAAATAATTTTTATATTTTATAAAAGTTATAGCGTGCCCAGAGTATGCAGATGGAATTAACAACAATGGTTCTTGCAAAATATTATCAATCGTTGTTTGAAACAAACTTTTATCTTTATGTTGAGCAAAACTTTCTAAAACTGCAGCATTTTGTAATGCATGTAAAACTTTGTATAATTTTCCTTGTAAATCAATAAATTTTTGCCCATCAATACTATTAATAAAGTCATGTAAAGAACGAGCAATTAACCCCACCGTAAATTCTAAATAAAACCCTTCGAAACTAAGTGGAATAAATTTATTCTCTGGGCTAACAATATCCGTTTCTCCTGTCAGCTCAAATCTATGACCCAATAATTTTGCACTAATAAAATCTTGGGCAAATAAATGATTGGCTTGGTATTTTTTTAATAATTCTACTAATTCTAGCTGTCCTCTTAAAATCGGATACACTAAAATTGGCTGACCATCCAAAGAATAATGATTAGGATTAGCTTTATGCTCTAGGAGAATTTTACACAAATTTATATGACCACGTTCAACTGACCACTGCAAAGCAGTTCTACCTAAAATATCCAGCCGATCAACTGTTGCCCCTTGTTGTAATAAATAATTTAATACTTTTGGTTTATTACAAATAACCGCCTCAATTAGTGGAGGAAAACCAAAACGATCGATAGCATTAAAATTTAATCTTTGATCTTGCTGTAAATGGCTGTCAAAAATCTTTATTATCTCACTTTCAGAATTATTAATTATTAACTCTGCCAGATCTAAGGTCATAATAAACTCTAACTACCAGGAGGCCTAAGTTTTGGTGGGGTATGTCTTGGCGGCGGTGCAACATATCGATGAACAGGAGCTTGTTTTGGCTGGATTTTAGGTTTCATTTGCAGACTTAATTGTTTACGTTCTTTTTCTTGTTGCTTTTTCTTTTTATCGGCTAATTTACTTTTTTGTTGGGAAGATAGTTGTGATACAGGTACCGCATCTATTTCGCTTTCTGGTAACATTATTTGATCGGCTTTGCCACCCATATATGGTAATTCTGGATGAGCTTCTATCTCTAATTCTTGATTACCACCACCATCGTTATCTAAACCGATCCCAGCATCATAATTTTTTTGTAAATCATGTTTTTTATTTAAGGCGTCTACCTGGTAACCTTTGGAACGCACCACAATTCTATTCAATAAAGTAGCATTAGCTGCAAATTCAGCATTTTCTTCTATTTCCGATTTAGACAGATGGATCATATCGCCAGAAGTAGAGGTATCGTGAATATTAGCTATAGCTTTACTAGTAGCGATACTATTAAAAAATCCATGATTATTTGTGTTTGCACTCATTTTGATCCTAAAATTGCAATATTTATATTTAATTATAAGCTATAACATTTTTAGTTGCTGGTAGCTAATTGTATTTTATCTCAACACAATGAGTTTCTTTTAACATAAATAATGTAGCTAACGACACAACCAAACAAATAGGTATACTTACCAGGGCTACTTGATAATCATAATAAGAAAAAACCTGTTCACCGTTACCGGCAATAACTACGTCTGTTGCAATTACATCCAAAATTTTACCAATTATCCACTGCAATCCTGCACCACCGAAAGTATTAATAGTATTGATAAAACCAATCGCAGTACCTGACAATTGGCGATCATTACTTTCTTTGGTTACAGCAAAGGCCAAAATAAAGCCACTGGAAAAAAATCCCAACAAAAACATTAGTATACCTATGGTGGTAACAGATATATTTTGCATATAAATCAACATTATACTAACTATTAATGTCAAGATATTAGCAATATACATAGGCAAATTTCGCACGCCTAAATAGTCAGAAATAAAACCATAAATTGGTCCACCAAAAACCCAGCCTATAAAGATTAATGATACTAAAAATCCCGATAATTCTCTGCTTAAACCGTGCCCTTCTACTAGATATGGTATCCCCCATAAACAGCCAAAAGCTAATGTTGGTACAAACATAAGGCCAGCATAAATAGATGCTACCCATACTTGACGAGAGGCAAGAACTTTTTTCAATCCTTCTAATGCTGGAATGCTGGTTAATTCTTCTGGATGCTCGGTATTTAATGTTGTTGGAGGAAAATCTCTTATAATTGTCCACATAAACATACTTAAAATAAATGCGATTAATGCACCAGTATACATAGCATGACGCCAAGTAAATATCTGAACAATATAGCTTACTGTAGCCAAACCAAAAGCTGCACCAAACATACCAATAGAAACCATTAATCCAACAAAAAAAGCAAACTTATTGGCAGGGAACCAGACGGATGCAATTTTAGAACAACCAACTACCGCAAAAGATGCTCCAATTCCAATTAAAATTCTACCAATTTGTGCAACTTCTATACTATTGGACGATGCAAAACAAAAACTTCCTATAGCACACAATATGCTTGCACTAGTAAGTAGTTTTCTAGGGCCAATTTTATCCATTAATATACCTGCCGGAATTTGCATTAAGCCGTATGCCCACAAATAACAAGAAGATAACACCCCCAAGTCTGCTGCAGACAAATGAAATATTGCTGATAATTCTGGCTTCATTACCGATGGCGATACATTTAATAAATTATCAAAAAAATAAAATATGGTAGCTAAAAACCAGATAACTATGCCACGTATAAATATATTATGATTCATATAATTATTACCAAACCTTAAAATTCTTGATTAACAGATAAATTGTATCGATCTCTATAACGCTGCACTAACAATACTGCCCTATTTCTGGCCTCAGGTTCTAGCTTGTTAATTAATATGTTCATTAATTCTGGATTAGATTCGTAACCACCATCATTAAGTGCAATATGTAGCCAACCATAAGCCTTAACAGCATTTACAGGAGTGCCGGTACCTTGTAAAAGCATTAAAGCCAAACTATATTGAGCTGGAGTGTAACCGTTGATAGCGGCTTTTTTCATAAAATTGTAGGCAACTTTTGGGTTTTTTGATTTTTTATGGACATCACTTTGTAATAATAATCCCAAACTATATTGAGCATAGCTATAACCTTGATCAGCAGCTTTTTGGTACCAACTAATAGCTTGTTGATAATCTTGTGTAACCCCAAGTCCGTCAGCATATAATTCAGCTAATTTTGTCTGGGCTTTAGCCAATCCTTCATTTGCTGCTAACAAATACCACTTAGCAGCTTTAGAGTAATTTTTTTTAAATCCGAAGCCGGTTTCATAATTTTTCGCAACATCAAATTTTGCTAATAGTTGATCTTGTTTTTGCTCTACAACATTATACCAATGAACACTAAGTGGTAAATTTTGTGTAACTCCTAACCCCTCGGCATAAAAAATACTTAATAATAACCCCGAATAAGTGTCGCCAGCTTTGGCAGCCGTAATGTACAAGTCTATTGCTTTATATAAATCAGGCGTTATGCCTTTGCCTGAAAAATACAAATCGGCAAGTCTTGCTAATGCTTTAGGAAAATTATTTTTAACAGCTTTACCGTACCAATCACTTGCCAATTGAACATTTTTTGGCACACCTAAACCTTTTCTATATATCTCACCCAAGTGATATTCAGCAATCATATTACCCATATTTGCGGCTTTAGTAAAAAAATCTATGGCCACTAAATAATTTTGTGTTACTGATTGTCCATGCAAATACAACAACCCTAGCCTTAATAAAGCTGGGGAGAAATTTTTAGATGCCGCTTGTTCATAATATTCTAAAGCCAAACTAATATTATCTAGGTGATGCATATAATGATCACCAACAGCCACCATGGCATCTACATCACCTTCTTTGGCAGCTTTTTTTAAGGAAGATAAAACAGATGTAATTTTCTCAGAATATTTATTTTGATCTATTAAGTCATTGGTAACTAACCTAATTATTTGATATTCAGCTTCAAGGGAACCCATTCCGGCCGCTCTAACGTACCAACTCATAGATTTATTATAATCAGGATGCATACCATACCAGCCACGATAAATCTCTCCTAACGACAACATGGCCTTAATATTACCTACAGTTGCTGCCTTTTGATACCACTCTATTGCTTTGTTTAAATTATAAGGTTCACCTATCCCGTCCCGATACATATTACCCATTCGCCACATAGCAACTGGTGACCCATTAATTGCGGCTTTCCTAAACCACTGCATGGCTATTGTTGGATTTTGCTCGGTGCCGATACCATTTAAGTACATTTCTGCGACCCTAATGGTCGCATGAATATCATTTAATTTTGCTAAATGTTCAAACATACGAAGTGCTATCGATTGTTCTTCTGAGGTTGATGCCTCTAAATAATAATTTTCAGCCTCCATGGTGGGGGAAATTTTTTGTTCTATTGGAAAATTTTTAGATGCTGCTATTGGTTTAGAGGATTTTGTAGTTTTTGATGACTTGTTGGATTGGCAAAAAAATTTACCAAAATCTAACATGCAACTAGATAACAAGCTACTTGCTATAAGGATAATTAAAAATTTATAGGTTATGCGGTTCATTTTTTTAAAAACACTATTTTTTTCATAAATAAATAACTAAAGTTCATAGACAAAGCCGTTGCTAAAATGACAGCTAATATTGGATATTGCCAAAATATTGTCCAACTTTCAATCAATATAATATAACTAGATAAATTAATTATAAAGCTCAATAAACTACCAAATATATATCGTTTATACTCAAACAACGGCCTATTAATAGAAGGACCGAACGTGTAACTACGATGCAATACCCAAGATACCGTTATCGAACAACTTGCTGATATAACTCTAGCTATGGTTGGAGCAAATTTAAACCCATATATAAGTAAGTATAATAAAGCAGCATCTAGTAAAAATAATAACCCACCAACTAAGCAAAATCTGGCAAAACTAAATCTAGTGATTTTTTTAAAATTTTGTTTTAACGTAATCCACCTATACAACTATTAATTTAATTCTAATGTTGCTAATATTAGTTTTTGATTGTACTAAAAAATAAAAATATAATCGACTATTAAAAGCATGGAGTGCGCTTGCTTTATAAATAAATAGTGCTTAATATAGTCAATTGTAGTAATAAATTAACAATTTTTAGGAGCGATTCTAATGGCTAAAACTCAAGATAAAGGTAAAGATGGTAAAAACAAAGGTAAGGGTGGTAAAGGTAAAAAATAATAAATAATTTATTATTTTTTAAATTACCTAAAATTCCCCAGATTTAATCAAATTTGGGGAATTTTTGTTTGCGTTATAATTATTTTCTCTGAATAGTTAGTATCACTATGTCGTCTACAATTGGCGTACTATACGTCAAATTCAATTTTTGTAAAATTCCGTCAATCTCAACTTTTGCGCCGGAAACTAAATTTAATAATTGATTATCCTTACTTTCTTTATCCTCACTTAGCATTAAAAATCTCATAATACCATCAGAAAAAAACACTATCGAACTATTCCCAGGTATAGATATATTAAAGCGTTCAAAAGTAGCATTAGGTAATATACCTAATGGGTAACCTTTACCAAATAAATATTTAGCATCAAATTTAGCATCAACAAAAATAGGATTTGGATAATATCCAGCGATAGTGTAATCCAAGGTGTTATTTTTTAAATCCAAAATACCATATACTAAAGTTACATATTTACCTAATTTTCCAGTATAAATTTCCGCATTAATGTTGTTAACTATCGCTGCCGGATCTAAAACACAATTTTCTTTTTGTTCCAAACATGCAAAGCAGTGTTTATTTATTAATCCTTGTAATTGATGCATCACAGCAATTGAAGCATCCCCTGTTCCTGCTACGTCTGCTAAATATAATCCATATTGAAATTCACCAATCTTAAAAAAATCAATAATGTCACAACTATCATATACTGATTGCATCACACCATAACTAACTAAATAATCACCGATTATTCTCTTATTGTGGCTATATTGCTGAGTACTCATGGTTCTGATGTATCCCCGTTAATAAATATAAATAAATCACTTGAAAATTTTTAATTGACAAAAAAAATCTATAATAACAATATCATAAGTAAACTATAGGGATTTTTTCATGGTTAGCAAGGACAAGGCTGTTCTATCATCTATATTATTATGCATGATTTTCATAAATCATGCTGAGTCATCTAATCAATACAAAACTATCACGGCAGCCCTAGAACATGGCGATCCTTCTATAAATTTTAGAGCTCGTCAAGAATATGCTGCTCAAAAACAGCTAACTAGTGCTCAAGCATACACCATAAAAAGCCAATTAGGTTACCAAAGTGCTAGTTTTTATCAGCATAACCTATCACTAGAAATGGTAAATGTGACAAGTCTCTTTGGACAAAAATATAATCCTAATGCCGACCCATTAAAAAAACCTAATTATACAATAATTAGCGACCCCAAAGGCACCGGCATTACTAAAGCTAATATTTATTCCGAATACCTACCAAATACTGACATCATTTTGGGAAGACAATTTTTATCATTAGATAATTCTAGAATGGTCGGCAACGATACTTTTAGACAATTTCCTACTAGTTTCGATGCTATAACAATTAAAAATAATTTTTTAGATGATTTCGAAATTTTCTACAGTTTTGTTAGTCATATTAATACTTCTAAAAATAATAGCTTAAATAGTGATGGCCGACGTAAATTGCTGGCTAATCTTGTTAACGTAACTTGGCAAAATTTTACTTACGGGAAGATAGTTGCATATATTTATCATAATAAAGATTTAACCACTTTAAGTAACTCAAATACTACTTTTGGCACACGAGTGACTTCAGATCAGACTTTCAAACAAATATTTAACTTTGATTATGAACTAGAAACTGCGGTACAAAAAAACAATTGTAACAATTTAAATAAATACTCTGCATTATATTTAAACATGGCCGCCTGGAAAGATAGTGAGCAATTATTTAAAAATTGGCTACTTACTGGTAAAATTGGCTATGAATTGTTAGGAAGTCATGATACGAATAATCCCGGATATTCTTTTATTTTTCCCCTAGGTACTTTACATGGTTTTAATGGATTAGCAGAAGGCTACAGCACCACACCAGTACGTGGGCTAAAAGACTATTATGCTAGCATAAATGCTGAATATTTAGAGTGTTTGAATTTAACTGGAGCAATACATATTTTTCAATTCGCTAAAGGTTCGCACGATCAATATGCAGGTGCTGAAACAGACTTGAGTGTATCTTTTAACATAACAAAAAATTTAATTGGCGAATTGGTTTTCGCTAAATTAAACGCAAAGAATCATTCAACTAAGTCTGTTAATAGAATTTCTGGATCAGTAAGCTACTCAGTTATGTAATATGATACTAGTGGTTAATCTATATAAACTAAATCATGTAAAAATTTAATTTCTTTAGATATATAATGAGGCAAATCTCCATCTATCCCTGAGTATGATAAGGTCATATATTCATCGTATTCTGATAAACATTTTTTTGCATACGCACTTTTGGGGTTGGTTACTACACATTCTTTTAAATATAGATCTGCTACAGAAATATTATCGTGATAATTAAG
Source organism: Francisellaceae bacterium UBA6186 (assembly GCA_002422785.1). Classification (GTDB taxonomy): domain Bacteria; phylum Pseudomonadota; class Gammaproteobacteria; order UBA6186; family Azoamicaceae; genus UBA6186. Next base: position 23,558 of record DITK01000002.1, read on the forward strand.
TGCCCTATCACATAATGAGGACCAATATAATAACGCCGGAATTTCTTCTTTTTTGGGATTGGTATATAAATAATCATTTAAATAACCAGATAACATTAAATAAAACATTTGATCTGATTTAGGTATAATAAATGACGAAGGTAAAGTTTCTGATTCATGAAAGTATTCACTAATATATTTTTTTAATTCATTAAAAGTTAAAACTTTTTTAATCTTAACCGATTTACCAAAAGTATCTTCGACTAATTCTAATCCTTTTAACCATTCAGTTATATAAATATTGATATATTCTGGGAAAATAAATTTTTTTTGATAATTTTGTAATACATCAAAGGCAAGCCCTGGATTTTTATATCCGTGCAAATAAATTGCCAAAATTCTTTCCAAGGAAGTTTGTATATTTTGAGCAACATTCCCTTTATTTGCTTGGTTAATATTCTTATTTATAAAAGTTTCGTAGGTTACTAATGCTTGTTTATAATTTCTAAACATGTAATAGAATTCTGCAAGATCAAATTCAGAAACAAATAAACTCTTATTAATTGTTGGCAGCTTTTTATGAAGATATTCATCCCTGTTATAATAAGAAATGCACGCAGCCGGCAAACTTTTCAATAAATATCTGGCATAAACATATTCAGAATTAGCGAAAGCTTTTTTTGCAGCTTTTATATGCCTAGATAAGACGGAAGAAGAAATGTTAAAAGTAATTGGAGCAATATCACTATGCTCTTTTAACTCTACAAATAAATTATTTAATTTATCAAGATTATTACCGATAATATCTTTATTTTTTATATCATTAAATTGCTGTTCATCTAAAACTAATGGCAACAAGTCCTGCATAATTGAAAATAATAACAAAGTATTTTTTTCTGATGAATACTGCGCAGCAGTTTCTTGCTTAGAATAAACACTAAATAAACATGTGTTAAATATTAACAAACATAGGAATATATAATGCCGCCTAACAGTTAACATGTTAAATATTACCAGACCTTTTATAAAACAACCGCATAAACTAATTTTATTTGCCATAATCTATTGAAATACTTATAAAATAAATGCCATAGCAAAGCAAGAGGATTATTCTGGTGGTTCTGACAACATTTTGTTATTTACTGTATCACTAATAGTATATTCACGATGTTGCAAATAAGCATCTCTAACTAATGTATACTCATCAACCCCAGCTGCTGTAATCAACGATTCTGTTTCCTGCAATTCAGATCTACGATTTACAACATAAGAAAATTCGTAACAATTACGCCATTTAGGCTTTAAATAATAAGGAACCGTGATAAATGCATTACCAACAAACCCAACACCGTCTCTTACTGTAGTAGGACCAACAATTGGTAAAACTAAATAATGAGAGTCTTGGTAACCCCAAACCGCTAAAGTTTTGCCAAAATCTTCTTTTGCATGCTTTATTTTAGCTTTGCTAGCAATATCAAATAAACCACCTACACCTAAAGTCGAGTTAATAGTAAACCTAGCAGTACTGTCTGCTGCTTGTTTATATTTTGTTTGCAATAAGCTATTAATAATCGTCGGTATTTCATTTAAATTACCAAAAAAATTACTAATTAACTTTCTTATAGCTTCCGGGATAATTTTGTCATAAATTTTGCTAGTAGGATTAATGTATAACGCATCTATAGTTTTATTTAATTTATAAAATCCCCTATTTAATGGCTCCAAAGGATCATTTGGTTTAGCAACATACTTATTAGATGAACAAGCCGACAAAAAAACCACAGCCATCACTGCAGACATTTTTAAATGTTTTATCATGTTCCATAACCATTATTAATTTCATTTTATACACTGTACAGCATAAAAGTTTTTTGTAGTTTGTAAAGTATATTATTTGAACTATGAACAATCATCAATTCTAAATGACAACATCATATTGTCATTTGGTAAGTTAAACTCATAAACAAGTAATTCACAACCGTTATTCATGATCTCTATTTTATGTAGATTTAAATTAGAATCCCAGGATAACTTAAATCTTGGCAAATTAATATCTATTCGGCAATTGTCTAATACTGTATGGCGACTTTTAAATTTAACATCGATTTTATTAGTCATTATTTTTGTGTTGAAAACATTGTCTGAACTTTTTTTATGCCCTATTTTATAAATTATTGGCTCCAACTTTATATCCTCGTGCATTATTATTATATAATTATAATATAAAAAAAAATTAGCTATACGTTGCTCGCTAGTTAATATTTTTAATACTGAACTGTTCTCGCAATCTTGTTGATTGGCATAAATTACTTTAATAAAATCTTGTGATTTATTGTTATCTAGATTGTTTTCTCTGGCATGTACATATATTATATATTGCAATTGAAATTTGGAATTGTCAGAATTATTGTTTGTTATATTAAACATATCATTTGCAACAACATAATTTATATTTTCCTGACCAGAGCTTTGCAAAAATAATTTATTAGTGGCAACATCGTATCTCCATAAACAATTTTGCGGATCCAAAAAAAATACTTGATCAACTTTGCCGACCCCAAACAAATCAACAAGTTGTAGTTGATGTAAATCAACATCATGACTTTGTAAAAGCATTTCAAAATATAATGTATTTTGTTTTTTCAAATTTAAATCAACAGATATCAAGGCACGAGCACCCCAATATCCATATGGTTGTTGATCTATATTAATTTGATGAATATTTATACCATGATCACATAAAAAAGATAAATCATCTGGTAAAAATCCAACTTTTTGCCATAATTTAATCTGTGAATTTGCTATTTCAGTCAATTTTGCATTGATATTTAGTTGTTTGTTATGTGTTTCTTGTTCATTGTTAAATATTTTTTTATAAGTAAAAACCCTATCTATTTCTATTATAATAATTAACAATGCCAATTTCATGACAACCAAAACCAATAGCATGTTAATGGATGCTTTTTTAACTAGCTTGCCCATTATTTTTAACTTCTATGCCGGTGACAAAATTTTGCTCTATAACTTTATTTTTAAATAATAATTTAATCAATATATATTCATTAAATATCCATCCTAAATTTGACGCATTAACCAGCTGAATATTAGAATCGTGCATTAATACTTGCACTAATAAATTATCTATATTATCTAAAATGGCTTCTGCACGATTGCGGCTTAAATCATCCATATACAAACTATATACTTCGCTATTTTTATATCTATAATTTTTAGCAATATAAAATGCCACACACTTTACTCTAAAAACTTCAGCTCCACTCTGAAATTTTTTCACAAAATTATTGGTAGTATTAAATGGTTTATCATGTATTAATTTTTTATCAATCATATCAGACAAAATAAATCTTTGTATGAACTTTGAATCGGCGACAATCATATGATCCCCAGCCGCAAATACATTTTGCTGCAATGCAATTGTTAATGGGCTACTATACTCTGGCATGTCTTCTGTTAAATACGTAACTTTTTCCGGAATATCATAAATCAACAACACATCGGTACTATCTTTTATTTTATGATTAATTATTTTATCTAAAATTTTATCTGGCACAAAATTTTTACAACTGGCAACTGTCGCCTTACAGACAGCAATCGGTGCTTTAGGTATAATGTGTGCTTTGTGTGAAATTGGTATGCTGGTATACTGATGCAGCGGCAAAGTGCTCAATAGCCCTTTATACCCAGATCGATTAACTTGAGTTCTCAAATAAAAATCAGCAATATTTTGATTGTATAACACCTGTATTTGTTGCGCTATTTTAAATGACTGTTTTTTTACCACGCTATATATCTCGAACAAAATTAGTATAATTATGCTACTTATTAATACCGATATTAACAATTGTTCTAAGCTGGTTGCAGTATATTTTTTAATGCTATCTATTCTTTTTTTTGTCATATGGATATGCTAAAAATAGATCCGTACATAAATTTTTGTTATTGTAGGCAGCATAACAAGTAGCAACATTACGATTTGCAACAAAATATTTAGCTATGGAATTTAGATTCGATAAACAATATATTATATCGATTAAAAAAATATTTACAGATAGAACACAGCAGCTTAAAATTAGTATTGATATAATTGATTCCCAAATAGTAAATGCTTGATTTTTTAATTTTTTAACAATTGTTATTATCGACATAGCTATAAATATACCTATTCTCATAAAATAAAACATGGCAAAAATTATGTTATTTACATTAGGATAAATCCATAATAAACTATTAAAAATATAATTAATTTGGTAAAAAAATTATGAATACAGCAAATGTTTTGGCTTCTACAACAAAAATGATAACTATCACCCCAGCAGCTAAAGATAGAGTTTTAGAATTATTATCCAACACCCTAAATTTAAATCTAAAATTACGTGTATATGTGGAAGGCGGAGGTTGTTCTGGTTTTGAATATTGTTTTGCATTTGAAGAACAATTGGCAGATGATATTTTAATTCAAGATCAAAATGTTGAAGTTATTATAGATCCTATTAGTTTAAACTATTTAAATGGTGCAACTTTAGACTATAAAAAAACTTTAACAGAATCTTGTTTTGTTATACAAAACCCCAATGCTAAAGCTACGTGTGAATGTGAAAAATCTTTTTGTTGCTAGATTGTAAAATTCAGGGTGGACAACCAAAGGGCTTGCTAAGAAAGCAAATCTTTTATAACTGTTTTAAATTTCTAAAATTTTTTAGTGCCAGATCTGCTAATTTTGTCGTCATATTTTCTGGTTCCTGGTTTAAAGGACTATTTAATAGTCCTTTGGTTCTATCGTATAGATTAGTTAATAATTTTGGATTATGATAATTAATAAAATTATCGATATTAATTCTCATCATTGTCTGGTAGCCACAAATTAGCTAGATTAAGTTCTATAGCATCAAACGGTGCAGCACGAACCAGTTGATTACCTTCAAAAGCATTAAGCAACATCCATTTTTGATCTTCTCTTAGATAAATTTCTAATGTCTTTTGGTCAGGATTAACTAACCACACATAATCTACTTTAGCTTTAGCATAAATAGGAAGTTTTTTAACTCGGTCTATTCCAGCGGTCTTTTTAGAAAGAACTTCGCAAACCCAATTAGGGACAATTTCAAAATATGCTTTTGATGTAGGAAGCATAGGAACCAGTTCTTTTTTCCAGCCAGCAAGATCGGGAACAATAACATCTGAACTAAAATGAATTTCTGGTTCAAATAAAATCCACCAACCACCAGGACCATCACCACCTTGATCAAAAGGATTGAATATTGCCCCACCTAACGCTGATGCGCTCCTAGCATGCCTAGGACCAGGACGAGGAGTAACAATTAATTCACCATTAATAATTTCTCCAATTAAATGTTCCGGTAAGGCTAAGATATCATTATAATGTGCAAATTTTTTTGCTTCTGTACCCATAAAGATCCTCTTTTAACTATAATTATACTTCTAAAATACTAGCTATTACATGTTAAAATTATAATGTATTAAATTACAACATATAATATCGACTATCGTGTAATTAAGCATAGTTATCTGATGCTGGGATCCAACGATATAAAGTTGGAATAGATATACCAAGATTACGTGCTACATCTTTTGGCAACGAACCAGAAGCAAGCAATCTTTTTGCAGATTCTATTTTGCTACTGGTCATCTTGCGCTTTCGTCCACCAATTCTTCCTTGTACTTTAGCAGCAGCTAGACTAGCTTTGGTTCTTTCGGCAATTAATTCTCTTTCCATTTGAGCAAGACTTGCCATCATATGAAAAAAGAAGCTGCCAGATGGTGTGGCGGTATCTACATTATCTGTAAGGCTTTTAAATTGTTGGCACTTGTAAATTCTTCTTATTCTCAAAACCGATTTTAGTATAAGGTATTAAGAAAACAATTTCAAGAATGGTTTTCAAGAGGACCCAAGCCCATTAAATCCGTTAAAATCTGGGTGGCCAATTTTTGTTCTCGCAGTAAGCAAAATCAATCTTTTTTATTGTGCGTACATGCTTACTGGATTGCTTCGCTGCTACGCAGCTCGCAATGACGAATGGTCAAAACAATCATAAGTGCCTCGTCTTCTACGACTACCACCTGTTACTAGAATTACTTTATTCATAAACTATAAGTAAAGTTTATACTCAAATGTATCTAAGGCCTTTTGATCTGAAAATGGTTCTATTGCTGTCTTGTGATTCCAGGCGCTGTTTACAAGATAACCAGGAAACGTTTGTATACTATTATTAAAAGCTTCGATATTTTTATTGAAGATAGCGATTGCTGCTGCAATATTTTCTTGTTGCTTGGCAATTTCTTGCATAAAATTTTGCATTAAACTTGAAGTTTTTAAATCCGGATAATTTTCTAATGCTATTTTAATGCCTTTTATCAATGATAGTGTTTGATCTTCTACTTCTTTAAGTAGTTTTATTGTTAAGCTCATCGACTTTTATGTCATTAATACAAGTTCTTAATGTGGTAATTTTTATTTGCAAATCACGCTCATATTCCTGGTAGTCTTTTAGAGCTTCTTCTATATTTGGAAGAATATTATTTTTTTGTCTTTCATAGGTAATAACATCTGCCCAGGCACGAACAACAGAGTTTCTGTTTTTTGCTATCGCATTGTAACAAACAATAGCAATAATACAAAAACCTAAACCAAAGATAACCACCATCCAAAACAATAGTGTCATAACCGCAAAAAATGCTGATCCCATACTTTTCTCCTTTACATGTGTTCATGGTACTGTTTTAAAAAATTCATAAACTCTAGTACCTTATATAGTTTAGTTTGATCTAAGTTGTTTTTAATTTCATTTTCAAACAAATCTAATTGATCTATACCGTATTGCCTACTGCAGTTTAGCAACTCGTTGTCAGGAGTCGACAATGCTAAGAAACCACAAGGCGAAAGTTCAATGTCAAGTTCTGGAAAAGTCTCATAAAGCTTTTCAATTATCTCTATGACTTTGGGTTGCAAAAATATAGCAATCGCTTGCTCGCAATCTGTGTAGATCTTAAATTTTTTGTTAAAAGAGATAGATGAGGTTTTCCATTTAATAAATTTTTGCAATTTTAAAATCATTTTGTAATTGAATATTTTAATAAAATGTTTGGTATTAAATGGTATAATTATCCCGTAAAGATCATAATGATAGTAAGTTGTATTAGAACTATTGTTCCCATTGACATCCCTAGAAGTTGAGGTATGTTCATCAATATAATGAAAATTAAAATAATGGTAAGCTAATTTATCTTTATAGTTGCCTTTAATGTACTTGATTAATTCACTAAAATGATTTCCTTGACGAAATATAAAAAACATCAATTCAAAATTTTTTAATAATTTTTTTTTGTCGCTAATATCAAAAACAAGATTATTCTCTAAAGCTACTTTTTTTAAAACAATTGAGTCTGATATTTTTTTTGTATATGTTATTTTTCTAAAAATACCCATACCATATATAACAGAGACTACTATAAAAGTAAAATTAACCCAAAATAAACATTCTAATGCTTCAAAAGATACTCGCCCCATAGAAGCATCAAATAAAATCACACCCACAAAAAAAAATGAACCCTACGAAACATACGTAACATATACCAAACCCTTCATTTTTAAAGTTTAAATTTAATGATCTGATAAACTTAAATATATTAAATAGTTCTTTAGAATTGTTCGATGATTCAATTTTTTCTTCTATAATTTCCAAAGCAACTTGTAATGAAATACCTTTTATCATAAATAAATTCAATTTAAAATTTCTTCGTCAATTGTTTGATTCTCCTGCCTTAATTTATTAATACCAATCGACATCATTTGAATATTATATAGCGTCACCATATTAGTAACAAGATGATTATATTTAATAAATTTCCTTTTATGCTGCCAGCCCAAACAATTTATTAATTAATTTATTTTGGGCGCAAAGTTGAAAATTTCTAATTTAGTAATAAACATAATTCAGGATTAACGACTCAATAGTTTGCTAAGATTGTAAAATAATAGAAGACACTATGGGTATTTTGGTATTTAATTCTATTTCTTGAACAGAAATCGTAGCTTTATAGGCAACAATTTCTATCCCATTATTTATTGCATGTGAAATTTTTTGACTATAGGTTGGATTTATTTTTTCGGCAAACTTTAATGTTTTAGCACCAGAATGCAATATACAATATACTAGCATAGCACGATAGCCTTGTTTCTTTCTTAACATTAAATAATCTAAATTAGTATCAACAGATTTATTAATCAGGGGAAACAAAGCTTCTTGTTGTTCGTTAGCATAAATTACATGCTCTAGACAAATATAGCATTGATCTAAAAAATCTTTTTCTAGCGTCAATACGGTAATACAATCTTGGTCATAATGACCATCTTGCTCAGTAATCTTGTAATCAGATAATTCTTCAATATAACCAAGCCTAATTGACTCTATAACTAACTTTTTTAATATTTCAGGATTAATACCGACTAAAAAGCCATTATTAACCTCTACTAACTCTAGGGTGGGTAAACAATGATCCCCAGAAGGAGCTGAAAACCATAATTGAGTACCTAGTATGTCACAACCAGTCATAGGACCTAAATTAGGGCAACGCAACATAATTCGCCTTTTAGATTGTAAGATTACTTCCATTAGAAAGTTAATAGGACGCTTTAGTAATGTGGCTTCTATTAGTTGGCTGTGATATTTCATAACCTATTTTTCGGCAATAAAAAAATAAGCTTGACTATAAATTAGCTAATTTAGCTCGAATTGAATATATGTCTTATTGATATTTAATTAATATTTTGTTATAGATAATTTTTATTATATTTTTGTATTTTTTATATTATTTTAATTAATTAGGGATCAAATTCACATGGCAGCTAAAATTGGAAAAAAATCTAAAACTACCACCAAAGCAGTCAAAAAGACCTACGCAACCAAAAAGGTTGCTAAAAATCTTAAAGCCACAAGCAAAAAAAAAGTTGGTTATAAATCAAAATCAATAATTGCCAAAGCTAAAATCAAACCTAAAACAAAAAAAACATCCGTAGTTACTATTCAATCAAAAAAATCTAGCTCTAAAAAGCCTAAAGTCAAAACTAGCTCTATTAAAAAAATCACTAAAAAATCAGTTGCTAAAAAGATTAAAAAAACGCAGCCAAAAATTATTAACAAACCAAAAGATAAAGATATTGTTATAGAAAAAAAATTATCTAAATCTTTATCCCAAATAAATACCAACGATCATCAAACCAGGCCTACTGTTGACAAAGAACAATTAAAGTTAAACAACCAAGCAGCTTTATCCGGACCAAGCAAATTTCAGCCTTATCATATAGATGTAACTGAAGGCTATATGAACGATCAACAATTAAGTCATTTTGAAAATATTTTAGAAAGTTGGAAGCAAGAATTAATGCTAGAAGTTGATAATACTATTATAGAAATGAAAGAAGCTGATATTTTAGCCGACCCAAACGATAGAGCGACTCAAGAAGAAACTTTTAACTTAGAACTAAGAACTAGGGATAGAGAAAGAAAATTAATTAAAAAAATTGAGGCAGCTCTTAAAAAAATTAATGAACAAAAATACGGTTATTGTGATACTTGTGGGGTTGAAATAGGTGTTAGACGTTTAGAGGCCAGACCAACTGCTACATTATGTATAGAATGTAAAACACTATCAGAAATAAGAGAAAAAAGGGCATAAAGTGTGACAACTTTAAGTGTTTGTATAGTTACTCAAAATGAAGAGTGTAATATAGAAACAACTTTACAAACTATAATGTTTGCTGACGAAATTATTATTGTTGATTCATATAGTTCCGACCAAACTGTAAATATATGTAAAAAATATACCAATAAGATTTATTTTAATCATTGGCAAGGGTGTGGTATTCAAAAAAAATTCGCACTAGAAAAAGCATCCTGTGATTGGGTGTTAATTTTAGATGCTGATGAAAGATTGTCTTTGGATCTACAACAAGAGATCCAACATACCATTATAAATACAAACCAACACTCTGGTTTTTTAATTCCATTTCAAACATTTTATTTAGGCAAAGCGATAAAATATGGAGATTGGTATAAAGAACAGCATTTGCGCTTATTTAAGCGCAGCCAAGGACAAATAATAGCTAACTACGTACATTTTGGTCTACAAGTAACTGGTTCTATTGGTAAATTACATAATCGTATATCACATAATTCTTTCCCTAATGTGGAAATAATATTAAACAAAATAAATAACTATTCTACATTAGGTGCTAAAGATAAGCTAAAAGCTGGCAAAACAGCTAACTTATTTACAGCTATTGCACATGGATGTTTTACATTTATTCGTGGCTATATTTTTAGATTAGGATTTTTAGACGGCAAATATGGTTTTATCTTAGCAATATCAAATGCCCAAGGTGCTTACTATAAATATATTAAATTAATGTTTCTTGCTCTACCGTTAAAGCCTGGATCGGCGGATCAATAAATTCTAGCAATGCCAAGTATTGTTCCGCTGCTATTTTAAATGATTCTTCCAAATCTTTTTTATATTCTGCCTGAAAAATTATTAAATCACTCGAATTAATTACTTCACCATAAAAACACCCGGTACGACTAATATAATTAATTTCGGCAATAAATTTTTTATATTTCAGGATCATAAAAATAAATATTACTGTAATGCTTTAGTAAACTTTATAAAAGATAATATTAAATCAGATAAAGTATTGGCTTTGCGTTGATCTATTAATTCATTTTTTTCATTGAACGCTTGATAAGAAGATGCCAAAGAAAATGTCTTGGGGAAAACAAAAGAACCGCAACCCTCAAAAGGTACTTTAAGAGGCAACAGAGCACGTTCACCTCCAACTAATGATGGGGAAGCGGATAACAATAATACTGATTTATTATTCCATGGCATTGGTCTATAACGAGAAATCCAATCAAACATATTTTTAAAATATCCAGGATAAGAATAATTATATTCTGGAGTTGCAAGAATTAATCCATTGGCTGTTGCCAATTTTTCTTTAAAACATTCGGCTCCCTCGGGGAATCCTTTATTGTTCTGTACATCTTCGTTATAAGAAGGCATGTCGTACTCTAACAAATCCAAAATTTCAATTTTCATGCTATTAGCTTGAAAGATTTGCTCTACTAATTTGATTAGTTTTCTATTATATGACTCTTTACGCACAGATAAAGAAAATGCTAAAAACTTCATGCTATTACCCTTTTTATATATAATTTTCTAGTTATTATATATAAAGAATTATATAAATAGTATAATCACAAAATTAAATTATTTTTATTATCAAGCAACAACATTAAAAAGTGAGTTTAATAAATATGATTGAAATTAAAACCGATATAGTAATTATTGGAGCGGGAATTGCGGGTTTATGGCTAACAAATATATTGCAAACAGCTGGCTTCAATTGTATTTTATTAGAAAATAATGCCATAGGCTCTGGGCAAACAATTAATTCCCAAGGAATGCTGCATAGCGGAATTAAGTACGCCCTACAAGGCACCGTTACAGCTGAAACTAAAGCAATTAAAGATGCCCCTTTTTTATGGCAACAAGCTTTAGCAAATAATAGTAGCATCAAATTAAGCGAAAATTGTATTTTAGCTAATTGCCAATATTTATGGTCTAATGGCAATTTGTCATCCAATATTGCTAATTTTTTTGTTAGCAAAGTACTGCAAAGTTCTGTAAATAAAGTAGATCAAAATAATTTTCCAGAACCATTTATCACAGACAAGTTTAACGGATCGATTTACCGGCTAAATGAAACTGTCTTAAATTTAACAACTACTTTACAAGAATTATTGAGGCCAATACATGATAGCAGTATTAAAATAGATTCTATTTGTATAGAATCAGAACAACAAAGTAATGTTAATAAATGTTTTATTGATATTAAAGGGGAAAAATTTTTATTATCCGCTAAAAAATATATTTTCACAGCCGGAGAAGGTACTAATCAATTTTTATCATTATTCAACCATAGCCCTAAAATGCAAACTAGACCGTTACACATGGTCGCCGTAAAAGCCAAATCTTTGCCAATGTTGTTCGGACATAACATTGGATTGCAACAATTACCTACAATATCTATTTCTAGTCACCAAACATCTGATGGGCATGTCGTTTGGCAATGTGGCGGTAAAATTGCCGAAGACGGAGTGACAAAATCTAGTTTAGAGCAAATAGAAATTTTTAAATCTACTCTAAAACTGGTATTTCCTTGGTTGCAATTTAATAATGCAGAATATTCGTGGGGTACTTTTGCCATCAATCGTGCCGAAAATTTACGTTCCGATGGTAAAAAACCAACCCATGCAACTTGGTTTCCATTAAATAATGTTATTTTTGCGTGGCCCACAAAACTAGTTTTGGCGCCGATGATGGCAGAAGAAATAGTAAACTATTTGCAACAAGAATTATCTGTGGAATCAATTAAATCCACTAATCAAGCAACTAATTTAATTAATTTAGATATAATAAATAAACTACCTAAACCTATTATCGCCTCTCCGTGGTGGGAACATATATGAATCACCAATCAACAATACAACTCAGCAAAACAGCTTTAGGAAACACAGGAATTTTAGTTTCTAAATTAGGCTTGGGAACAGTTAAATTTGGCAGAAATACTGGGGTTAAATATCCCAAACCATTTAAAATTCCTGACGACAACACTATCAAACAGTTATTAAATACTGCTAAAGAATTAAATATTAATTTATTAGACACAGCTCCAGCCTATGGCACTAGCGAAGAACGCTTAGGTAATTTATTAAAAAATGAAAGACATGAATGGGTTATTTGTAGTAAAGCAGGTGAAACATGTAAAAATAATTTATCTTTATTTAATTTCAGCAAAGAATATATAATCACCTCTTTACAAAAAACTCTCCAAAATTTAAAAACTGATTATTTAGACATATTGTTAATTCATTCTAATGGTCAAGATGAGAAAATTATTAATAGGTATCAAATTTTTGATACTCTATCTGATTTAAAAAAACAAGGACTTATAAGAGCTTTTGGCATGTCTTGTAAAACTGTAGCTGGCGGCATATTAACTGTGCAAATTGCTGATGTAGTTATGGTAACTTTAAATTTAAATGATCTAGAAGCTATACCAGTAATAAAAGAAGCTAATAACTTAAACAAAGGAATTTTAATCAAAAAATCTCTAGACAGCGGACATTTAGCGATTAACCATAGCATGAATTTAATCTTTAAAAACCCAGAAACAAGAGGCATAAACAGCGTCATTCTAGGGACAATTAACCCGGAGCATTTAACCGAAGCCGCCAGTTATATAGTATAAGCAACAATTATTTATTCTCCCTAATATCTGGTAGTTCATAATGTATCAGTTGCCGCTACTACCGTTTTTACGATTAAACCTGTAAAATCATTTAATTTTATGTAAAATAATATTTATTTAGTTGGTAAATTATAAACAATGCAATATCAAGCTTCCCTTAAACGAACAAACATCGGCCTAGTAGCTATTAAAAAAGTTATTAACCCCTATGCTAAAATTAAAATAAAATCAGATCTTTCTGGGGTGGAAACCCAAAATATGCCATTTGTAACTAATCCTTTTGACGAAGTAGCTATAATCGAGGCAGTAAAATTAAAAGAACAAGGAATATTACACTCTATCATCGCTGTATCTATCGGGCATGACTCTAAAGACATATTAATACAAGCCCTGGCTAGGGGTGCAGATAAAGCAATTTTCATTAAAACTGAACAATCTATGATGCTAACACCACTAAATGTCGCAAAAATTTTGCAATATTTAGTTTTAGAAAATCAGGTAAATATGGTTTTTTTAGGTAAACAAGCAATCGATGACGATTCTAACCAAACTGGTCAAATGCTAGCTGGATTATTAAATTGGCCACAAGGATGCTTTGTTGCTAAAATAACACCTAATTTTCTAATGTCGAATTTACAAATAGTAAGAGAAATTGATACCGGTATAGAAATATTAGATATTAGTCTACCAGCAGTTATTACTATGGAACTACAATATAATGAACCTAAATATCTTTCTGTAGCTCAATTAATGCAGGCGAAAAAAAAACCATTAGATCTAATTTTATTAGAACAATTATTAATACACCTTAAAAATTTTAACACCGATAATATTCAAATACTAACAACCACCTCTCCGCCAATATTGCCTGTTGGGATTAGAATACAAACTGCTGCCGAATTAATTAAACAACTACAAACGAAGGACAAAGTATTATAATGGCTGCTTTAATTATTGCCGAACATAATAATACTGAATTACTACCAGCAACCATTGCTACCATCAATGCTGCCAGCTTGTTAACCCAAAACATAACAGTATTAATTATTGGCTATAATTGCCAATCGGTGGTTAATCAGACATCTGTGGCTCGCTATGTCACAAAAGTTTTATATGTTGATCATAGCAATTATCAATATTTATTAGCAGAAAATATTGCAACTATTGTTATAAAAACTATTAATAATAAAAATAAAGACTACTACCAATATATTATGGTTGGCGCCACAACATTCGGTAAAAATGCGTTACCCAGAATTGCCGCCATGCTAGATGTAGAACAAATATCAGAAGTTACTAAAATTATTAATAACGATACCTTTGAAAGATTTATTTATGCAGGTAATGCTATCCAAACAGTTAAACTACTATGCCAGATTAAATGTTTAACTATTAGAACTATAAATTTTAATGACGAATTTATACAAAATATTTATACCTCTGAAATAACATCATTAGACCACTTAGATTTTTTCATTAACAACAATATTAAATTTTCAATAAATCAAATTAATCCTTGCTTATCTACGGCTATAAGGCCAAGTTTATCTACCGCTAAAATAGTAGTCGCTGGCGGCAGCGCACTAAAATCTAAAGAAAATTTCGCCCTAATTGAACAATTAGCAGATCAATTAAATGCAGCAGTTGGCGCATCCAAATCAGCAGTTGATGCAGGTTTCGCTCCAAATAGCTGGCAAATTGGACAAACCGGAAAAATTATAGCCCCTAAATTATATATTGCAGCAGGTATTTCAGGAGCTATACAGCACATTACTGGCATAAAAGAAAGTAAGGTTATTGTAGCAATTAATATTGATGAAAATGCGCCAATTTTTAAAATTGCTAATTATGCAATAGTTAGTGATTTATTTAAAATTATTCCCGAACTTATTAAAGAACTATCTTCCATTAACCAATCAGCCGAGCAAGTTATATGATTTATTAGGATTTTATGTATACCAATGATTTAATTGAAAATTTTGATCCAGATTTATTTAAGGCAGTTAATTTGGAAGCAAAACGACAGGAACAACATATAGAATTAATTGCTTCTGAAAATTATGTAAGCCTCGGAGTATTAAAACTACAAGGCTCAATATTAACTAATAAATATGCTGAGGGTTACCCACATAATCGCTACTACGGTGGCTGTGAATTGGTAGATATTGTAGAAAACTTAGCTATAGATAGGGCAAAACAATTATTTAATGCCAACTATGCTAATGTACAACCACATTCTGGTTCTCAAGCAAACGCTGCAGTAATGCTGGCATTATTAAATCCGGGAGATACTATATTAGGAATGGGATTAAACGATGGCGGCCATTTAACCCATGGCTCCAAAGTTAATTTTTCTGGTAAGATATACCATGCTATACCTTATGGAGTTTCACCAACAACTGGAGAATTAGATTATAACCAAATTTTAGACATGGCCATAGAACATAAGCCAAAACTAATTATTGCAGGCTTTTCTGCTTACTCTAGAATTATTGATTGGCAAAAGTTTAGACAAATAGCCGATAATGTTGGCGCTTATCTGATGGCAGATATTGCTCATGTTGCAGGATTAATAGCTACTAATTTATATCCATCTCCAATCTCTATAGCCGACGTAGTAACATCAACTACACATAAAACTTTGCGTGGACCACGCGGCGGATTAATTCTTGCCAACGCCAGCAATCCGGAAATAATAAAAAAATTAAATTCAGCAATTTTCCCAGGCTGCCAAGGTGGGCCACTAATGCACGTTATCGCCGCTAAAGCTTTCGCTTTTAAAGAGGCATTATTGCCAGAATTTACACAATATTGTCAACAAATAATTGATAACGCTAGGTGTATGGCTAAAATATTAATCAACAGAAATTATACTGTACTATCTGGCGGTACAGATAATCATATGTTTTTATTGAATTTAATTGATAAACATTTAAGCGGTAAAGATGCTAATATCTCTTTGGGTTTAGCTAATATTACTGCCAATAAAAATTCAGTACCAAACGATCCCAGATCCCCAATGATAACTAGTGGCATACGTATCGGTACCCCAGCTATCACAACTCGTGGATTTAAAATTAAAGAGGCTTCAATGGTCGCCGATTGGATCGCTGACATTTTAGATAATATTAATAATCAAGATAATATCATCAGT
>DITK01000007.1 GCA_002422785.1 Francisellaceae bacterium UBA6186
TTAAAGTTTATAAAGTTATAACTGGAGCAAGTGCTGTTACTTCTTATGAAGATTGGCGACCAATTGCTATGAAAGCTGGTGCAACCTATACATTACCAACAGCAACAGACACAGTTTTAGGTGGTGTTAAAGTTGGTTCAGGTTTAGCTATTACTTCTGGTGTTTTATCGGTTTCTTATTCTTATACATTACCAACAGCAAGCACAACAGTACTTGGTGGTGTAAAAGTTGACGGAACAACAATCACAGCAGATGTTAATGGTGTTATATCAGCAATTGGTGGAACTGGTGGTTATACATTACCAACAGCAACAGACACTGTGCTTGGTGGCATAAAAGTTGGTGCAGGCTTAGCAATTGATGGTGCTGGTGTTTTATCAGCTAATGGTTCAAAAATAACTGTTTCATCAACTGCACCAATAAGCCCAAGTGTTAATGATATTTGGGTTCAAATTTAATTTAAGGAATATATAAAATGACAGTAAGAGTTTATAGATATGATGATGTGGATGCTCCAGTTTTAACAGGTGCAACAGGTTCAGTTAATGATTTAATTAAGGCTTGTTTAGTAACTGGTTATGGAGCAAAGGCTGGTGCTGGTTGGACAGAAGAATTTACAACAACTAATATTTCAGCATATAAGATGGGTGCTGCTCCATTTAATTATTTAAGAGTAAACGATTCTGCTGCTGTAGGTGTTGCAACAAGAATAATTGGCTATAAAACAATGTCAGATGTTAATACTGGAACAATTCCGTTTCCTACAGAGGCTCAGATTGCTGGTGGTGGTTGGATACAGAAAAGTGTTGATGGAACTACTGCTCGACCATGGATTATCATTGCTGATGAAAATTCATTTCATTTAATTTATCAAAAAGCAGTTCTTTTGGCTACAAATCTTACTTCAGTAACATACTCTGAGCATGTATATTTTGGTAATTTATTAGGTGCAAATAGTGGTGATATTGAAACATCAATAATAATAACTAATTATGGTACTGGAAACTCATATTCTGGTGGTTATATTAATAACTCTTTTGGTGTATCAAGTGGACATTATACTATGAATAGATTTGATGGCTCAATAAATGTTGATGGCTCATTACAAGTAGGAAAAACGCCGTTATTAAATGTTGGACAGACGAATATTAATGCGACAACTACATTTGTTTATCCAGACCCAATAACAAATGGATTATTATTATCAAGAATTCATGTTATACAAAATACGGCACCAATATATTTAAGAGGTTATATAAAAGGAATGTGGAACTCAGTTAATTTTTCTAATTCACCACTTGCATTAGGAGATACATTTACATCTGTAATAAATGGTATAACAAGAACATTTATTGTATTACCACTTACTTCTGGAAGTGGCACATATAGTAAAAGTATATTTGAAATATCTGATACATGGGAGTTATAAAATGGCTGATTTAGGAAATATTGGAAAAGAACTAACTATTATATATGCTTGTCAACATCCAACAATTATATCTGGAACAGTATTAGACTCTGATAATTTACCAGTTCAAACATTTGTAAGACTTGTTAATAGAAAAGATGGTAGATATATTGAAAATACAAATACTCCAACAAATGCTGATGGAACATTTTCTATTAGACCTTGTTTTAATGTTACATACGAAGAAATAGAAGTTGTATGTTTATCTAATGATACACCAACTTTTAAAAATGATTTAATACATAGAGTTTTACCATGAGTTATGTAAGACCATTAAAAACAGCAGTAGAATTTAATTTTGGTACTGATACTTATACAAGACCATTAAAAAGTGCTGTTAATTTTAATGAGGGTGTTGCACCACCACCAACAGGAAGAACTTTAAATATATGGAATGGAACAAGCTTTGTTCTCGCTTCACTTAAATACTACAACGGAACATCCTGGGTTCTATCTGCTGATTATAAATACTATAACGGAACATCCTGGCTATAAATAAAATAATAACAATAATAAGAAGAAAAATAATGATGGACAATATAGAATTACAATTACTGCAAAAAGAAGTTGCAAAATTAGAGGTTAAAATAGAACATTTAGAGAAACAATATACTGACATCAAATCAGATATGAGAATGTTAAGAAAAGATATTGATGACCGTTTTGATGATTTTGAAGAAAAATTAAACAAACGAATTGATATTATTATAAATAAGCTTGAAGTTTTGGAATATAACAAAAATCAAATCTTAGGTGGTTGGAAAACACTTGCTATTTTAGGAACAATTCTTGGTGGTTTATATGCAATATCAAAAGAGTTAGTAGCTTTCTTTAAGCCATAAAAAAAAGCCCCTTAAATTGGGGCTTAATTAGTTACTTATCTTGAGATAACATGTATAAAATAGCTAATTTACCCTTTGGAATGCCGTTTTTTCTCCAATAAGAGATTGCAGGAACTGAAATATCTAATAATTTTGAAACTGCTATATTCCCACCAATACCGTCAATAATCATATCATCAACACTTGGTTCAACAACTATATCTTTGAAATTAAAACCTCTTTTATTTCTTGATGTTAAAGTTGAAAGCTTACCAACATTTTTTAATACTTCTAATTTTATTTGCTCTGTATTTATCATTTTATTAACTCCTTATGTTATATTATTTATATTAAGCTATTTTAATTTTAAAGTCAATGACTTTTGTGATAAAATTTTGATTTAGCTTGTTTTATTTGTAAATGTTTTAAATAAGAAGTTAATTGCAATGTAACAGCACATTTAACACCAAATCTAAAGTTCTTTTCTGGTTCTTCTCCAGTTATGTCTTTATATAGAAAATAAGCTCTTCCCTCTTTCCAACCTTTTTTATTACAGTAATCAACCAATTGCTGATATAAGTTAGGTTTGTCTTTCAATAAAATATCTTTAACAGAGATATTTATTTTTTTTCCTAAATCTTCTTCGTCGTTAATTAACACCAAATAACCATCAGCACTAACAATGGTATTTTTTGGTTTATGTTCAAAACCACAATTATCACAAATAGCAGTCTCTTTAACCATAAAGCAAGATGGGCAAGTAGCTGGAACTTTAACTTGTTTCTCTTTTACAACTGTTGAAGCTTGTGTTTTTTCACCTTTGTTAAGCTCATTAGTAGTGTCATTCGTTACAAAACCCAATCTCTCTGTATTTCCAGCATGGTCAAGAATAATGCAACCTTTTTTGCCAGTTTCTGGGCTTATTCTTAGCACTCTTCCTGCTTGTTGTAAATATAGGCTTAAAGATTTAGTTGGTCTTGCTAAAATTGCAACTTCTGCACCAGGGTAATCAAAACCTTTACTAAGTATATCAACAGAGCTTAAAACTTTAA
>DITK01000005.1 GCA_002422785.1 Francisellaceae bacterium UBA6186
TTAAAGTTTATAAAGTTATAACTGGTGCAAGTGCTGTAACTTCTTATGAAGATTGGCGACCAATTGCTATGAAAGCTGGTGCAACCTATACATTACCAACAGCAACAGACACAGTTTTAGGTGGTGTTAAAGTTGGTTCAGGTTTAGCAATTACTTCTGGTGTTTTATCGGTTTCTTATTCTTATACATTACCAACAGCAACAGACACAATTTTAGGTGGTGTTAAAGTTGACGGAACAACAATCACAGCAGATGTTAATGGTGTTATATCAGCAATTGGTGGAACTGGTGGCTATATATTACCAACAGCAACAGACACTGTTTTAGGTGGTATAAAAGTTGGTTCAGGCTTAACTATTACTTCTGGTGTTTTATCTGCTAATGGTTCAAAAATTACAGTTTCTTCAACAGCACCAGTTAGCCCAAGTGTTAATGATATTTGGGTTCAAATTTAACATTTATAAGGAATAAATAAAATGACAGTAAGAGTTTATAGAT
This sequence comes from Francisellaceae bacterium UBA6186, assembly GCA_002422785.1. Classification (GTDB taxonomy): domain Bacteria; phylum Pseudomonadota; class Gammaproteobacteria; order UBA6186; family Azoamicaceae; genus UBA6186. Next base: position 499 of record DITK01000005.1, read on the forward strand.
ATGACGATGCAAGTGCTCCAGTTTTAACAGGTGCAATAGGTTCAGTTAATGATTTAATTAGGGCTTGTCTTGTAACAGGTTATGGGGCAAAAGCAGGTGCAGGATGGACAGAAGAATTTATTGGAACTGAAACTAATATTTCAGCATATAAGATGGGTGCTGCTCCATTTAATTATTTAAGAGTAAACGATTCTGCTGCTGTTTCTTCCAATTCTTACACAAGAATAATTGGTTATAACACAATGACTGATATTAATACTGGAACAAATCCTTTTCCTACAGAGGCTCAAGTTGCTGGTGGCTTATATTTTTGGAAATCATTAGATGGAACAACAGCAAGACCATGGATGATTATTGCAGATAATAATGCTTTTTGGCTTTTTCAGTATAAGGGAGCAACAATTGCTCAAGGTTTTACATCTACAACTCATTGTGATAATTTATTTTTTGGTAAACTATTTGGAACAGCATCAGGAGATACTAATTCAACAACTATTATTGCTAATCAAACAACTGGAAATTCTTATGTAATGGGAGGTACTGCTGATTTCTCAAATATTAATGGACATTATATTAACAATAGATATGATGGTTCAATAAATACTGATAGTTCAATTCAAACTGGAAAAAGGCCACTTTTAAATATAGGTACAAATAATCTTGGAGTTACAACAACACAAGCATATCCTGACCCTGTAACAAATGGTTTATTATTATCAAGAGTATATATAGGTCAATCAAGTGCTCCTATATTTTTAAGAGGTTATTTACCGGGGATGTGGAGTTCAATAAATTTATCTAATTCAACTATTGTAAATGGAGACACATTTTCTTCAGTTATTAATGGAGTTACAAGAACATTTATTTGTATGGGACTTTCTTTTACTTCTCAAACTGGTTTTAGGGGAATTTTTGAAATATCTGATACATGGGAGTTATAAAATGGCTGATTTAGGAAACATTGGAAAAGAACTAACTATTATATATGCTTGCATATCACCTGTTGTTATATCTGGAACAGTACTAGACTCTTCTAATAATCCAGTTCAAACATTTGTTAGACTTGTAAATAGAAAAGATGGAAGATATATTGAAAATACAAATACTCCAACTAAGGCTGATGGAACATTTTCTATTAGACCTTGTTTTAATGTTACATACGAAGAAATAGAAGTTGTATGTTTATCTAATGATACACCAACTTTTAAAAATGATTTAATACATAGAGTTTTACCATGAGTTATGTAAGACCATTAAAAACAACTGTTACTTTTAATTTTGGTACTGATACTTATATTAGACCATTAAAAGGTGCTGTTAATTTTAATGATGGTGTAGCACCACCACCAACAGGAAGAACATTAAATATATGGAATGGAACAAGCTTTGTAACTGCTTCTCTTAAATACTATAATGGAACATCTTGGGTGCTATCTACAGATTATAAATACTATAACGGAACATCTTGGCTTTAAAAAGAATAAATAACAATAATAAGAAGAAAACTAAAAAATGGAAAATTTAAAAATAGATGCACTACAAAAGGAAGTTGCAAAATTAGAGGTTAAAATAGAACATTTGGAAAAGCAATATACTGATATAAGATCAGATATGAGAATGTTAAGAAAAGATATCGATGATCGTTTTGATGATTTTGAAGAAAAATTAAACAAACGAATTGATATAATTATTAACAAATTAGAAGTTTTGGAATATAACAAAAATCAAATCTTAGGTGGCTGGAAATTACTTGCAATTTTAGGCACTATGCTTGGTGGTTTATATGCAATAAGTAAAGAGTTAGTAGCTTTCTTCAAGCCATAAAAAAAGCCCCTTAAATTGGGGCTTAGTTTTAAAATTTTTATTTCTCTTGAGATAACATATATAAGATTGCTAATTTTCCTTTTGGTATGCCGTTTTTTCTCCAATAAGAGATTGCTGGCACTGAAATATCTAATAGTTTTGAAACTGCGATATTTCCACCAATACCATCAATAATTAAATCATCAATACTTGGTTCAACTTTTATATCTTTAAAATTAAAACCTCTTTTATTTCTTGATGTTAAGTTAGAAAGTTTACCAACATTTTTTAAAACTTCTGCTTTTATTTGTTCTGTGTTTATCATATTAACTCCTTGTTATGTTATATTATTTATATTAAGCTATTTTAAGTTTAAAGTCAATGACTTTTATTATAAAATTTTGATTTAGCTTGTTTTATTTGCAAATGTTTTAAATAAGATGTTAATTGCATTGTTACAGCACATTTAACACCAAATCTAAAATTCTTTTCTGGTTCTTCACCAGTAATATCTTTATAAATAAAATAAGCTCTTCCCTCTTTCCAACCTTTTTTAATGCAGTAATCAACCAATTGCTGATATAAATTTTGTTTATCTTTCATTAAAATATCTTTAACAGAGATATTTATTTTTTTGCCTGTATCTTCTTCGTCGTTAATTAATACCAAATAACCATCAGCACTAACAATGGTATTCTTTGGTTTATGTTCAAAACCACAATTTTGACAAATAGCTGTTTCTTTAACCATGAAACAAGATGGGCAAATAGCTGGAGCTTTAACTTGTTTTTCTTTTACAACTGTTGAAGCTTGTGTTTTTTCACCTTTGTTAAGCTCATTAGTAGTGTCATTTGTTACAAAACCCAATCTCTCTGTATTTCCAGCATGGTCAAGAATAATACAACCTTTTTTGCCAGTTTCCGGGCTTATTCTTAGCACTCTTCCTGCTTGCTGTAAATATAAACTTAAAGATTTAGTTGGTCTTGCTAAAATTGCAACTTCTGCACCAGGGTAGTCAAAACCTTTACTCAAAATATCAACAGAGCTTAAAACTTTAA
>DITK01000006.1:0-24590 GCA_002422785.1 Francisellaceae bacterium UBA6186
AGTTGGTGTTATTCATGCCAAGGATGATAGATAATCACAGGTTTAGCTATAAAAAATCATTGTTTTTATTTTTGATAGGACAAATTTCCACCAGTGTTTGGGCAACAAATATTGTTGTTACAACTGATCCTGATAATAATCAACGTACTATAAATTCTACTCATAATTCATTGGTGGTACGTTCCGGTGGAAATTTAACAACCACTAACAGTGATGCAATAATTTTTGATAATACGGCACCTGGAACTAATCCATTAATTAATGATATTGTTGCCAGCGTTTCCCCCCCAATAATTAATGGTAATGTTGGAACAGCAATTATTGTACTTATGGATGGCAGCATTAATGCCCCTAATGGTAAATTGGCTATAAATGCTGCCGATGCCACATCGGTTGGAGGAGGCAATATTTTTATTAATAATGCTGGCAATATATCGGTAGACACTCCTGTAGGTACTGCTGTGGGGAACATTATAAATATGGGAATGACCACTGCTGCTATGAAGCTTACCAACTCTGGCAGCATATCAGGAAACATAGTAGGCAGTAAACATGGAGATATACTGAATAATAGCGGTACTATAGCAGGGAATATTATTGGTGGAATAGGAGGTAGCGTTATTAATATTACCGGCGTTATCTCGCCTCCTAGAATCAATGGTAATATTATTACATCTAGCTTAGGTAATAATGTATTAAATATCGGCAACTTAACTAGTGCTGCTGATTTTTATACTGAGGGTTTAATTACTAACATTCAAGTTATTAATGTTAAAAATACCGCTGGAACCAATCATTTTAACATTAGAAATCCGATAACAGGCGTTATAAATAATTTAACAACAGCAAGTACTACTATAACAACCATATCTGATGCTGGTGATTTATCTGGTGGTGGTGTTATCCAAAATGGCGGTACTATAAGTTTATCAGGCATAGCTACCATAGGTAATCTAGTCCCAATGGGGGCTGTAACTAATAGCGGTACTATTACAGCAAATGGTGGCGATATAAAAATTGGGGCAATAACTAATTTGGTTGGAGGCACGATCAATATTCAAAATGCAAATACCACAACTGGATTAGATGGTTCAAATACTCTAACTAATGCTGGAACGTTGAATATAACTAACGGAGATTTATCTAGTGTTGTTGTTGGAACTATTTTAAATAATTCTGGTACTTTAACATTAAGTAATACTGGCACCATGATGAATTCCCCAGGTTCTCAATTAGGAGATATCAATAATAGTGGAGTAGTTACTATTAGTAATACTCAAGGATTAAATATAAATGGCGAATTTAGTAATAATCATGTGAACTATGGTACCACATCTCCTAATATTTCATTGGCTATCACAAACTGCAATGTATACATTGGTAATATTTATAATACACTAGGTAGCATTACAATTGGTGCTGCACCAGCCACTGGTGGAGATCTATCAACTATTGATGTGTTATACCCTAGCACTATAAATAATGCTGTTAATCAAACTATAACAATCTCTGGAACTGGAACCATTGGAGCTAATGCTACGTTTGGTGCACTTAATAATAAAGGCATAGTTAATGCTAACGGTGGCAACATAAAAATTGGTATTTTCAATAATAATGCAAACAATGCCTTATTACATATTACTAGTAACAATTTTATCACAGATAATATTAATAATAATTCCGGAACTATAAATATCTCTGGAGGTAATTTAGCAGCCATGATACCTGGGACTACTACTTTAACAAATGCTGTTAATCAGTCCATAAATATTTCTGGTACTGGCACCATTGGAGCAGATATGGTGGGTATTGCTACTGAATTTGGTACAGTTACTAATAACGGCATAATTAATGCTGGCGGTGGAGATGTAAAAATCGGTAATTTTACTAATAATGCGACAGACGCTTATTTAAATATTACCAAAAATACTTTCAAATCCGGAAATATTACTAATAACTTAGGAACTATAAACATAGGAGCTAATGCAGTTGGTGGTAACCCTGAATTAGGTGGAGATTTATCCAGCATAGATGATGTACATCCCAGTACATTAACTAATGACGCTAATCAACTTATAACCATAGCTGGAACTGGAACTATTGGTGATCAAAGTAGATTAGGAACAGTTCTCAATAGTGGAATAATGAATGCAGGTGGCGGCGATCTATACCTTGGTTCTTTCACGAACAATGGAATAAATGCTTTATTAAATATTACTAGCGGTACAGTATTAATAACTGGGGATATTAATAATACTTTGGGAACTGTAGTTATAGGAGATCTAGGTTCTAGTGGCGATTTATCTAGTAGTGGTAATTTAATCAATTCCGCTAATCAAATTATAACAGTAGCTGGAGCTGGGACTATTGGTGCAAATCATGGNNATATTAATGCAGGCGGTAGCGATATAAAAATAGTTGAATTGACTAACCATTCAGCAATGGCTGCATTAAATATTACTAGCGGTAAATTTCAGTTTTCTCGTATTAATAATAATCTAGGAAAAATAAATATTATAGGAAATGGATTGGTCGCTGCAGATCTCTCTGGCACTACTGATGATTCTGCCACTTTAACCAATGCAACCAATCAAGTTATTACCATTACCGAAAATGGATCCATTGGCTGTAACAATCAACTAGCATCAATTGTTAATAATGGAATAATAAATGCTACCACATCTGTTGGCTTTAAAGCTGGTGAGTTTATTAACCATGTCGGTGCTACTACTATAATAAATAATTCTGCTACAACCTCAATAAATACAGGTGTAAATTTAACTAGCATTGAAAATTCAGGAATTTTTAGCATATCTAATACTGAAAATATTAACGATGTTAGCTTGGGTCAAATCACTAATAATGTTGGCAGTATATTTAATATTAACGGTCCAATTACTGCGATAGGTAATTTTACTAATCAGCAAAATGCAGTTGTTAATATTGGTGCACCAATAGATATTGGTGTAGGTAATACGTTTACTAATAATGGTACAGTAAACATATTAACACCAGTTACAATAACTAATGGTGGGTATACTGTGGAATCAACAGGTATACATATTTTAGCTATTGAAAATGGTTTGCCAAAAACTTTAAGTCTCAGTAATGGTTCGTGCGAATTTAAGAACAGTTGTACCATTGAAATAAAAACTGACGGAGATCATTTTTTATTTAAAGATAATCAAACATTTAATGTAGCAAGTGGATCTGCTGCTGCAACTTTGGGTGGTGATATATCAATAATTGGTAATACCAATTTGGTATCTTTTACTCCCAGCATAGCTCCTAATAATAATGATATTTTATTAACTTCACATCGTGTTTCTGTTGCCAAAGTTTTAGAAAATTTAAAAAATAATACTGATGATTTAATGACATCTTCAGTATCTACTGTTGGCCCGGTATTAGATAATTTAATTAATACCGGAGTTAAAGGTGATTTAGGTTTAGCTTTAGTTAATCTAGAAAAATTAGATTCTATGCAAGGTGTAAAATATGCAACTGATCAACTGTTGCCAGAAATAAATTATGTTGCACAAACAAGTTTTGATAATCCCACTATGGCTTTTAGTGCAACAGAGGTTAGATTAGATACTATTGCCAGATATGATATTAATCATATTAGAACTGGGATCACAGGGTACGCAGCAGGTGGCATGCAGGCTAATGATGGAGTTTGGGTAAAAGGTTTAGTAAGCAGTAATCTGCAAAAACATAGAGATGCTTTCCCTGGTTATAATGCTAATAGTTATGGTTCAGTTTTTGGATTGGATAATAAAATTTTATCAAATACTTGGTTAGGAATTGCTGGTAGTTTTGTAGGCAGCCAAATTAAGAGCAAAGATTTCCCTGCTAAAAGAACTGATGTTAAGAGTTATCAAACAACATTATATCTTAGTCATTCTAACAACAATTATTATATAGATGGCTTGGTTGGAATGGCTTTTAATACTTATAAAACACTAAGAAATATTCAATTCAGTCAATTTTACCGTGAAGCTACCGCTAAATTTACTGGATTACAACCAGCTTTTAAACTACACGCTGGCCACATTAAACAAGTTGATAATTTCAGATTGATTCCTAATGTATCTTTACAATATTCTTTATTACGTCAACGCTCCTATACTGAAACAGGTGCTGGTAACGCTAGTTTGAAAGTTGATAATGCAGATTTAAAGCAGTTAGAAGTTGGAGTTGGTTTTAAATTAGCTATGTGGGATCAAGAAAAAGAGAATTTTATTTTTAATCCAGATATTCATTTTATGTTTTTGCATGATTTTAAAGCAGATGGTCAGGCAACTGTTGCAGAATTTGCAGCTGGAGGCGGTAAATTTACCTTGCAGGGCATCACCCCTAACAAAGATACTTATAACGTAGGTGCTGGATTAACTTTAATATCCTACGATAGCTTACACTTTACTGCTAATTATGAGGTTAGAATGAAAGATAAATTTGTTGGACATTCAGGATCAATAGCAATTAGGTATGAATTTTAAATATCAACAATTTATAGCTGTTAGTGAGCATATTGTTAAGCCAATAAAATAAAGCTATAAGAGTAAATAAAAACTATTTATTGCGTTATTATTCTTCAGCTTTTACAATACCGATCATGAATTTAAATTTTTTAGAATTTGAACAACCAATCGCTGAATTAGAAGAAAAAATCCAAGCACTTAAGTTAGTTAGTGATGACACAGAAATCAATATTAGCGAAGAAATTGTTCGACTAGAACAAAAAAATCGTGATCTAACTGTGCATATTTTTAAAAATTTAACTAGTTGGCAAATAGTCCAGTTAGCAAGGCACCCCAAAAGACCTTATACTTTAGATTATATTCAATATATGTTTACTGATTTTAATGAATTACATGGAGATCGTAATTTTGCTGACGATAAAGCGATGGTTGGTGGGGTCGCTTTATTAGATAATATGCCAGTTATGATAATTGGACAGCAAAAAGGTCGTGATACCAAAGAAAAAGTTATGCGTAATTTTGGCATGCCCCACCCAGAAGGTTATCGTAAAGCAATGCGGCTGATGAAATTGGCGGAAAAATTTAATATGCCAATTATAACCTTAATTGATACCCCAGGTGCATACCCTGGTATAGAAGCAGAAAATCGTGGACAAAGTGAGGCTATAGCCTTTAACTTAAAAGAAATGTCCTCCCTTAAAGTTCCAATTATTTGTGTAATAATTGGCGAAGGATGCTCTGGTGGTGCTTTGGGTATTGGAGTTGGTGACGTTACTTTGATGTTGCAGTACTCTTATTTTGCAACGATATCACCCGAAGGTTGTGCTGCTATATTATGGAAAAGTTCTGAAAAAGCTGCTGAAGCTGCTCATGTTATGGGTATTACCGCTAACAGGTTATTAGAAATAGGAATAATAGATGAAATTATACCAGAACCATTAGGCGGGGCTCATCGTTCGTATCAAGCTATGGCCAGCATATTGCAAAGTAGAATAATTAATCATTTAGCAAGATTAAACAAGTGGTCAAAGCAAGTGCTACTTGAAAATAGATATACTCGTTTAATGAAACATGGTCGTTTAGATCCAAATGGTTAATTTTTCAAATAGTTGTTTATGAAAAATAGTTGGTCTTTGACGGTAGAAAACTTTTATACTGTTTGTTCAGATTTAGGCTTAAATATTGCAAATAATAAAACCCACAATATTTGGATAGGTTTTAGTGGTGGAGTTGATTCTAGGGTATTATTAGAATTAACTCGTTTAGCATTTTCTAATAATTATAAATTAATAGCTATTCATATTAATCATGGAATTAATAACAATGCCGATTTATGGGAAGAACATTGTTCTAACACTTGTAAAACATTAAATATTGAATTTAGAGCAATTAAAATAATTATAGATCCTAGTAAACTCGTTAAAAAAAATAATTTAGAAGCAACTTTACGTTTATCTCGCCTAGAAGTATGGAAAAATTTAGTATTAGCCAACGATAATGACGTGGTATTGCTTGCTCATCATATGAATGATCAAATAGAAACTCTTTTTTTAAGATTACTAAGAGGTTCTGGATTAAAAGGTTTGGCTGCTATAAAATCTCAAACTAATGTTAATACCATAAAAATAATTCGCCCATTATTGAATACATCTAAGACGCAAATTGAAGATTTCGCTAAACAACATAACCTGCTTTATATTCAAGACGATAGCAATTATGATCAAAAATTTACTCGAAATTTTTTGCGTCATACAGTTTTTCCACAATTAAATAATAAATGGCCTAAATTTATAAACAATATAAACCGTACAATTAAACATCTACAACAGGCAGATTTATTTATAACTAAAATAGTACAAGCTGCCTTAGTTCAATGCTATATTCATGCCAGTTACAATGATTATGCTAATTTTAAGAATTATGGTAAAAATATTTTATCAATTAGTAAATTGTTAACTTATGATAATTTTTTACAAACAGAAATTTTAAGGCAGTTTATTATTAATCAAGGATTTTATCCTCCAGACGAGAGCGGATTGCAGAAAATTTATACCGAGATAATTGCAGCAGGTGTTGATCGGCAACCAAAATTAAATTTACGTCAATATATAATTCGTCGTTATCGTGATAAATTATATATTTATGCGGCCAGCTGTGTAGCCAAAAAAAATCCAAGCTTTCGTAATGTAATTGGTGATTTAGCTATTTATGTTGGAGATTCTATTAATAAAATAAGTATTGCTAAGGCAAAAAAAATATTTCAAAAATTTGGGATCCCTCCTTGGCAGAGGTATGATTACCCATTAGTATTTTGTCATAATAAATTAATAGCTATTCTGGGATTATGGTGCAAGGGGTTATAATAATGACTAACATAAAAAACAAGTATATTTTTGTAACCGGTGGGGTGGTTTCTTCTTTAGGTAAGGGGATAGCTGCAGCATCATTGGCAGCGATTTTAGAATCAAGAAATTTAAAAGTTACTTTAATTAAGTTTGATCCTTATTTAAACGTAGATCCTGGAACTATGAATCCATTTCAACATGGAGAAGTATTTGTAACTAACGATGGTGCAGAAACAGATCTAGATTTAGGACATTATGAACGTTTTATTACTACTAAAATGAGCAAGAAAAACAATGTTACCAGCGGGCAAATTTATGAATCAGTTATTATTAAAGAGAGGAAAGGAGAATATTTAGGAGCAACCGTACAGGTTATTCCACATATTACTGATGCAATTAAGCTAAAAATTATTGAAGGTAGTCAAGGATTTGATGTTAGCATTATAGAAATTGGTGGTACAGTTGGTGATATAGAGTCGTTACCATTTTTAGAAGCAATTCGTCAAATGCGTGTTGAGTATGGCACCGATCATACATTATTTATTCACTTAACCTTATTGCCATATATTGCAACAGCGGGTGAAACTAAAACCAAACCTACACAACATTCTGTTAAAGAATTAAGATCGATTGGTATTCAACCAGACATACTGTTATGTCGTAGTGCTCATGAATTATCTAAGAATGATCGCGACAAGATTGCATTATTTACTAATGTCGCTAATAAAGCCGTTATTTCTTGTATTGATATGCCAAGTATTTTATCTATCCCAATGGAACTTGCAAAACAGGATTTAGATAAGATAGTTTTAGACAAATTGAATATGGTGGCAAAAGCTGCTGATTTATCATTGTGGCAGAAAATTTTTGACAAATTACAACTAGCTCAGCAATCTAGTACCGCAATTAATATCGCAATTGTTGGAAAATATATAAATTTTACTGATGCATATAAATCATTAAACGAGGCATTAATTCATGCTGGTATTCATAATTCAGTAAAATTGAAGATTCTTTATCTTGATGCGGAAGAATTAGAACAAACAAATTCTACCGGAATGAATGTTTTAAAAACTATTGATGGCATAGTTGTGCCAGGCGGTTTTGGTAAACGTGGAATTGAAGGTAAAATTAAAGCATGTCAATTTGCAAGAATTAATAATATCCCATATTTAGGTATTTGTTTAGGTTTGCAAATTGCGGTAATTGAGTTTGCAAGAAATGTTTTGGGGTGGTTAGATGCCGATAGTACCGAATTTAATCAACAATCTAGTAAACCAGTAGTCGCATTAGTGACCGAATGGCTAACAACTACCGGTGTTACGGAGCAACGTGCGAATAATATGAATTTAGGTGGCACGATGCGATTAGGAGCACAAACAAGCAAATTAGCTTTTAATTCAAAAATTAAAGCTATTTATAATCAAGAAGAAATTTTTGAAAGACATCGGCATAGGTACGAAGTTAACGAAGAATATATAAATCAATTAGAGCAAGCTGGATTATCTATAACTGGTCGTTCCATAGATAATTTGGTGGAAATTATCGAGTTACCTAAACATCGTTGGTTTATTGGTTGTCAGTTTCATCCAGAGTTAACTTCCAACCCTAGATCAGGGCATGTATTATTTAATAATTTTGTAAAAACCATAGCTGCATATGCGGCCGAACAGGGGGGGAATATCAACCATGAAATTATGTGATTTTGAAATAGGCATAGACAAACCATTATTTTTAATAGCCGGCCCTTGCGTGGTTGAAAGCGAACAATTAGCAATAGATACTGCAGGATTTTTGAAATCAATAACTACAGAACTAAATATAAATTTTATTTATAAATCATCTTTTGCCAAAGCTAACCGCACATCTAAATATGGATTTACTGGATTAGGCATAGACAAAGCTTTAGATATTTTAAGTAAAGTAAAAAAGCAAATTAAAGTTCCAATTTTAACCGATGTACATACCGACACACCATTACAAGAAGTTATAGAGGTGGTTGATGTGCTGCAAACTCCAGCACTGTTATGTAGGCAGACCGATTTTATCATGGAAGTAGCACAAACTAATTTACCTGTTAATATAAAAAAGGGACAATTTTTAGCACCATGGGATATGATGCATGTAGTAGAAAAAGCCAAGTCTACTGGTAACAATCAAATTATGGTTTGCGAAAGAGGTGTAAGTTTTGGTTATAATTACTTAGTGTCTGACATGAGATCTTTAGTTATCATGAGAGAAACTAATTGTCCAGTTATTTTTGATGCAGGGCATTCAGTGCAATTGCCAAGTGGATTAGGGGATAAATCTTCTGGCCAGAGAGAATTTATACCAATGTTAGCAAGAGCTGCAACTGCTGTTGGTATTTCAGGAATTTTTATGGAAACTCACCCAAACCCAGAGCAAGCGTTATGTGATGGACCAAATTCTTGGCAACTGGATAAAATGAAAGAGTTGTTAATATCTTTAAAAAAGATAGATCAAGTAATTAAACAAAATATTTAATTACTATTTAGTTTGTGGCATTAGTGTAAGCTAAAGCTTATAATTATATTATGACATTATATCAACAATATTTACCAATTTTATTATTAGTGCTGCTGAGCATTATTTTTGCATGCTTACCAATAATTTCTAGTTATATAATAAATTATATGATTAACAAAAAAAATCCTATTAAAAAAATCATAGATTTAAGTAGCAACACTCAATTATCTCCATACGAATGTGGGATCGAACCATCTTCTGATGCCAGATTTAAAATTCCAATTAAATTTGCATTAGTTGCAATTTTATTTATTATTTTTGATGTAGAGATAGTTTTTTTATTCCCTTGGGCAATAATTTTTTCTAAATTAACATTAGAAGCAAAACTTGCTATGGGATTTTTTTTGCTATTTTTAACTGTGGGATTTATTTATGAATGGAAAAAGGGTGCTTTGGAATGGTAGCTATTACTGAAAATCCGGAAACTTCCGAGCTAACCGATGCAATCCATCGTGGTTTTATGGTTACTAATGTTTCTGATTTAATTAATTGGGCTAGAACTGGTTCGTTATGGCCCATGACTTTTGGTTTAGCATGTTGTGCTATAGAGATGATGCATGCTGGTGCATCTAGGTATGATTTAGATCGTTTTGGGGTTATGTTTAGACCAAGCCCAAGACAAGCAGATGTAATGATAGTAGCTGGCACGTTAACTAATAAAATGGCACCAGTTTTGCGTCGAGTATACGATCAAATGGCTTTCCCTAAATGGGTAATTTCTATGGGTTCTTGTGCTAATGGTGGTGGATATTATTATTATTCTTATGCAGTGGTTCGTGGTTGCGATAGAATTGTTCCAGTTGATATTTATGTACCTGGCTGCCCGCCTACTCCTGAAGCTTTAATTTACGGAATTATGCAACTGCAAAACAAAATCAAGCGTTCTAATAATATATATTTATGAATTTATCAATGATCGAACAACAAATAGCTAAAAAATTTCCTAATAATATTATTGGTTGCCAAGCTAATCATAATTTTAATCAAGAATTTACTATAACAATCTCGGGCACCGAATATTTATTGTCCTTATTACAATACCTAAAAGAAGAACCATCTATCTACTGTCAGCAATTAATTGATTTATGTGGGGTTGATTATCTACATTATGGTAAAGCAGAATGGAATACTCAAACGGCCACCAATCATGGTTTTAGTCGAGCAGTTAACAACAATGCTGGTGAAACAGCTTTAACACCCGAGAACACCTCTAGATTTGCGGTAGTATATCATTTATTATCTTTATCAAATAATTTGCGTATAAGGGTAAAATGTTTTTTACAAGATTTAAATTTATCTGTACCATCATGTATTGTTATTTGGCCTGTTGCTAATTGGTATGAACGAGAAGCATTTGATTTGTTTGGCATTTATTTTAATAACCATCCAAATTTACGTCGTATTTTAACTGAAGATAATTTTAATGGTGCGCCTTTTAGAAAAGATTTTCCATTGAGTGGTAACCTGGAGGTTAGGTTTGATGCAAAATCACAACAAGTTATTTATGAGCCTATTAATATAGATCAATATAATGTAGTTCCTAAAGTTATTCGTCCCGAAAAAATTATGGAAAATGACAGCGAAACATGACCGATACTACGACTAATATTATAAATTTTGGACCACAACACCCAGCATCTCATGGTGTATTGCGTTTAGTATTAGAATTAGATGGCGAAGTAGTTAAAAAAGCAGATCCTCATATTGGTTTTTTACACCGTGCTACAGAAAAATTAATAGAAACTAAACCATACAATCAAAATATTGGCTACATGGATCGCTTAGATTACATCTCCATGATGTGTAACGAACATGCTTATGTATTAGCCATAGAAAAACTTTTGTTAATTAAACCGCCAATTCGTGCTCAATATATTAGAGTCATGTTTGATGAATTAACTAGGATCTTAAATCATTTGTTGTGGTTGGGTACTCATTCGTTAGATCTTGGTGCTATGAGCATGTTTTTATATTGCTTTAGGGAAAGAGAAGATATCCTTGATTGCTACGAGGCAGTATCTGGAAGCCGTATGCATGCTAATTATTATCGCCCAGGTGGGGTATTTAAAGATTTACCAAATAGTATGCCTAAATATCAAGTATCAAAATGGCATAATAAACAACAAACTTCTAAATTAAATAATAATCGAGATGGTAGCTTATTAGATTTTATTTGGGATTTTACCGAAAGATTTCCTGGTAAAATAGATGAGTATGAAACTTTATTAACAGACAACCGTATTTGGAAGCAACGTACAGTCAATATTGGAATTGTACCAGCAGATCGTGCGGTTGCTTTAGGCTTCACTGGGCCTATGTTACGTGGTTCTGGCGTTGCATGGGATTTAAGAAAAAAACAACCATACGAAGTGTATGATCGATTAAAATTTAAAATTCCCATCGGTAAAAATGGCGATAGCTACGATCGTTATTTAGTTAGAATCGCAGAAATGAGAGAATCAAATAAAATTATTCGCCAAACAGTTGCTTGGTTACGAAACAATTTAGGACCAGTAATGTTAGATAATAATAAAGTTACCCCCCCAAAAAGATCTGAGTTAAAAACTGGAATGGAGTCTTTAATTCATCACTTTAAACTATTTTCTGAAGGATATTGTCTACCAAAAGGTGAGTGTTATGCAGCAATAGAGCATCCTAAAGGAGAATTTGGTGTTTATTTAATTTCTGATGGTGCTAATAAACCCTATCGGTTAAAAATTAGATCAGCTGGATTTGCGCACTTGTCAGCTATTAATGAAATGGCTACAGGGCATTTATTAGCTGATGTTGTTACCATATTAGGCACTCAAGATATAGTTTTTGGCGAGGTAGATCGTTAATGGGCAATATAAGTTTATCTGACGGATTAACCTTGTTAACTCCAGATGTTATTGCAGAAATAGAACAGTGGATTATAAAGTTTCCAGAAAAACGTAAAAAATCAGCAATTATTGCCGCACTAGCTGTAGTGCAGAGACATAACAATGGTTGGCTAAGTGATAGATTGTTAACAGAAGTTGCAGAATATTTAGAATTGCCGAAAATTTCAGTATACGAAGTTGCAACATTTTATAGTATGTTTGAATTAAAACCAGTCGGTAAGTATAAAATTGCTATTTGTACTAATATATCTTGTATGTTATGTGGTTGTAAATCAATCGTTAATCATGTAAAAAATAAATTAAATATTGAATTTGACGAAGTAACAAATAACGGTAAATTTAGTTTAAAACAAGGAGAATGCATAGCAGCTTGTGATAAAGCACCGGTTATTCAGATAAATAATCAGCAATTTTATAATGTAACCACTGAATTAATCGATAAAATTTTGGAAGATTTAGAATGATTAATACACATAACAATAAAAATAATTATAAAATTTGGAAAAACATTTTAGCAAAAAATTTAGGTTTAACTGAAATAATTAATCAATTAACTATATCTAAATTAAGAACCAGGGGTGGTTTTAATTTCATTACCGGATTGACTGCTATTGATCGTAATAGTTCTTTACAAAAATATATAATATGTAATGCAGAAGAAGGTGAACCTGGTACTTTTAAAGATCGTGACATAATGACGTATCAAACTGAGTTGTTATTAGAAGGAATCGCTATTGCAGGATTTATTATTGGTGCAACGATTGGTTATATATATATTCGTTGGGAATTTAACGAACAGTTCACAAAAATAGAACAAGCATTGAAACATGCTTATGCACAGGGATTATTCGGTAAAAATCTTTTTAATTCTAATATTAGTTTTGATTTGCATGTATTGCACGGTGCTGGCGGCTACATTTGCGGTGAGGCAAGTGCCATGCTGGAATCAATCGAAGGAAAGAAGAGTTTTCCAAGAATTAAACCACCATTACCTACAACTTTTGGATTATACGGCTTACCCACTGCAGTAGTTAATGTTGAAACATTAGCAACTATTCCTGGCATTTTAGCAAAAGGTGGTGATTGCTATTTAAAATTAAGTAAAACTAATACTGGTGGCTGCAAAATTTTTAGTATTTCAGGGCATGTGGAAAAGCCAGGTAATTATGAAGTAGTACTAGGCACTAGTTTTATAGAATTATTAACTATGGCTGGCGGCATAAAAAATGGTAAAAAGTTAAAGGCGGTTTTACCAGGTGGGCTATCTTCTCCTGTTTTACCAGCAGATATTATTATGCGATTAGAATTAGATTATGATATTTTAACCACAGCCGGATCTACATTAGGATCTGGGGGTATAATAATTATGGACGACACTACTTGTATGGTCGAGATCTTAACAAGAATTACTAAATTTTATATGGACGAGTCTTGTGGTCAATGTTCACCGTGCAGAGAAGGTACTGGATGGATGTATAGAATAGTTAATAGAATTTTTATAGGTAATGGTCATTTAAGAGATCTAGAAATGTTAGACAATGTTGCAAACAACATTTCCGGTAAAAATATTTGTGCATTAGGGGATATGGCCGCCATGTCAGTTAAAAGTTTTATACAATATTTTCGGAATGAATTTAGCAGCAAAATTAACATGGTATCATGCAATATATGATCAATATTAAGATCGATGACATTCAAGTGACAGTTAAACAAGGATCTAGAATCATAGAAGTTGCAGATTATTTAAAAATTCCTATTCCAAGATTTTGTTACCATGAAAAACTATCTATTGCTGCAAATTGTAGAATGTGTTTAGTTGAAATAGCTAATGTACCAAAATTACTACCAGCATGTTCAACTCATGTAACGGAAGGTATGCAAATTTTTACTAAATCTTCGAAAACTATTGCAGGTCAAAAATCTGTGATGGAGCTATTATTATTAAATCATCCGTTAGACTGTCCAATCTGTGAGCAAGCTGGAGAATGTGAATTACAAGATTTGTCGTTACAATTTGGCAAAGACACTTCAAGATATAAAGAATCTAAAAGAACCGTGGTTGATCAAAATTTAGGACCACTAATTGCG
The DNA here is from genome assembly GCA_002422785.1 of Francisellaceae bacterium UBA6186. GTDB lineage: Bacteria > Pseudomonadota > Gammaproteobacteria > UBA6186 > Azoamicaceae > UBA6186. The sequence continues at coordinate 14,347 of DITK01000006.1, forward strand.
ACTAATATGACTCGCTGTATTCACTGCACTAGATGCATAAGATTTGGTGAAGAAATAGCCGGGACTAAAGAATTGGGAGCAATACATCGTGGTGAATGTATGAAAATTACAATTCCCCCTGATACCACAATAACTTCTGATGTGTCTGGCAATATTATTGATTTATGCCCGGTTGGTGCCCTAACATCTAAGCCATTTATGTATAATAGCTCTAGATCTTGGGAACTTAAGCAAGTAGCTAGTATTAGTTGCCATGATTGTCTTGGTTCTAATATTTATTATCATGTGAACAATAGTCAAGTGAAAAGAGCCGTTCCTGCTAACAATCCTAAGATAAATAGCATATGGTTATCAGATAGAGATAGATTTGGATTTATTGGTATTAATGCGCAAGATCGATTAAAACATCCTTTATTAAAAAAAGATGACAAATGGCGTATTGCAACTTGGCAGGAAGCATTATCTTTTATTCATCAAAAATTATCTAACATTATTGAAAAAGATGGTGCTCACAACTTGGGTGGTCTTATTTGGCCTAATGCTACGTTAGAAGAATTTTTTTTATATCAAAAGTTATTTAAAAATTTAGGAAGTGGCAATATTGATCATAGATTACGTCAATTAGATTTTCGTGCCCCACATATGGCACCATCGTACCCAAGTTTAGGACTAACTACAGTTGCAGAGCTTGCAAGTAGAAAATTTATTTTATTAATCGGATGTCACGTTAATAAAGAACAACCAATTGCCGGCATCCATATAAGAGCTGCAACTCTTGCAGGTTGCGATGTAGTAGTTGTTAATCCTATCGATTTTAGTTTTAATTTTAATATTTACACCAAATATATTGGCCAACATGGCAACATTTTAACTCCGCTATTACAAATTGCTAAAGCTATTACTACGGCAACTGTTAATCCATTACCACATGATGCGGCAGTATTATTAAAAAACATCGAATATGATAATTCACATTTGGAAATTGCTAAAAAAATATTATCTACAGAAAATGGTAAAGCATCAATTATTTTAGGATCGTTAGCAGTTAATCATCCAGAATATTCTAACATTGTAGCAATCAGTAATTTAATTTGTTTGTTAACCAATGCCAAATTCGGATCTTTTTCAGATGGAGCTAATAGTGCTGGTGCCTGGCTTGCAGGCTGTGTTGCAGATCACAATACTAAATCTTTAAATGCTCGTCAAATGTTACAGTCTGCCTTAAAGGGATATATTTTATTGGGAATAGAACCGGAATTAGATTGTGCTGAAGGTGCTAGTGTTACAAATACTTTGTTGCAATCTGAATTTGTAGTGGCAATTACGTCTTTTGAAAGTGAATTATTACTGCAATATTCTGATGTTTTATTACCGATGGCTGCCCCGCAAGAATCTTATGGCACGTATATTAATGTAACCGGAATGTGGCAGGAATTTTCATCAGCAGTACCGCCAATAGGTGAAAGTAAAACAGCAGCACAAATTTTAACAATGATTGCTCAAACTTTTGGTTGGGATTTTGCTGATTTGAATATTACTGATATAGTCAAACAATCCATGAATAGCTCTATTAACAACACCACTTGGCAATACCATAATTTAGCAATAGAACAATATTGTAACCATTCCATAAATACTTTAGTAAAAATTGCACCAATATCTTTATATGCCACCGACCCAATCATCAGACGCTCTAAAAGTTTACAAGAAACCAATGACGCAACGATTAAAGCATTAATTAACCCACAATCTGCTAAGTATTTAGACATTCAAACCGGAGATGTTGTAAAAATTATATCTTACAACAATATTGATAATATAATTCAATTACCAATTATAATTAGCAGTACAGTTCCAGAAGGCTGTATTTTGATAAATCAAATTAACACTAAAACTTTAGTTGGTTTACCATACAGTATGTTAACCTTAGAAAAACTAATATTAGAGAAAATGCATGTATAATATTTTAGATAATATTATTAAAATTATTATGTTGATGGTTTCATTATCAGTAATAATTATTTTTTATACTTTATGGGAAAGACGATTTATAGGATTTATTCAAGATAGAGTAGGACCAAACAGGCTAGGACCTTATGGTTTATTCCAACCAATTGCAGATACTATTAAATTATTACTTAAATCCATGATTATTCCTAATAGAGCAAATAAAACTTTGTTTATATTAGGTCCGGTTACAACTGTTGTGGCAGCATTATCTTTATGGGCGGTAATTCCTATTAATCCAAATATCGTGCTGTCGGATCTTGATGTTGGCTTATTGTATTTGCTAGCAATTCAGTCGATTGGAGTAAATGCGATTATTATTGCCGGATGGGCATCCAATTCCAAATATGCATTGTTAGGATCTATAAGAACAGCTGCTCAAATGATTTCTTATTCTATCCCTATGGGCTTTGCCGTAGTTGGAGTATTAATGAAATCTGGCAGCATGAATTTATCGAAAATTATTAATGCCCAACAAGGCGGAATTAATAATTGGTTTTTTATCCCGTTATTACCATTATTATTTATTTATTGGGTATGCGCCTTAGCTGAAACTAATAGACTACCTTTCGATGTTGCAGAAGGAGAATCAGAGTTAGTAGCAGGTTTTCATATAGAATATTCTGGCATGGGCTTTGCTTTGTTTTTTTTAGCTGAATATAGCAATATGATTCTAACCTCAATTTTAACTGTGATTATGTTTTTCGGTGGTTGGTTATCACCATTTAATCATTATTTATTATGGGTTCCTAATCTTTGTTGGTTATTTATTAAAGCGTTTATTTTTATGACCATATTCTTATGGTTAAGGGCTACGTTACCAAGATATAGGTATGATCAAATTATGAATTTGTGTTGGAAAATTTTAATACCAATAGCTTTAATATGGATTATTGTAGGCATTTTTTCTGATGGGTGGTTGTTTTTTAGCAAGAAATCCATGGTGATTATATGATCAAAAATTTTTTTAAATTTATAATTATATTTATTAAAAAAATTTTCTTGATAGACATTTTTAATGGGTTATTATTAACTGGCAAACATATTTTCAAAACTAAAATAACAGTTCAATATCCAGAAGAACAAACACCAAAATCATCTAGATTTCGTGGACTACATGCTCTGCGTCGTTATTCCAATGGTAGGGAACGTTGCATTGGGTGTAAATTGTGCGCAGCAGTATGTCCAGCAGTAGCTATTACTATAGATTCAATAGTTGCAAGCGATGGATCACACCAAGCCAGCAAATATGAAATAGATTTATTTAAATGCGTATATTGCGGCCTGTGTGAAGAATCATGTCCGGTCGATGCTATCGTACAAACCAATATTGCAGATTATCATTTTGAAAATCGTGGCGAACAAATATTGTCCAAAGAAAAATTATTAGCTATCGGTGACAAATATGAGCCACAAATCATAGCCAACAGGAATAAAGATGCAGCTTTTATTTGATAGTAATATTATTGTTTATATATTCAATATTTTATTGTTAGCAATAACTATTTTGGCCTCTATTTTTGTGGTAACATTTAAAAATCCTGTACATGCAGCATTAAGTTTGATGTTCACTTTTATAACCACTGCCATTTGTTGGATTACATTAAATGCTGAATTCTTGGCATTCACATTAATTTTATTATATGTAGGATCGATTATGGTGGTGTTTTTATTTATTATTATGATGTTGGATTTAAAATCATCTAACCACAATATTAGATATAAATCTAATATTGTAAAATCATTAATTATAACAATTATTTTTGCTATAATTTTTATTTATATAGCTAAAGATTACAATTTTCCAGTAACTATAAGCATTGCAAATAATAATCTACAGTTATTAAGTAAGACACTGTTTGCTGATTATCTATTATTGTTTGCAACAGCTGGATTGTTATTATTAGCCTCAATAATATCTGTTGTTTCTTTATGCGACAAGGAAAAAGTCAACCGTAAAACACAGTCTATATATCAACAAACTACCACTAACAAACAACAAAGATTAAAAATGTTGGACACAATATGAATTTATCTATATACCTAATATTTAGTGCAACTATGTTTTGCATATCTTTATTAGGAATATTGTTACATCGTAAACATTTAATTTTACTGTTTATATATATAGAATTAATGTTGTTAGCTATTAATACTAATTTTATAGCCTATGCCAAACTATGGAACGATATTAACGGACAAATATTTGTATTTTTCATTTTAACTATATCAGCTGCCGAAATAGCTTTAGCACTAGCTATTTTATTTAAATTGTTCAAAATTAGTCCATCTTGTAATGTTCAAGATATAGCAAATTTAAGGCATTAATTAATGATCAATCTACATTACTTATGTATCATTTTACTGTTATCACCATTAATCGGTGCCATAATTTTAGGGGTTGGCTGCAAATTGTTACCTCATAAGTTAATAGCCGCTATTAGTATCCTTTGTATAGTTATATCAACCTTAATAACTACATATTTTTTATGGGGATTTTTTGCTCAAAATTTTAAAATCATTGATACCACTTGGTATGTTTTCGCTACTTCAGGTAATATTGTTTTGAAATTTGGATTTTTATTAGATCAATTAAACATTATTATGCTGACACTGGTAGCCCTGCTATCACTGATTATACAAATTTATAGCATTAATTATATGCAACAAGATGTAGGATATGGCAGGTTTTTTAGTTATATATCTTTTTTTACTTTTTCTATGCTAACATTAGTAATTGCTAATAATTTTTTACAATTGTTTTTTGGTTGGGAATTGGTTGGCATTTCATCTTATTTATTAATAAATTTTTGGTTTAAAAAAGAATTGCCAAATTTAGCAGCTTTCAAAGCATTCGTTATTAATAGAATTGGTGATTGTAGTTTGTTGCTTGGGATAGCTGCAATATTTGTCTGGTCTGGCAGCTTAGATTACGCTACGGTATTTAATAATTTACCCGCATCTAATCAAATCATAAATATAATTTGTGGATTGTTATTTGTTGGCGCCATGGCAAAATCTGCACAAATCCCTTTGCATGTATGGTTACCAGATGCTATGGAAGGACCAACACCAGTGTCAGCATTAATCCATTCAGCAACTATGGTAACTGCCGGAGTTTTTATGTTAGCCAGAATGTCACCAATCTTTGAAAGAAGCGAATATTGGTTGAATATCATTTTATTAGTTGGCGGTGTAACAACTTTATTAATGGGAATTTTAGCAATCATAGAAAATGATATAAAAAAAATTATTGCTTATTCAACTATTTCTCAATTAGGCCTGATGATGGTCGCCATGGGCGCATCTGGATATGCTATTGGCATATTTCATTTAATGAATCATGCTTTTTTTAAATCATTATTGTTTTTAGGAACAGGATCTATACTATTATTTATTAATAAAAGTAACATTCATGAATTACCATTAGGTTTTAAAAAACATTTACCAATAACTTACTGGTGCATGCTGATTGCAAGTTTGGCCGCAAGTGGTGTGCCTGGTTTTTCTGGATTTTTTTCTAAATATTTAATTGTAAAAACTGTGCAATTATCTTGTTTACCATGTGCTACAAAGGTTTATTATTTATTGTTGGCTACAACAGCTATAACTTCATTTTATAGTTTTAGATTGTTCTTTATTATATTTCACAAAAATACTAAAACTACAGAAGACCCAGCAAATACTTTGTATAATCAATCAAAAATAATTAATAGTTCCATAATAATTTTAGCTATATTTTCTGTGATATTAGGGGTGGCATTAGCAGGGCCAGTTATAAACAATAAATTATTTGCAACCAGCATTATTGTTGTACCAGAACAGAGCTTGGTTAATATGTTTTTATATGGCTTTATTAGCAAATCAGGTCAGTGTTGTTTTCTCGGAATAATTATTGCTTTTATATTTTATGTTAATAATCCAATACTACGAGATGTTATTGTTGAAAAAACGAAAAAAAACTTTTTATTTTTATATAAAACATTAAAATATAAGTATTTTTTCGACCAACTAAATAGCATAATCACTATTTGTTTTCAATTTTGTTGCAAATTTTTATATAAGGTTATCGATAAATTATTTATCGATAACCTATTAATTGGAGGCACCACAAGTGTTATTATAAATTTTGCTAAGAATATTCAAAAATTACAGACAGGCTATTTATATAATTATATCTTTCTAATGTTAACTGGGGTCTTAATAGTTACGGTATGGTTGATTTTAATAATATATTAAATAACAATATTTTAAGCATAATAATTTGGTTACCGATTGTAACTGGCATATTAATATTATTAATTAATAATAAATATTTTAGCAAGTTAGTTACGCCGGTTGGATTAATTAATTTCATTTTGAGTTTATGGTTATTAAAAAATTTTAATATTACAACTCATGTCATGCAATTTGTTGAACATTATCAACTATTGCCGGATTTTGGTATTTGTTATTCATTAGGGGTTGATGGTTTTTCGGTACTAATAATTAGCTTATCTTGTTTTGTTAATGTACTTACCTTGATTGTCGGATTGCATAATAATACTGATTATAGATACCTAGTATATTTTATAATTATGAATGGATTAATAAACGGAGTTCTTACTAGCAATAATGCATTATTATTTTATATGTTTTTTGAAACTACTTTAATTCCATTATATTTAATAATTGGTATTTGGGGAGGAGAGAATCGTATTTATGCTGCCACGAAATTTTTCTTATATACATTTGCAGGATCAGTATTATTTTTAATTGCCATTGTTTTTTTATATAGTAAAGCAATTACAGCTGGAGTTGAGCCTGTTAAATCTTTAGAGCTGCAAAGTTTTTATTGGTTAAAATTAAGTCTTCAAGAACAAATATATTTATTTGTAGCATTTTTGATAGCTTTTGGCATAAAAATACCCATAGTTCCATTGCATACTTGGCTGCCAGATGCTCATGTTGAGGCTCCAACTGGGGGGTCGGTAATATTAGCTGCTATCACTCTTAAGCTTGGTGCTTTTGCTATGTTAAGATTTTTATTGCCAATAGCTACCGCTGCTTGTTTGTTGTTTAGTAAATTTATTATATTCACGTCATTGCTTGGAATAATATATATAGGATTCATATCTTTTGTCCAAAAAGATATAAAAAAATTAATCGCATATTCTTCTATTGCTCATATGGGGTTTGTAACCATGGGGATGTTTTTAGTTTTGCCATTAATTAAAGATAAAGCTACGGACTTAGCTATAGCAAGCTTAAATGGTGCCTTAGTTCAGATTTTATCTCATGGGCTAATAGCTGCCGGATTGTTTTTTAGTGCCGGTTTTTTATATAACAGGGCTAATACTAATCAAATTAAAGATTTTAGTGGGATTGCAAATGTTATGCCGGTATTTTCAATATTATTCATGATATTTTGTATGGCTAATATTGCGTTACCTGGCACTTGTGGTTTTGTGGGTGAGTTTTTGATTATTTTAGCTAGTTTTAAATATAATTCATTCATTGCAGCCGGTGCTGCCAGTAGTTTAATTTTGGCTGTTAGTTATACTTTGGGGATGTATAAAAAAGTTATTTTTGGCGCAATTAACATCAATATTAATTATTTACAAGATTTAGATTTTAAAGAAACCGTAGCACTCATAAGCATTGCATTATTAATAATATTATTTGGTGTTTGGCCAGCTCCAGTTTTAGATATATTAAATAATTCCACTTTAAATTTAATTAAAATAATGGAAAGTAAATGATTTCAATCCCCAATATTATCAATATAATTGCAAGCCTAAATATTAATAAATTAATATTACCAGAAATATTAGTTGCATGGTTGGCATGTTTGGTGTTGTTAATTGATCTTTTTATCTCAAATAAAAATAAAATAATTACTTATTTATTCACTCAGCTAGGTTTGTTGACGGTAATATTTACTATTTATAGTAATTTTCAAAATTTGCTAAATCTACCATTAACACAAGAAGAGCAGTTGTTATTAATTAATAACGGCTTCATATTAAATGCTCGAATTAATTTGTTCAAGCTCATTATTGCAAGCTTAATGTTTCTGATTTTTATTTATGCCAAAGACTATTTTAAATTTAAAAAATATTTTAGTGGCGAATATTTTGTGTTAAATTTATTATCTATGCTAGGATTTATGATCCTTATTTCTAGTCGCAATTTTTTTAATTTTTATTTTGCAGTAGAGATGTTTTCCATGCCAATTTATGCCCTTATTGCCTTGGAATCAAAACCAGACAACATGGAGGCATCGCTGAAATATTTTATATTGAGTGCAATATTTTCTGGAATTTTTTTGTATGGATTATCTTTAATTTACGGTGCGACCGGTAGTCTAGATTTTCAATCAATAATTAATTTTATAGCAACTCAACATATCAGCATGCTATTTCACGTTGGGATAATGTTGATATTTATTGGCATATTTTTTAAGTTAAATTTATCGCCATTTCACATGTGGTCTCCAGATGTTTACCAGGGATCAACCATCATTGTTACGATGTTAATTGCGACTTTACCGAAAATTGCTTTAGTTAGTGTATTTAGTTGTTTGTTAATGGAAGTATTGCCAAAATATATTAATTATCATTGGCAAGTTTTATTAATAATAATAGCTATATTATCCATGTTGATAGGCAATATTGGAGCGATATTACAAAACAATATTAAAAGATTATTAGCTTATTCAGCTATTGGACATGCTGGATTTATTATACTAGGGCTTGCTGCTAATAATCATCAAGGTGCAATAGCTGCCGACTTTTATGTAGTGTTGTATGCATTCATGATGGTGGGTATATTTGGCAGCATAGTTATTTTTAATAACAAAAATATAGAATTTGATAATATTAATAATTTTTCAGGTTTAGCAAAACAACATCCATGGATTGCGGGTATGTTATTAATTTTATTATTGTCTATGGCAGGTGTTCCACCTACTGCTGGATTTTATGCCAAATTTTTAATTATCAAAGCATTAATAACTGCTGATTTAATTTGGGTTGCGGTAGTAGGATTGTTNNGTTCTCTGTTATTAGTTTGTTTTATTATCTGAAAATCATTAAGCATATGTATTTTGTTGATGCTACGCAACAACAGCTACAACTTAAATTCAGTATTAAAACAAAGTTTAATTGTTCTTCAATTATAGCATTATCCACAGATGCTATATTAATATTATTATTAACAGTAATTTTTCCATATTTAGAGCTCTTGCATAAATAACCCATACCAGTATGTGGGTGATAATATGGTCAAGCATACAAGAAAAAAAGATGCTATATTAAGTTTAATTAATTTTATATTTTAATAATCGCATATAATCAGATGACATGTAAAAAAAATATTGGCTTTAATTTGCTAGAAATAATGATAGTGATTGCTATTCTAGCAAGTATAGTTACTTTTGCGATCGTTAAATATAACGAATATACCATGAAAGCAGGAATGGTTAGTATTGCCAACTATTCTAAAACTATTCAAGATAAATTAGTTCTTTATTATAATAATAACGATAGTTTACCTGATGATATTCAAGCAGCAGCTTTTTTAACCACTTTGTCTCCAGAACTAGAGGGGACGCTCGGGAAGTATGTTCTTAGTACTGATGGTTTTAATGGTTTTAATGAAAATGGTTCCTTAAATTTAGACAGATTACCACCAGGATTACAGACACAATTAGGAGACTTAACTCAAATTGAAGCGTTATTTTGTGTCATTATTACTTTGGACACAAAATGCCGATCTGTATTTAATAGGGATGCCATCTATTATTCAGTATCAGTAAGAAAAACTGGACAAGATCTTACAACTATTAATTATAGTACCGGGGTTAAACCTAGTTGTGTGGTACCTAATAGTAGTTTTATATGTAGAGAGGGCTATATTTGTAATCCATCCTCCGGAGAACCTGATCCAAATACTTGTGCTGATGGTTATCTTAGAATTGATACATCGTGTAATCTTTGTCCACTAGGTGCTGTTTGTAGCGGTGGTGCTATCACTGGCTGTAGGAGTGGATTTAGCCTAATCAGCGGTGCTTGTACGTGTTCTGCAGGTTATGTAACAGGTACTGGCACAGAGGCAGTATGTCATCCGTGTCCAGCTCATGCTAATTGTAGTGGTGGTAATATTATTAGTTGCCAAAGTGGCTACTATGATGCTACATGCGAATCCACATGTCTGGGGTGTATTATCTGGCTCTTGGCCACCAGGAATTTGTACAC
>DITK01000006.1:24653-36022 GCA_002422785.1 Francisellaceae bacterium UBA6186
AGTACACCATACTGGAATGGCACTAACTGTGCAGCATGCTCTGACAGCACACCATACTGGAATGGCACTAGTTGTGTAGCATGCCCAGATCATGCTAATTGTAGTGCTGGTAATATTATTAGTTGCCAAAATGGTTACTATGGTGCTATATGCGAACGCCCATGTCAGGGTGTAGTATCTGGCCCTTGGCCATCAGGAATTTGTACACCATGTTCTGGCAGTACACCATATTGGGACGGCACTAGTTGTGCAGCATGCTCTGGAAGTACGCCATATTGGAACGGCACTAGTTGTGCAGCATGCTCTGGCAGTACACCATATTGGAATGGCACTAACTGTGCAGCATGCTCTGACAGTACACCATACTGGAACGGCACTAGTTGTGCAGCATGCCCAGATCATGCTAATTGTGGTGGTGGTACTATTATTAGTTGCCAAGATGGCTACTATGATGCTACATGCGGATCCACATGTCTGGGGGTAGTATCTGGTTCTTGGCCAACCGCAACTTGTACAACATGCTCTGATGCTACACCTTATTGGGATAGCACTAGCAATAGTTGTGCAGCATGTCCAGCTCATGCTAATTGTGGTGGTGGTACTATTATTAATTGCCAAAGTGGCTACTATGGTGCTATATGCGGATCCACATGTCTGGGGGTAGTATCTGGTTCTTGGCCAACCGCAACTTGTACACCATGCTCTGGCGGTACACCATATTGGAACGGCACTAGTTGTGCAGCATGCCCAGCTCATGCTAATTGTGGTGGTGGTACTATTATTAATTGCCAAAGTGGCTACTATGATGCTATATGCGGATCCAGATGTCTGGGGGTAGTATCTGGTTCTTGGCCAACCGCAACTTGTACACCATGCTCTGGCGGTACACCTTATTGGAACGGCACTAGTTGTGCAGCATGCCCAGCTCATGCTAATTGTAGTAATGGTGCTATTATTAGTTGCCAAAATGGCTACTATGGTGCTACATGCGGATCCACATGTAATGGTGTAGTATCTGGTTGGCCACCAGGAACTTGTACACCATGCTCTGGCGTTACACCTTATTGGAACGGCACTAGTTGTGCAGCATGCCCAGCTCATGCTAATTGTAGTAATGGTGCTATTATTAGTTGCCAAAGTGGCTACTATGGTGCTACATGCGGATCCACATGTCTGGGGGTAGTATCTGGTTCTTGGCTAACCGCAACTTGTGTAGCATGCCCAGCTCATGCTAATTGTAGTGGTGGTACTATTATTAGTTGCCAAAATGGCTACTATGGTGCTACATGCGGATCCACATGTAATGGTGTAGTATCTGGTTCCTGGCCAACCGCAACTTGTGTAGTCTGCCCTAGTGGATCAACAACTGGAGGTTCGGGGTCAAACACTAATACTCCTGGTTGTCGATGCCCAGACAATTCCTATTATTGGAATGGTAGCAGCTGTGCATCATGTCCATATGGATCCTCATATAATGGATCTGGTACTGGTAGGCAGAGCTGTAGTATATGTGATAGCTCGAAATATTATAGGTGGAATCCTATAGTAAATATTTGTACAAGTATCTGTGGTCGCCTCGACTACATGGAATCTTTTTGTAAAACAAGTGTTTGGGGCGAGTGCTCTACATGTGATCCTAATAGTGTAGATGGTTGGCGTTTAATAAACAAAGGTAGTGTATGCACGTATTTCGATAGTTCCTCCTGGAAATGGTACTATGTTCCTAAATCAGACTGTATACCCTTTAATTGATGGAACTATCCCATACTCTTGTACGACTAAATCATATTATGGATCAAATAATTTTTGAAGAATAACTGAACTGGATGGTATTTCATAGTACTCTTATTATCTGAAATGTAATTTCTGTGTAGCCAACGTCAACAACGCACCAGCAGCGATTATTTATGTTGCTGTTGGTTAGCGTATTGGTCTAGTTTGTTAATTATATATGCCAATGTGGCTTACTGTAAAAATTTTCGATCTCTTACGTGCTGTTGGCAAAATTCTAACAATCCAATTAATGGGCTTTTTGTGCCATTATATACCAACAATGGTACAACAATAGTGGCACTAATAACCAAAAATATAATCTCCATCAATGGATAATGTTTAGTTCTATCTATTCTTGGATCGGTTAACTCGCTAAAATGTGATAATAAATCTGTTGGTTGCATTAGATTTTTACTCCTTCACTTCAATAAAAATCTAATTTGATCATGATTACTTATATTTGTCGATCCTTGTAAAGTATTGTTTATAAAATTTAGATGATCTGACCCTGTACCTAGTACTTTTTGTGTGTTTGTATTAAAATAAGGCAAAATTAAATGTATTCAATTACATCTATAGGATTGGTGTATATTGTTAATTATTGGCACAAATTTGGCATTTTGCTAATAGGGCTACCAGTTACTATAAGTTTTTTATGGGCAGTATTGTATTTTGAAAAATTAGAACACGAGGAGCTTGAAAGGCTATTGCCTAAGCGTTTTCCGTCTACTAATTAAGTCCTAAAGATTGATGAGTTATTAAGTAGTTTGAGGACGTTTTTATTGCTAACTGTCCTTCGCATAGTTTCAACAGCATCAATTGTATTTTTGGCAGTATCAAAACTTTGATACCATTGTCGATAACGTGATTTAAACTTTGTTGACTACCGAATTTTTGTAGTTCAGCATGAGCTGGAACAAAAGCAGGATTTTTATCGACATTAACAACATATTTAACGGCTTAACATCCAATCTAAAGTTTGCCCAGATTTATCGATAGCTCTATACAAACAATGCCAGGCCGTTGTGGAAAAGGATGCACACAGTAGCATCCTTGGACGCAGGGAGAGTATTATCACGGAAATAGCTTGGTTTTTGCAACAGTGCCCTTCTTTAAATTGTTAATGACAGCTTTGAGCATTTAACTGCTAATTCTGTTATAGGATCCTTTGGGCAACATAAACGATCACTATATGGACCATAAGGTTGCTTAGGTGTTGCAAATTTGCTGCCACTAAAAAATACCTCATTTTGTTGATAGACGTTAACTCCATATCTTAAAGCCTCAGCATCTAACTCTTTCCTCTTATCAAGATACAGGCTCTTATCTCGATTATATAAAAATTTTGCGTTTTTAATTTCAATATTCTGGTCTTTTACTGCAACTTTATTATGAGTTGCATCTGAATAAATCCAAGGAGCAACACCACCTTTTATCCTTAGTAAAGTATTTCCATAATAATCTAGAGAATCAGCATCTTCGCCTGTAATGCTAACCAAATTTAAGCCTAAATGTTTAGCTCTATTTATGGCTAATTGGATTAATGCTTGTTCTTGAATGTAATTTATATAAAACGGATAAGCTTCTTCCATAAAAAGACTAGCTAATTTCCTCTCTTCGTCCCAAAGCAAATGAATTATACACCTGGCTACAGTAATACCCTGTGTATTTTCGATCGCAAGCATTCGATAGTCACCATTCATGACATAACCCATTAAACATTTATTTAGTTTTGGATCACCATCTACCCTTTGGCAACTACCTTCTATATCTGTGCCAGCCATAAACATACTCCAATAATTATCAGTATCTACAATTTTCCATACATCATAATTAGTGGTTTCTTTAGATCGATTTCTAGTTAATGCTCTTATTGCTTGGGTTAGATTTTCTCTAAATTCACAGTAGAGTTTTGCTTTATCTATAAATTTGATTGTTTTTTGTAATTTGTTTACTTGTTCTTCACGAGAGCGGTAGTTATTGCTTATAGCGTCAATCAATTCTAATTGAAGCTCACAAGCATTCAGCCTGTTTTGTAAACTTTTTTCTAAGTTTCCTGTTTGCTTTAATGTATCCTTCTCTTTATTTAATTCTTTTTTTATTTCCAGCTTACGTTCCTGTTTTTGTTTTATATATTCTTTAAATTCCTCGCAGTATTCATTAGGCAAATGATTTTGCATAATCATGTTGACAACGAAAGATTTTAAATCAAATTGTTTTCCAACAACATTAGTTAATTTATGATCCTCGATAAATTGTCTATAATCAGTTAAATAGCCTTGCTCCCATTTAGGTTTCAAATCGGGATAATGCTCGAATATTACTTTTAGCTGAGGATTGCTATCTGTACAATAACGTAATTTTATATAACTCTCATCACCATCTGCTAAAACGCTGTTAAAATATTTGTTTAAAACCTCTAACATCTGGGTTCTTTCAGGTTCTATCAATGATTGCATTTTAGCGTAATAAGTTAATAATGCAGTGAGATTATGCTTTTGCCTAAAAGTTTTATTATAATTACTAATTCTCTCTTGGCTTGTTACTTGAAAAACATCACAGCAGATTTGTTGAAATATTAAATTAAAATCAGCGACTTCTTTCATTATTGTTTCATAAAAATCTGCAAAACTTGGATGGTTAATTATAGCTGGCATGAAAATTGCTCCAATTGATAACCAAATATTTTTATGTAAATCAATTTTTTTCTCTAAAATTTTATTTGCTAATTCAAATTTTTCTTCTATAGTACTTATTTTTTCTTGGCTGAAAATAGCATGTAAACCAGCAATTAATGGTCTCATATGCTTCCCATCCTTATATCTTCTTTTGTTTTTAATAATTTTAGTTAATGTTTCTTTGATAAGACCTCGCCCTTGCCTTACGTCTTCCTTCATTGCATTTTTCTTTTCTTCTTGCAAAACAAAGTTAGATACAAGTATTAGCGCAGGCAATAATGAAACTTGGTTTTTATTTTTAATAACCTCACCACTATCAGTGGATAGATCATCATCAACAAAATGAATGTACAGATCATACGCTTCTTTTTGACTGCAAATATTTTCTAAAAATAGTTGAGTTAATTTAAATCGCATACTAGGGTTTGAGAAAGATCGTATCTCTTTGAAAGTGTTTCTTATAACATCGTTATTTTCATGCTTTATATATAACTTCCCTTGCTCAAGTTGTTGCTGTGGTCGTAAAGTTGAAGTTAAAATGAGGTCGTACACCTTGACAATATCATGCAACGCTGGATTATGCTCACTTAAGTAATTATATAACACTACAGTATATATTAACCAATCAGCTATTCGCATAAAAATAAAACTAGTCTGCTCATCAACATTGCGGTGTTCTGATAAAAATTTTAATTCTTTACTAAAAAGTTCTTTATTCTTATTGTCCCATATCTGGCTGGCATCAAAATCTAAGATCTTTTGCTTGAATAATGTAGCAAATCGAATCGCATTTTGGTCGTATTCTATTTCTTGCGTAATGCTTTTTAATTCTTTAGACAAATTTCCTAAAATCCCCGACTCTTCAGATAAATCCAACTCTATAAACTTATACCAAAACAGATCCAAGTTAACATCTTCTGAATGATGATTTAATAATTTTTTTAGCAAATAAAATTTTTCTTGCCTATTGAATGGATTAGAAATTTTCCAATCCGCAAAAAACCAATCTTTAGCTCTGAAAAACTTGTCCAGATCTAGCTGAACAAATTTCTTAAAAATTTCTCCACGTTCTATTTCTGAAGTAACTGAAAGAATAAACTCATTATCATGGTGGCCTTCTAATAAAGCTCTTAAAATATAATCAGTTTTAATAGAACTCGAAGCTGTACTTAAATACTTTTTTACATCATCAAATGATATTATAAGTGCAATTGGTACTTTTTTATACTGACAAACAATCTCCCAAAAACCGTCGAAAGGTAAATCAAATAAGTTAAAATTCATTTGTCTTCCATAACCGGTTTCGGCATAATACTCCTCTATTTGTTGTAAATAAATATGTAGAAATAATTTTTTATGTGAATCCGAAGCTTTATCTAAAAATGTTTGTAGATAACTATATGATGTTATTATTGAACAGAGTATTTTTTTATAATTACAAGCAACCTCAAAAACATCATTAAAAGTTAAATTGAATAAATCCAAATCTATGTGATATATAGTACCATCAGTTGTGATGTGAACTCTCTTGGATGTTATTTTTAAAATATCTTTCTTTATTTGTGAAAACTGGCCTAAATCATTGCTTGTTGGAAAAGCTACACCACTAGGCATATCTATAGTTTTAATTTCTCCAGATTGTTCAGTATTACTACCGTCTAATACTTTATATTTTATTATGCCGCCTTCAAGCTTTATGTATAATTTTCCTTTTTCAAGTTTTTCTTGTAACTTTAATTCTGACATTAAAACCAGGTCAAACTCTTTAGTTTTGACGTAATACTCCTCTATTTTTCGCAAAACAATATGTAGCAATGCTTTTCTGCCATCAATATCAAATGAACTTAATTTATATAAAGATTCTAGTTCATGATAGGATCCATAATAATCAATTCTTTCTTTCAGTAGTTCAAAATGCAAATTAGGATCAGCAGGTATACCAAATTTGCGAACTAAAGAATCTAAACATCTAGCTTTTTGTAAATCGTTTTCTTTAAATATATCACATACAAATTCCAATATTTGTTGAAAATTTAAAGAGAAATGATCCCAATTGACGGTTGCAGGAAACACATTAAGAAGAACTTCTTGTAAGGCTTGCTTTTGTTTTTCTATGGAAAGATGTATATACGTCATAATTGTCTCCGAAATTTCATTGTTCTGTTAATATTTTTATAGTTTTTCCTGAAAATCCGGCGCTGTTCAAACCAAGATGTCAGACCTATATCGATCATTTACGATAACTAGCCCTTGGCTTGAGATACCCATATAATCAACTTTTTATCCATATCAAAAATAATTAGGAGATTATGCATGCAAACTTCTCAAGCCAAAATGCTAAGTTCCGAATAACGTAAAAATATTGCACTGCAAGTTATTAGTAATAATTCTACCGCAACTCAATTATCTAAACAATATCAAACGGATGCGACACATTTAAGGTTGCTTAACTTATAATATTTTGTTACCATAAATTTTATAGTTTTGTGTTTTAGCAGTTTTAAGGTGGTAACATGGCAACTCATAAATTACGTATTGTTGTTGAAAAATTTGATCCAAAAACAAATCAAATTGTTTCAAAAAAATAAACTTAAAAGAGAAAAAGAGAAGGAAGCTCTAGAAAAGAGTAATACTGTCAAACAACAGGCTGAACATACCAAACCATAAACGATTTACACCGATCTCACGAACACTACATGCAAACAATAGCCGATGGCTTCAATTTATGCCAAGAAAAATTAACAGCAAATAGACAGGCTCATGAGAGATATTGATTTATATAATATTATACATAGATCATCGAATATCGTAACGAACACATCAATCTCAAATGATATATTTAATATGAATATAGATTGGAGTTCAGACTGGAATCAACCACAAATATTGAATTTTAACGGCACCACAAACACTCACTTTTCAACTGACAAGATTAATGCTAGAAAAACATATTTGGCTGAAAAAGCATTGGATTTCTTTATGTCCGCTGCATATGCAGATGAACTGCCGTTACTCAACATAGGAGATCCTTCTCGGAAGGCTTCTTCTAATATGACAAAACCAGAAGAAACATTTAGTGTCTTTCTAAAAGCTGTTGATGGGTATAGTGGTGCAAAATGAGAAATACGAAACAGATCAGCAACCTGGGCTAAATTTTTCGATACGGCTAATGTAGCACATGAAGAATGTTTAGTTGGTGCTGGTCGCAGCACTGTGAAGACTGCTGAAGATGTAGGAATTAAAGAACAATAGCTAAGCATAAAGAATATATTAAAAATCCAAGGATAAAGTACCAAGAAAAGTGGGATCGTATGTCACAAGACCTGAAAGATAAAGCCATTCATCATTGGCAAGAAGATATTAAACGAGAAGGCACTTTAAAAGAACAGAATGACAAAACAGAATTAGAGTACTTGGTTGGTGTCTTACAAGAAGCTTTTAAGGTTATTATAGAAGAAGCTGTTGACATGAAAAAAAAAGAATTGGAAATACTAAGTAAGTATGAAAATAAAAAAGAGGGCTATGAAGCTTCCGCTGTTACAAGTGGATGCGTATATGGCTATTACAGGGTACTAGAATTGATCAGACAACATATAGAAGCTACCAGTATCCCCTTATCTATTTTTTCCTTAGATAATTTTGATCTAGATAAATTGCTTATATAAACCAAATACAATTTGCAATACAAGAAGCAGATCAAGCTCTAGATATGTTTACTGATCAATATAATTATTACTTATATGAAGAAGGGAAAAAATCTACTCAAAAAGCCATGCCTAATATTTTAAAATTATTAAAAAAAACGATAGATCAACCAATAACAATTCCTAATCCAGCATTTGCTGAAACTTTTAGTTTTATCAAGTTACCAGAAGTTTCTTCTTCAGAAGAAATTTTAAAGCCAAAAGTATCCTTCCATAAAATAAATGCCCTGATAGCAACAGTATCTTTTAACTGATATTCCATAGACAATCTAACCATGGCGACAGGTTTTTTCTTAGAAAAAGTGCCAATTTTTTGTAGCGAAAATAATGGATACTCCACAATATATTTAGCATAAATATCATAAATACCAACGCCAAACAAAGTGGAAACAAAAGATTTACTATTAATATTACTATTTAATAATAATCCTAAATAAGTATTACGTTGCTTTATAACTGATTCCAGTTTCATACTGCTGTTAAATAAATTCTTAAGTCTATAGCCAGCAAGATAATCATTATTATAAAGAATTATATTTTTATGTTTTTTTTGATAAGCTTCATATCCAGCTTCTATCCCTAAACCATTATCAAACATGTACCTACTGAAAATATTAAATCCAGGTGCTGACTTGTTAAACATATTACCACCAAAATTTTTTTGAAATTCTGTAACAGAATAAACAGCATCCACACCAACATATACCTTAGAATAGGCAATTCTAACAACAAAGACAGATAGAACCACAAAGATCGAAATAAATTTTAACTGCTTACATACTGTTATATTTGGCATAATATTAATTAACATATAATTATTATTTTAAAATTAATTTACCTATGTTTACTCTTGCACTTAATAGCATACTTGCTGCAGTATTATAGTCCTGCAGTTGAAAAACTTCATCTACCAGTTCTAATTGTTCGGTCTCTGGCAGGATAGACATATTATATTGCACTAATTCAGTAATAGGTATTTGTTGACTACCCAAACCATCAATCAAAAGTTGGCCAACCACGCCTACAATATTAGAGTCAGCATTATTGTGAGCAATAATGCTGCTTAATTCTATATATGTAGCCCTAAGTGCAATAGTCAATAAATCACTAGCTAATGTGCGAGGATTAGCAATTACTGCTGCATCACTTTGGTTGTTGTGATTTATATGGGACGTTATATTAGTTAAATCGATACTTGATAAAGTGCGAGTAGCTATTATGGCTAAATCACTACCTAATGTATTCTGGTTAGCTATAACTGCTGTGTCGATAATAGCGGTATGGTTTATATGAGCCACTATCTCAGTTAAATCTGCAGAAGATATAGTATTCTCGGCAATATTGATTAGATCTACGGATCCCGCATTAGAGTTACCTACAATTGCTGTATAGCTTAAACTACCACAACCACCATGTATCAAAATATTATGTAGATCATCAGCTGTAGTTGTGATCCTGGCTGCAATCACCGCTAATGCCGCATCGGTAGTATTAGGATTAGCTATAACTGCTCTATTAGTTACTATGGTTTGATTGCTATGATTTGCGATCGCTAACAATTCGGTACTTAATGTCGCACGTATAGCTATAGTTATTAAATCATTAGCTACAGTACGATTATTGTTACTAACTGCCATATCGGTATCAACATTATGATTAACATGCTGAACTATTAAAGTTAAATCCGAACTTAATATTGTTAAATCTGCAATATTTATCAAATCAATAGCCGCAGTATTGGCGTTATTAACTAAGGCGGTATAACTTAAAATGCTGAAATTATTATTAGATGCAATCTGAGATAAATCAGCGGTGCTCGTAATCCTGCCTACAATAACGGCTAAATCTGCATCTGTTGCCCGACCGTTAGCTATCACTGCCCTATCAGTATCGATATTATGATTGGCATGCTGAACTATTAAGGTTAAATCGGAACTTAATACCGTTAACCCTGCAATCTTGATTAAATCAACAGCCGCAGTATTGGCGTTATTAACTAATGCGGTATAACTTAAAGTGCTAAAATTATTATTGGAGGCAATATGAGATAAATCAACAGTAGTCGTAATTCTGCCGGCAATAAGAGCTAAATCTGCATCTATAGTATTGTTATTAACTACCACCGCTTTATCAGTATCTGTATCACGATTAGCATGATGGACTATTAAGGTTAAATCAGAACTTAATACCGTTAACCCTGCAATCTTGATTAAATCAATAGCCGCAGTATTAGCGTTATTAACTAATGCCGTATAACTTAAAGTACTAAAATTATTATTGGACGCAATATGAGACAAATCAACGGTAGTCGTAATTCTAGCAGCAATCAGAGCCAAATCGACATCTAAAGTATTATTATTAACTATTACCGCTTTATCAGTATCCGTATCACGATTAGCATGATTAACTATTAAAGTTAAATCAGAACTTGACAATGTGGAACCTGCGATAATTATTAAGTCAACAGCCGAAGTATTATCGTTATTAACTAATACCGTATAACTTAAAGTGCTGCAACTAGTATTCAGCACAATGCTATGTAAATCAGCTATTATATTCGTCCTTGCTGCAATAACTGCTAAATCTGCATCTAACGTATGATTATTAGCTATTACTGCTCTATCAGTATCCGTATCATGATTAGCATGATTAACTATTAAGGTTAAATCAGAACTTGACAAAGTTAAACCTGCGACAGCTATTAAATCAATAGCCGAAGTATTATCATTATTAACTAATGCCGTATAGCTTAAAGTGCTGCAATTAGTATTAAGCACAATGCTATGTAAATCAGCTATTATATTCGTCCTTGCTGCAATAACTGCTAAATCTGCATCTAACATATGATTATTAGCTATTACTGCTCTATCAGTATCTGTATCACGATTAACATGATTAACTATTAAGGTTAAATCGGAACTTGATACCGTTAAACCTGCAATCCTGATTAAATCAATAGCCGAAGTGTTAGAATTATTAACTAACGCCGTATAGCTTAAAGTGCTGCAATTAGTATTAAGCACAATGGTATGTAAATCAGCTGTTGTATTCGTCCTTGCTGCAATAACTGCTAAATCTGCATCTACAGTATGATTATTAGCTATCACCGCTTTATCAGTATCGATATTACGATTAGCATGATCAACTATTAAAGTTAAATCGGAACTTGACACCGTTAAACCTGCAATTCTGATTAAATCAATAGCCGAAGTGT
>DITK01000037.1 GCA_002422785.1 Francisellaceae bacterium UBA6186
TACCCTCAGTTATGGAGAAGATACGAAAGTTCTTTGAGTACAAGTTATCGATCCTTTAAAGAAACCTATCAAAAATTTGTAGCTGAACATAATAAACATGATCTTTTACAAACAAGATCATCACGTTTATTAAAATATGCAAAATCTAAAAGTATACCGCCACAATTAAGTAATCTACAATATTTTGTTGAAGCTTACAAAAAATATTCTGCCACTTTATATCCACGTGCACCAAAACCTTGTTATGATGAACAAGCAGTAATTAATGCTTGTGGGTTACCTATGATGTCAGCTAAAAAAGAAGGCATTGAAGTACCTATATTAAGTATTGATGGTGGTGGAACACGAGGCATTTGGCCACTAAAATCTTTAGAGTACATTGAAAAAGGTACTGGGAAATCTATTTCAGAAATTTTTCCTATTAAGGGTGGGACTTCTGTTGGAGGGTTAATTTCTATAATTTTAAGTATACCAGACAGTGATGGACAACCTTTTTATAAGGCTATAGATGTTGCAAATTTGCTTAAAGATGCAGATCAAATATTTCCACTTGGAGATTACAGAAAAATTAGAAATTTATTAAATCCAGAAAAAGGCGTAATGTTTGATAATTCTGGACTTAGAAAAGTTCTTAGAAACTTAGTAAAAAAAGCAACTGGAAGTTATGATTTAAGAATGAAAGATTTAATTGGTATTAATGTTGGTGTTCTTTCATTTGATAATGAGACATTACAACCAGTTTTTTTTAGTAAAACCAGCCACCCTATGGCAAGGGTAGTAGAAGTTGGGGTTTGTACAGCTTCTGCACCAGTATATTTACCAGACAATTCATTAGAATTTAATGGAAAAAATTACCAAATGGGGGATGGTGGAATTCCAGATAATAATCCAGTTTGGTATGTATATAGCATGTTTAATGATACAAAAAAATCAGGTGAAGTAGCAAAGATTCTTTCTTTAGGTACTGGGACTTACCTTGATGCTCACCCCAAAAGGGATGAGGCTCCTTTTTGGATGGCTCCAGCTGCTCTTTTAGGATATGGTATGGATAGTAGAACTATGTCTCAAAATAGTCTTATGGATATATATTCTAAAACAGATAATAGTGATGTTAGTGATTTTGTTAGGTTACAGTGGACTCTACCAACAAGTATAGATTTAACATCTAGTCTTCCTGTTACAATACCTTTTGAAAGTATTCCTGAATGCTTGCCAATCGGATATAGTGGCGACAATAAAATTGTTGATTATAACGATCTTGCAACAATCATGGCAGCTAAGCGTATGGTAGAACAAGATTTTATAAATTTCATGAAGGATTTAATGGTTGTTCCAGATAATTATAGCCCGTTTGATCATCTTGATTTTATACTAAAAGAACAAAAGAGTAAATTTAAACAAACTTGGGCTGTGCGTCTTGCAGATAGTATTGATATTAAAATAATATTATTAGATTTTTTAGATCCTATTATTAAGCAAGATTTATTCAAATTAGTTTATCGTACTTGTATGGGACTTAGTGTTGCCTGTGAAGAGGACTTAAAAGGTAAAGGTATAAATCCAGAGTTATTTTTCAAAAGTGTTGATTATGCTGCTTTAACAGCAGATATAACTAGAGAAGCAGCTAGTATGGGGCTAAATGAAAAAGGTGTTATTTCTGGATATGTACACAAAATTAATATTATTTTAAATTTTTTAGATGATAAGAAAAAAGATGGTATATTGAAATTTATTTCTGATGAAGTAAACAAAATTCATGATAAGGGCTATTACTCTGAAAAACCAGAAGTTTTCTTGTCCTATTTGATTGTAAATACAATAAAATTTATGTATGATCATCCAGATTTGCATGAGTGGGCTGATTATGCAGAAAGGCAATTATATAATCCTAACTTTTTACATAAATTAGCTGCATTAACACAAATTATGCCAAGGAGTTTAGCAAAACCTGTAGTTTATTCTGTTGGTGCAGCAGGATTAAGATGTTTAAAATTAGGAGCAGGTGTTGTTAACGTAGCATATGCTACTTATAATCGTAAAGCCTTAACACCATCCACTGAAAGACCAAAATCTAGAACAGAAATTAAACAGTTAGCTGAAGACAAAGATAATAAAGCAATGGAAATGTTTGTATTAGCAAAACAACATATGCCTATAATTACTTCGAATAATACTATATCTACATCTAATAGAATATCTGCAAGAACAAAAAAACCAAGCATTAATGTGTTTGCTACAGCTATAAAATTAGTGATTTTACCATTTCGGATAAAAGATGATAGTATTAATTTAGTTAGCAATTTATTAGACTCCATAGTTATTTTCCCTAGAAGCGTGGTAGATTTTTATAAAAATAAATCTAGGCTTACTTTAAAGATAGAACAATATAAAGAAGAAGAAGCAACAACTAGAAGACATATAGCTAACACCAAGGAGCAAGTGATATCTGGATTGCGTGATTTTAAAGGATTAATTTTATTAGGCGGAGAAAGCGAAAAAGTATACGAAGGCTTTGTGCCATCACGAGAATGTACAAATGTAACTAGTTACGAAGTAGAAGAAGCACGCAATTTATTGTTAGCTGCACCACCGCATTGTATTTTTAGAGATCTAGGTAATAGAAATCCAATAATATTAGATGATGATAAGTTGGTTGAGCTGGTTGACAATTTTACAAAACCCAGCCAAAGTTAATCAGGAGTTTAATAATGATATTTAGATTAGGCCATGGTAATGATTTATATTCAATTACAACAACTGCAGATGTATATTCTGCAATTGAGCCAAATTTCTTTGTTACTTTTAAAAATACGATTTCATTCCAACAAGTTCAAAACTTTATTTTGGGATTGTTTCCTGATATCAAAATAAGTGAAGAGGTAAGTGTCAGACAATATGGCTATTTACCTATATATGATGGGTATTGTGCAACTTTTACGAAAAATTATTTTAGGACTTTTGTCGATAAGCTTTACCAAAAAGGTATTTTGACAGCAGAAGAACATTCTGATATTGAAAGACATATAATAGAATTTGAACAAATCATAGAAAATAGACTTTTGGTAATAAAAGATCTTAATAAAACACAAGAAGATATTATCAAGTTTATGGTTGCACCATATTTAGAGGATTTTTTGTCAATTGAAGACCAATATGTATCGCTTGCTTTAATGGCAAGAAGCATGCTGACATGTATAAGTAGTATTGGCAAAGATAGTGATGATTTAATATTTACTAAAAGTAAAACTTTATTACAGCATATAAAAACAGCCTTACCAGATGCCAAACAACGCGAAGCTATTTATATGTCAATAGGAGCAATTGCAAAACTATCTAATGGCTCCCAAGAGATGGTTTCTACTTTTGTAAGATTAGGAAAGAATGTACCTGATAAAAAAATTCAACGAAACATTATCAGTAAAGAGCTTTATAATGCTTTTAATCGTAAGTTCAACTTAGATGGACAACCAGAATTAAAACTTATCTCTTTTTTAGCAATTTTAGGCTATAACAAGCATATAGATAATATTAACTGGAATGATCCACAACAAGCATTAGCAACATTTATCGATTCAGTTAATGATAAAAGAAACTATGAAAGTGATATGATTTTTGAATATCATCAACGTGAATTAGTTTCTGATATAAGAAATGCTATGATTGTTACAGGTATTAGCTTTCATGAACTAAATTGTTCTAAACTTATTTCCCCCGAACAGCTGCAAGAATTGAGCTGCCATGTTAAAAAAAATAGGCATGGTTAAAACGTAGCTTACATTTAAATTTTTAGCCAGGTTAAAAACCAACGTAAGCGTTCCGGCATCCACACATTTTTATTTGTAAAATATATAAAATTGTTATTTTATATTCATATACGCCTATGTCTATTGCTATTTTTTTTTGGAGCTTCTGTACCACGTGCTGCACTAATTACAAGGCTGTTATTGGTAATAATTATTGATTTTTTCAATAATTTATGATAACTAGAATTCGTGCCAAATAAATTATTTTCATTGGCTCTTTTATACCATATATATGCCATTTCTGTATTTTGTTTGACACCACAACCTTTTTCGTACATTTCAGCAAGTTGATGTTGTGCCAATTTATGATTCTGGGTGGCGGCTTCTTCTAACCATTGTTTAGCTTCTTCTAGTTGTTGCAGAGCGTATATTTCCCCAGCAAAGTACATCATGCCAAGGTCAAATTTTGCCCCGATATGATCTTTGGCTGCGGCTTTTTTATACCACAATACTGCTTGTTCTAAATAATATTTAGCTAAACATATATTATCATTCTCATCATTCAGATAAGTACACTTTTTTAAAGTGTTTGCCAAGGATTTATAGGTACACCCAAGATGATATATAGCCGCTAAATGATCTTGCAAAGCTGCTTTTTTATATAAATGTATTGCTATTAAAATATCTGCCGCCTCAGCATTAGCACTATTATATAGTTCAGCAAGATTAAATTGTGCATCAGCTAAATCTTGTACAACAGCTTTCTTATACCAAATTATGGCTTTACTGTAATCTAAATCTAAACCTTGACCGCTGGCA
Organism: Francisellaceae bacterium UBA6186; assembly: GCA_002422785.1. Taxonomy (GTDB): domain Bacteria; phylum Pseudomonadota; class Gammaproteobacteria; order UBA6186; family Azoamicaceae; genus UBA6186. The sequence continues at coordinate 4,563 of DITK01000037.1, forward strand.
TATCTTAAACCTATAACATTTTGTGCTTCTGCATAGCCGCTAGTTGCAGATTTCAAACACCAACTTACATCCTTAGCCTCATTTTTATCGACTCCTAAACCAATTGCATATCTCATGCTAAGATTATATTGTGCGATAGGATGTCCCAATTCGGCAGCTTTTATTATTAAACTGGTAGCTAAAGCTATATTTGTCTCTACTCCTGCACCATCATTATATCTTATCCCAAGAGTGTATAATGATGCCGCACAACCTGCATCAGCACTTTCTTGATACAAAATTAGTGCATCTGATATATTATTTTCTACAGTATATATTTCACCTAATCTAAATTTAGCCAATATATGATCTGGTTGTAGTTTTATTGTCGACTTAAAATATTCTTTTGCTATTGCACAATCTTGCTTACCGTATATATCATTCAAATATATTTCTCCTAAAGCGAATATGGCATCAGCGTGTTGTTGTTCTGCGGCTAACATCAGCAGTTTCTTGGCATTCAAAATATTTGCTTTGTATATCTTTTCTAAATGCTCTGCAGCTTCATAATTATTATTAATAACATATTCTTCTTTAAGCTGTTCTATCATTTTAGGTATGAATGAGTTTGTACAAAAATTTATTGGATTTAAGTCGCATTCGCAAAGTAAATTATTTAAGTATGCAGCCCCTAGCAAATATTGCGATAATACACAGCCTTCTTCAGCAAGTTGATGATATATCTTATACGCTTTAATTTGATCTTGCTCTACGCCAATACCTTGCTCATAATTTTTAGCTTGTTGATAACGTTCTTTCGTAGTAAGGCGTTGTTCATGATCGGTATTAAAATAAATTAAATCTTCCATCATCAATACGCCTTACTTAAAAAGTTATAATCTTAGTATTTCTGATAAAAATTTTCCAGTAAAAGATCCACTATTATTATAATTTTTCACTAAACTTTCCGGAGTTCCGCAATCGACTATTTTACCGCCCTTATCGCCACCTTCTGGACCTAAATCTATAACCCAATCTGCAGTTTTAATAACATCTAAATTATGTTCGATAACGATTATGGTATTGCCATGATCCCTCAAGGTAAATAAAATTTGTAATAATCTTTTAACGTCATGGAAATGCAACCCAGTTGTTGGTTCATCTAAAATATATAAAGTCTTACCGGTATCTTTTCTCGACAATTCTTTAGCTAATTTTACTCTTTGAGCTTCTCCACCAGACAAAGTGGTAGCACTTTGTCCTAATTTTATATACCCTAATCCTACTTCTAATAAAGTATCTAATTTCTTTTTGATATGGGGGATAGCTATAAAAAATAATAATGCTTCTTCTACTGTCATATTTAAAACTTCGTGAATATTTTTGCCTTTATAATAAACTTCTAAAGTCTCTCGATTATACCTAGTACCAGCACAGACATCACAAACCACATAAATATCAGCTAAAAAATGCATTTCTACTTTCACCAATCCATCACCACTGCATGCTTCGCATCTACCACCTTTAACATTAAAACTAAATCTACCTATTTGATAACCACGAGATTTAGCTTCTGGCACAGCTGCAAATAATTCTCGAATATGAGTAAACAAACCAGTATATGTTGCAGGGTTAGATCGAGGTGTTCTACCAATTGGATCTTGACTAATATCTATTACTTTATCTAAAAGTTCTACCCCAGCAATAGAGTGATATTTTCCAGACATTATAGTTGTTGCACGATTTAATTGTTTTGCTAAAATTGGGTATAACGTATCATTAATTAAAGTAGATTTTCCAGAACCAGAAACTCCTGTGACACAAGTAAATAATCCTATCGGAAAACATACCGTTAAATTTTTTAAATTATTAGCACTAGCTCCGGATATAATTAATTGCTGATCCATATCAAATTTATTTTTTAAATTTGGGACCATGATAGATTCCAACCCAGATAAATATTTACCAGTTAACGATTGATTATTATCCATTATTTGTTGTGGAGTACCGCTAGCTATAATGGAACCACCATGCACACCGGCACCTAAGCCCACATCTACTACAAAATCTGCATGCAAAATAGTATTGTGATCATGTTCGACAACAATGACGCTATTACCCAAATCTCTTAAATTAGTTAGGGTTTTAATTAATCTTTCATTATCTCGTTGATGTAACCCAATAGAAGGTTCGTCTAACACGTACATTACTCCAACCAAACCTGCACCTATTTGACTTGCCAAACGAATTCGTTGTGCTTCTCCACCAGACAAAGTATCTGCGCTACGCTCTAAAGTTAGATATTCCAAACCGACATTAATTAAAAAATTTAATCTGGTTACAATTTCTTTTAAAATTCTTTCAGCAATTTTTAATTTAGCACCTATAAATTTTATATTACTAAAAAAATCTTTAGCATTATTAATAGATAGTCTTACTACCTGTGGTAAAGTTACATCTTGAACATAAGCATGTCTTGCAACTATGTTTAATCTACTACCCTCGCATTCTGAGCACTGTTTTTGACTCAAAAATTTAGCTAATTCTTCGCGCACATAATCAGAATTGGTTTCTAAATAACGCCTTTCTAAATTATTAATAACTCCTTCAAATTTATTATCACCATTTAGTAATATTGCTTGAATTTTTTTAGGTAAATTTTTATATGGGGTATTTAAATTAAATTTATAAGATTTACTAAGTTGTTCAAAAATACTAAAATGATATTGATGATTACGATCCCAGCCACGAATAGCACCTGCTGATAACGATAAGTCATTATCAATAATTATTTTATCCGGATCCATAAATTGCTTTACGCCCAAACCATCGCATACTGAACAGGCACCTTGCGGGCTATTAAAAGAAAATTGTCGTGGTTCCAATTCTTTAATGCTATACCCACATTTTTCACAAGCAAATTTGCTAGAAAATTGAATTTCTTTTTTTATATTATCTTGTTCATCTAAAATAGCTGCAATTACTAAACCATCAGTTAAATGCAAAGCTACCGATAACGAATCTGCTAATCTAGTTTTGTAATTATCTTGAATTGTTAAACGATCAATAACAACTTCTATATTATGTTTTTTATGAAAATCTAATTTAGGTAATATATCAGAATCTAAATTAATAATGGCTCCATTAATTCTTACTCTAATAAAACCTTGTCCTCGTAAAATTTCTAATTGTTTGTTATATTCGCCTTTTTTTGCTTGAACAATAGGTGCCAATAACATAACTTTTGTATTAGCTGGTAATGCTAATAATTGATCAACCATTTGGCTAATAGTTTGAGCATCTAATGTGGTATTATGCTTAGGACAACGAGGTTCGCCGACTTTAGAAAACAATAAACGTAAATAATCATAAATTTCAGTAATAGTGCCAACCGTAGAACGAGGATTATGGGAAGTTGATTTTTGTTCAATCGAAATAGCTGGCGACAATCCTTCTATACTATCTACATCTGGTTTTTCCATTACCGATAAAAATTGCCTAGCATAAGTAGATAAAGATTCTACATAGCGACGCTGCCCCTCTGCATATAACGTATCGAATGCTAAAGAAGACTTACCAGATCCAGACAAACCAGTTATAACAACTAATTTATCTCTGGGTATTTCTAAATCAATATTTTTTAAATTATGAGTTCTCGCACCTTTAATAGATATAAACTGCATATTGTACCTTGAATCATGTTTACCACAAACTTGAATCATTATATATCAATAGCAAATTTGAACAAAATTATGTATTGTATATTTCTACTATTTCATAATAATTATTAAATAGTTATAAATATATATTTAAGTTAGAACCAAGAATCATATCATTAGGGGTATAAACATGTCTAAAGGTGTTAATAAAGTCATATTAATTGGTAATTTAGGGGCAGATCCAGAAGTACGCTATATGCCAAGTGGTAGCTCGGTTGCCAATCTAAGTATTGCAACTCACGACTCATGGAAAGATAAACAAACTGGTGAGTTACAAGAACGCACAGAATGGCACAAAGTATCATTCTTTGACAAACTTGCTCAAATTGCTGGCGAATACCTAAAAAAGGGCTCCAAAATTTATATAGAAGGATCTCTTCGTACTCGTAAATGGCAAGATCAATCTGGCAACGATCGTTATACTACCGAAATTATAGCTAATACTATGCAAATGCTAGATTCTAAAGAATTAAAATCGAAAAATAACGATTTTTCTGACAATAGCAATAATGCCAAAAATAGCCAAAACATGCCAGATATGGCATTAGAAAGCGTTTCAGAACACGATGACATCCCTTTCTAACAAAAAAACTATTCAACATCTAACCATAGATCCTACAACTAATTTGGTTGTGGGAGCTACATATGTGTGTTCTCCTAATTATGACTTACGACCTGATAATACTGAAATAGATTTATTAGTACTTCACGGAATAAGTCTACCACCGGGGGAATTTATCGCTAAATCAGAACAATACTTAAATAATTTATTTACTAATACTTTAGATCCAGAAGAACATCCATATTTTCAAGAAATTTATCAACTGAAAGTATCCTGTCATTGTTTAATAAAACGAGATGGTAAATTAATCCAATATGTACCTTTTAATTATCGAGCTTGGCATGCTGGAATATCTTATTTTAATGGTAAAAATAATTGTAACGACTTTTCTATTGGCATCGAATTAGAAGGATCAGAGAATCTTGCATATACCAAAGCACAATATAAAATCTTACTGCCATTAATTAATTTGATCCGTAAAACATATCCTAAAATTACTAAAGATCATATTGTTGGACATTGTGATATTGCACCCGATCGCAAAACCGATCCTGGTAGTTTATTTGATTGGGGCTGGGTAGCTAAGAATTTTGAGTAGATAAAACATAACGATTAGTAGTCCATACTAATGGTAACAATGCCAAACAAGATAAAACACTACATACCAATAAAATTAAAAAATACCAATCCCAGCTATAATCTATTAATAAACCTAGTGGGTAACCAGCAGCAGCTGCCCCCATATAACCCCACCAACTTACAAAGCCATTGGCACTACAAGCCGCTTTTTTATCTACGTACTCAGCAGCTGCAAGACCAATTAGCATTTGAGGGCCAAAAACAAAAAATCCCATTAAACCAATCAATATAAAATTTATCAAATGGTTATGATAATTAATTTGCCAAAAAATCCATAAACTTAATCCCAAGCAAACACTGAAAATCATAATACAAGGGATACGTTTACCAACAAATATTTTATCAGTAACCCATCCGGTAAATAACATACCAAATAATCCACCAAGTTCAAACCATACAATACTAGTTCCTGCAGAGACTAAGTTATAGCCCCTAGTTCTCACTAAAAATTCTACAGTCCAATCATTTATAGCCGTTTTAACAACATAAACAAAAAAACAACTAACAGCCATGATTAAAACTAAATTATTATTAAATACATGTTCTATTAAAATTTGTTTTGCTGATAAGCTACTGGCAGCGGAGTCTGAGGGTAATTCATATTTGTAAATTTCTTCATTGCATACGTTGTCTTTGCTGTCATAGCTAGATGGTTTATATTTTTCTATTGGCGGTAAGCCTAAACTACGAGGTACATCTCTTAGCCTATTAATCAATAATAACCCAACTACTATACACATACATCCAGGTATAAACATCGAATAGCGCCAACCTAAAGTTTGTGCATAATATCCGGCTATAAGTGGAATAGCAGCCCCTCCAACATTATGCGAAGTACTACAAACACTCCACCATATGCCGCGCTCTTCCTTACTATACCAATAAGTTAGTTGTTTAGTAATTGGCGGCCAACCCCAACCCTGAAACCAACCATTTAACCCCCAACAAATAGCAAAGCATATAAGAGAGCTCGAGAATCCAAATAAAATATTAAATACGCCAGTAAGCATCAATCCTATTGCCATAAAATATCTGGGATTTGCTCTATCTGATAAGATCCCGCTAATAAATTTACTTGCACCGTAGCTTACATACAAAATAGTACTTAATAGCCCTAACTCACTATAAGAATAACCTAAATCTGTAACTAGCTGTGGAATAATAAAAGTGAAGCTTTTACGAGTAAAATAAAAAAACACATACCCTATATACATGGAGTAAAAAATTCTAATACGCCAATATTTATATTTTTTTGCGATTAATTTTTGGTCTTGCAGCTCTTCTTTTAAAATGGCCGGCTTTAACAATTTAAATATAGTTCTTAGTTTCATCCGACAAATTTTGGTACTTATGTATAAAAATGTCAATAAAAACCTAATTTATCTATCCAATTTAATTATTAACTAACTAATTATTCGTGCTAGTTTGCAGATGTTTATATTTATTTATTAAACCAACCATAGATGCTGTTGCTAAATTATTATTGGCATAAATATCTAATTCTAAATCAGTTTCTTTAGTCTTTAGATGTCTTAACAGATCGATAGTTAGATTTTTCCCTAATTCCACTCCCCATTGATCAAATGAATTAATATTCCACATAACTCCTTGTACAAAAATTTTATGTTCGTATAAGGCAATTAGGGATCCTAATACCTCGGGGGTGAGTTCTTGAAACAATATAGTAGTACTTGGACGATCACCTATACATCTTTTAAAGTTATCTAGACCTGGTTGAGAAATATTACCCTGCATTAAAGCTTGACTTTGTGCAACACAATTAGCAAATAAAACCTCCCCTTTGTTGGTTGCCACTAAAAAGTCTACCGGTACAATTTGGCTACCCTGGTGTAACATTTGCATAAATGAGTGTTGTACATTACAACCAACCCCACCCCAAACAATTTCAGCTGAATCATAATTTATTTGATTATTTTGCAAATCAATGGTTTTACCATTACTTTCCATAGCTAATTGTTGCAAATAATCCGGAAATTTTTCTAAAGCATCTATATAAGGTATTACAGCCAAAGACTTATATTGCATAAAATTGATATTCCAAAGGCTAATTAACGCCATTATTACTGGAATATTTTTAGCAAAATCAGTATTTCTGAAATGCTGATCTACCAACTCTGCACCTCGTAAAAATTTCTTAAAACCATCAAGCCCTAATTTAATCACAATTGATAAACCAACGGAAGACCAAACAGAATAACGGCCACCGACAAAATCTGCAAATGGAAAAATATTGTCTTGTAAAACGCCAAATTCCATGGCTTTATTCACATTACAAGTAACCGCAAATATTTGATTTTGATATAAGTTTTTATGATTGCCGGGGAATTTTTCTTTAAACCAATCAAGTATTATCTTAGCATTTAATATAGTCTCTGAGGTCGTAAAACTTTTTGAATTAATTATTACAATAGTTTTTTCTGGAACTAATTTACTTAAAACATTATTTATAGTTTCTTGATCTGTATTAGCTATAAAATCAAAGGTGAATTTTTTAGCTGGTGGATTAGTATATTTATCTAATGCCTTAAACACCATCACTGGACCTAAATAAGAACCACCAATACCTAAACATAAAATATTGTTATAATTACTGTTATATAATTTTTGACTAAAAGCACCCATTTTTTCTAATATATCTTCAAAATCTTTATGGTGATTAGAGTCCCGCAACATAGTATGCCAAGCTTGTTTGTTTTCTGTGATATTAATTTTTGTGCCATTAAACAAATCTTTAATTTTACTATCTAACTCGCAATATTTGGCAGCATCACACAAAACACTCATAACCTCTTCATCTAGGTGTTGTTTCGAAAAATCTACCAACAAATTTAAATCATTAATATTAAAAGAAAATTTTTTAAATCGATCTTGATCTGTCAAAAACAATTTATTGATGCTTGTTTTTTTTATTGTCTGTTGTTTTATTAATAATTTTTGCCAAAATTTGCTATTTCTAAAATTATTTAAATTCTTACTCATACTCATACTCATACTCACAAATGAAAAATATCTAGTTACTGCTATTATGTTATATTATGTAATCTATTATCCCTTCTATAATGCTTGGATACAACCAACGTCCATCCATCTAGTGCTGGTGCTAACTCTGATACTTCTTGTTGAATATTTTGTTTATTTAAATATCTTTTATGATGATAATTCCAAAATAATTGGGGACGAGAGAGAAAAGGTGATTTATTTTTTTTATCTCTGACATAAATATCAGCCCCAAGATCTTTCAACTTTTGTGCTATTTTAATATTATTATAATAACACGCCCAAAAAAAAGAAGTTTTTCCTTGTTTATCTTTTAACTCAACATTTATAGTAATATCTTGTAATAATAACAAATTGATTAGTCTGTTTTTATTATATTTGATAGCCATAAATAATACTCTGTTAAAACAAGCGTTAGATGGTGTCTTGAATATTGATTTTTTATCAATATTCAAAAGTTCTAAAATTTGTTTTAATAAAATATCTTCTATTTCATTAAGCCGTTCATGGTCTCCTGAAAGCAATTTAATAAAATAACTTATTGTGTTATTAAAATCTTGATTATCTTGTATAAATTTTCTGCAGTAAGCATATATCAAATAAAGATCTTCTATCAGAATATTCCTAGGCAAATCCTTGGCAGTATTTATATAAAATTTTTCCCTAGTATATGGTTGATATATGTACTGACAGCCGTCATCATCATAAAATTTTGTTAACTTATTAATAGTCTGACTAGAAAATGTATGTTTTCCTAATAATCGCGGGCAAGATAATGTTTGATTGGAAATCGGATCAAGAAATAATTCTTCTAATTCCAGCATTAGGGTATTATATTGGGCGGCTTTTGGTTGCACTTACCTTTCTCCCTAAAAATCCATTAGGATCAATAAAAATTATAATATAGTTTTAAATATTAGCTATATTTTGCGTTTTATTTTTGGTAACTAAGTATTTATGCCACCAACGAGATATTTTTTGTGCTTTTTTATCTCCAAATGCAGCCCGTAATAATAAAAAATCAAATGCGATAGAAAACTTAACAGACTCTATTAATTTATCCGCTCTTTTACCTGGCTTGCCCACAATTTTAGCTAATTTCACTTGCAACAACCAAATGTCTTTAATAAAGATCATTAATTTTTTAGATATACTGATAATTTTATTTTGTTCAAACAACAATTGATCGGCAGCATTTTTATATGCTAAAAATACGGCTATTTTTTTATGAATAATATCATCTTTAGCTAATCGCAACATGCTATACCATAAAAAAATAGCAATTAAATATCCTGGTTTTAATTCTTGAGGGCTAAATGTTTTATTCTCTATGTCTTTTACTCCATATATAATAAAATTGTCAGAATTTTTATTGGAATTTTTATGGTGCAAACTTGGGAATAATATACTAAGCAATTGATAATCTTTTAATAATTTTAAAGATTCAACGGGATGGCCGGTAAAAAATAATTTTACATATTCATCGTAAAGTCTTGCAGGAGATATATTCAATAGTAAATGGCCCAAGGTATAAATTGGTTTGGCTGTATCCGGGTGAATCGTAAAATCTAATTTTGCAGCAAATCTAACCGCTCGCAACATCCTTACAGGATCTTCTCTAAATCTTGTGATCGGATCCCCAATTACACATACTTGTTTAGCATGTAAATCTTGCAGTCCACCAACATAATCAACCAGACTATAATCAACAATATTATAATACAAAGCATTAATAGTAAAATCTCGACGCATGGCATCTTGTTCTATATTTCCGTATACATTATCACGTAATATCATACCTTCTTTAGAATTTTTTCCATTATGATTGGCTCTAAATGTTGCAACTTCAACTACTTTTTTATCAAAATAAACATGAACTAATTGAAATCTTCTACCAATAATATAACAATGTTTAAATAATTTTTTGATTTTTTCTGGGTAAGCATTTGTTGCTATATCAAAATCTTTTGGACTTTTATTTAATAATAAATCACGAACTCCTCCACCTACTAAATAAGATTGGAACCCATGATCTTTTAAAGTATAAAGTACTTTTAAAACATGCCGACTTATATTTTTTCTAGAAATATTATGTTCCGAGCGAGAAATAATAACCGGCTCGTTAATTTTTTTATCTGTTGTGATAACCTGTAAAAAAAAATTTTTTATTTTTTTTAATATACTCATTTATTTTATTAAACCCAAAGAAATTTAGCTTTAAATAGCAGCTGCTGGTTGTATCATTTGTTGGGTAAAATTTTCAAAACGTGAATAATGCCCAAGAAAAGTTAGGCGCATCATACCAGTTGGACCATTTCTTTGTTTAGCAACAATAATCTCTGCTGTACCTTTATCTGCGGTATCTTTGTTATACATTTCATCACGATAAATAAAAGTAATTAGATCCGCATCTTGCTCTATAGCGCCTGATTCACGTAAATCAGACATTATAGGACGCCTATCGGTACGTTGCTCTAGACTACGATTCAACTGTGATAAAGCCACAACTGGAACATTCAATTCTCTAGCTAAAGTCTTGAGCGAACGAGAAATTTCTGAAATTTCGGCAGCACGATGTTCGTTGTTACCTGGAACCCGCATTAATTGCAAATAATCTACAACTATAACCCCAATCTCTCCCTGTTCACGCATCAAACGCCTAGCTCTAGCTCTCACTTCTATCGGGCTTAATGAACCAGAATCATCAATAAACATTTTACGAGAAGCCATCATGGCTATTGCCGACGATAATCTAGGCCAATCATCATCATGCAATTGACCATTACGAATACGCTGCAACTCAATTCTAGCTAACGAAGATAACATTCTCATGGCTAGCTGTTCAGCTGGCATCTCCATGCTAAAAATTAAAACTAGTTTATCTGACTTCATACTGATCCATTCAGCAATATTCATAGCAAAAGTGGTCTTTCCCATAGAAGGGCGACCAGCTACAATAATTAAATCTGACCGTTGCAAACCAGAAGTTATTTTATCAAAATCTGCAAAACCTGAGGATATCCCAGTAATTGGTGAATCAGATTCAGATAATAATTCAATACGCTCAATAGTATTAGTTAATACTTCAGCAATAGTTTTAATACCATGCTGACCAAGAAGTTTTTGCTCGGCAATAGCGAAAACTTTACGTTCGGCTTCATCTACTAATTCTTTAGCAATTTGTCCTTTAGAATTAAAGCCTAATTCAGATATCTCTTCTCCAACTTCGATTAATTTTCTGAGTAAAGATTTTTCTTTTACAATATCAGCGTAAGCCACAATATTAGCGGCACTAGGGGTATTTTTCGCTAATGCACCTAAATAAGCTAGATCTGCATAAACTTCAGATACTGTTATAACATCTATGGGACGAGTTTGGGCTGCAAGCCCAGATATAGCTTGAAAAATTAACCCATGATCACGACGATAAAAATCTACTTCTTTAATTCTGTCAGCAATTTGATCCCAAGCACCAGCATCTAAGAGCAAACCACCTAAAACTGCTTGCTCAGCTTCTATCGAGTGCGGTGGAATTTTTAGGGATTGTACTGACCAGTCTTCAGATTTTTTGCTAAATTGAATATCGGCTTTAGCATTTTCAATATTTATATCTGTTTCCATTTATATACCGATTTATTTCACGACTTATCTTTAGCAACAATATTTAAAGCTATTGCTGCTCGCATTTCTCCATGATTTAAACCCAATTGTATCTCATACATTCCTAATTCTCTAATAGGGCCATGTGATAATAATACTTCGTGTTTACTAACATTTCCGCCAGCTGCAATTATAGCATCTGCTATATCGTTAACCCCAACAGAACCGTATAATTTTCCTTCTTCACTAACTAGGGCTGCTATCTCTATTTGCATACCATTTAAAGATGCTGCTCTTTTTTCTAGATTCTGGATTCTTTCACGTTCTTGTTGATGTAGATCATCTTTGCGTTCTTCAAAATATTTCAAGTTTTCGTTGTTTGCTAATACTGCTTTTTTCTTTGGCAACAAATAATTTCTAGCATATCCTGGCTTTACTTTAACTTTTTTACCTAAAGATCCAAGGTTTCTTACATTTTCTAATAGAATTAATTCCATTGATTAGTTACCCCTATAATTTTAATTATACTGTGAATTATTAATACTGTTTTAGTCACAATACGGTAGTAAAGCCATTACCCTAGCCATTTTAATTGCTACAGATAGTTGTCTTTGAAAACGAGCGCTAGTCCCGGTAATACGACTAGGGACTATCTTACCACTTTCAGTAATAAATCCCCTAAGCATAACTACATCTTTATAATCAATTTTTTTAATACCGTCTCTTGTAAACTTACAAAATTTTTTACGTCTTTTATTATGCATCATGATTTTGATTCCTATTTATTCCTAATTATTGACTATCAACCAAGATCGGCAGAACTAGTATCCACGCTGCCAGCGTTATAGCCGCCACGGCTATATTTTGGCTCATAATCTTTAGAATTATTGTAATATCCGCCCTGATTAGAATAATTAGAACCATCTTTATTAGTTCTTTCGTTATCTTTATTTTTGAAAAATATCGATTGCTCCGTTATTGCCGTATCACATTTAGTAATTAAACTACGAATTACTGCATCATTGAATTTAAATAAATTCGCTAATTCATCGACAATAGCTTTGTCACACTCTATATTGAATAATACATAATGAGCTTTATGTAGCTTGTTAATCTGATAGGCAAGCTGTAACTTACCCCAGTCTTCTTGGCGGTGAACCTGGCCACCACTTTTGGTAATAATAGAAGTATAACGTTCGATCATAGCAGTAATTTGATTACTTTGATCTGGATGTATTAATAATAATATTTCATAGTGTCGCATAAATTGCCCCTTACGGTTTATTAATCAGCCTACTTTCAAAGTTAGGCAAGGAGTAGAAAATAAATTAAATATTTCAGAAAACCTATGCTATATATATCTCTATAAAATTTCAATATTTTATTAAACTTTTAACTATTATTCATAATTTATTTAGTTGACTACCGTCTTGCAGCTTAAATTTAGATACTTTTATCATATATATAACTATAATTATTATTACTACTATATTTATTAAGGCTCTATGTTATCATACAAATCTATAATTTATTATTTTTGGAAAATTATAAAAAAAAATACTTGCCAAGTATTTTTGTTATTTTGTAGTTTATCACTTATAAATTTGATCTATGCAGAAAATTTATTAGATATTTACTTTTTAGCTCAAACTAATGACCCATTAATTTTACAAGCAAAACAAGCCCAATTAGCAGATTCGCAAAACTTAACCATTGCCAGAGCAAAATTTTTACCAAATATATTATTTTCTGGCAACCAAACTTACGCAAAACAAACAGATGTTTTAGGCAACTTAAGTAGCGATCTACGTACTCGTGCTAGCTATAACACTAAAATCTATAGTTTAAATATTTCTCAACCAATATTTCAAATAGTAGATTGGATGGAATATGCAAAAACTAAAAAACAAGTATTATCTGCTTTAAAAAAATATGAAGAAGCCGAACAAGAGTTGTTATTTAGAGTTGCTAGTCAATATTTTGCAATACTAGCCGCAACAGATCAATTAACAACTTCAAAAGCCGCACAACAAGCATTTTCTAAACGATTAGAACAAGCTAAACAACAATTTAAAGTTGGTATAACCGCTATCACGGATGTTAACGAAGCACAAGCAAAATTAGATACAGCAAAAGCCAAAGAAATACTAGATAGCAATTCTCTAAATACTGAAAAAGAAAAACTTAGCCAAATCATTTCAAAATTTATTCCAAATCTAGCCCCATTAAAATCAAACATACCACTAATTACACCAAATCCAGATAACATAGATCTTTGGGTAGAGAAATCTAGAAAATATAATATTAAATTACAAAGTGCCCGCTACGACGTAGAGGCAGCTAACGAAAATGTACGTGCATCATCATCAAAACATTTGCCAACCATAAATTTAAATGGCAGCATATCCAACAATAAAATTCAGCCTCCACAACCAGATAGGTATCACACCAAACAAGTAGGCATTAATTTACAAGTTCCTATTTTTAGTGGCGGATCAGGAGTTGCACAAACACAAGCTGCTATTTTTCAAACCAATATAGCCTTACAAAAATTAGAAGCTGCTTACCGAGATGCCGAAAGCGGTACTCGTATTGCATACCATACAATCTTAACTAAAATTGAACAAGTAAACGCACTGCAACAAAGTGTAAAATCTAATGCTATCGCCTTAAAAGCTACTCAAGCTGCTTTTGAAGTAGGGACTAGAACAATGGTAGATGTATTGAATGCACAAGCTAATTTATTGGATGCACAAAAAAACTATGCTCAATCTAGATATGAGTATATTTTAAGCGGCCTAAAATTAAAACAAGCTACCGGATCACTGTGTTTAGCTGATCTTGAACAAATAAATAATTTATTAGTAACAGCTACTACAGAGCCAGAAGATTGTAATAATCATTAATATGTTATTAATTTTAATGTACCATCAAATTGTTCATCCACCAATAGATCCAGAAATTAATATTAATAAATTTAAGCAACATCTTATATATTTACAACAAAATTTTAATATTATCTCGCCTGGACAAACTATATTAAAAAACAAACCTTCTGTTTGTTTAACTTTTGATGATGCCTATATAGATTTTTATTATTACATATTTCCTATATTAAAAACAATGAACATACCAGCTATTTTAGCAATACCGGCAGGATTAATTAAAGACACGACAACAATAGATATAAAGACAAGATTAACTGTCCCCTATCCAGAAGGACTAAATTCTAATCAATCATCTAATTCACCACTATGCACTTGGTCTGAAATAAGAGAGATGATTGGATCTGGATTAGTATATCCAGCCTCTCATTCTCTTACTCATAAAAATTTAGCCACAATAAATTTTAGTGAAGCATATCAAGAGCTTTGTGTTTCTAGCCACATAATTTCAGTCAAATTAGAAAAAATTGCTGAAATTTTTGTTTATCCTTTTGGTCGATATAATGCTTGTGTTCAGAATATGGCTAATAATCATTATAAATACGTTATGCGGATCGGCGGAGCTAGTAATTGCAATTGGAATCAAAAAATTCTATATCGTATTGATGGCGATAAGTTTTGGCAAAATAATAACCAAATATCTTTATTTAATATTATTTTATGGAAAATTAAATATTGGTGTAATAAGCTTAGAAATAAATAATAGTAATGGTAATTTATGGAAAATAATAACATCAACAAAATTAAGTCCTATGACTTTTACTATGAATTGAGATCCTTAAAATATGTACAAGCAATTTGGCTATATGGATCTAGGGCAAGAGGCGATAATCAAGAAAGATCTGATATTGATTTAGCCATACTATGTCCAACTGCACTTGATGATGATTGGAGAAAAATTAATCATATAATTGCAACAGCAGATACTTTATTAAATATTGATTGTGTACGTTTTGATATATTGCAAGACGAAAGACTTAAGTCTGCTATTTTAGAAAATCATATGGTTTTATTTGAAAGAATAATAAACAATTATCCTTGGTATGAATCTTTTCTTGATTTAAGCGAAGCCTTAGAAAAATTACAAGAAATTATTAATGAGCCTGAAAACAAAGTTACCTACGTAAGAGATGCAGCCATTCAACGATTTGAGTTTTGTATAGAACTATTTTGGAAGGTATTAAAAAAAATTTGTATATTAGAAGGTATATCAGTAAATTCTCCTCGTAGTACCTTACAAGCTGCCTATAAAATACATTTAATAAGCAATGAAAAATTATGGTTAGATATGTTAGAAGATCGCAACTTAACATCCCACACGTACAAACAACCATTAGCTAAAGAAATTTATAAAAACATTAAAGCTTATTACCATATAATGTTAGAAACTTTTATAATTATTAAGACCAAATATAATCTCTAGCACATAATCTCTTCTAATTTAGCTAAAACAATCTCCGGAGTTATTTCTTGCAAACAAGGCTGTTTAATAGTCGAAAAGTGTGCATTATACTCTAAACAAACTCTAGATAAACACGGAGAACAATGATATTTAGATTGTATATTATTACAATTATCACCTAAAACACCCACTTTGATCATGCTAGTAGCTGCGTAAATCCCAACTACAGGCACCCCCATAACAGAGGCTAAATGAGCAAAACCAGTATCCACTGCCACTGCCCCCATAGCATTAGATAATACCGATGCAACCTGCATAATAGTTAGATTTGATAAAATTATAATATTAGGATTATGAATTAATAATTCATCGGCAAATTGTTGTTCTTCTTGATTACTAGTCATAACTACGATTGATATATTTTTTCTTACCATTAATTCAGCAAGCCTCTGCCAATATTTGGCAGACCAACGTTTAGTTTCCCAAGTGGTACCGTGTAAAAAAACTATATAATTTTCTATATTTTTAGATTTTAATGCTGTTAATTGAGGAAAAAAATTTCTTTTAAATATCAGATCAATTTCTGCAAAATTATAATTCAAAATTTTTGCAAACAATTGACGCATACGTACAATGGCGTGCAAATTTTTACTAACAGAAATTTTTTCATGATAGAAACAACTGGCCCATGACTCTCTGGCAGAATCTCTATCAAAGCCAATAATTTTGTTGGCGCGGACCAATTTTGCCATGATTGCACTTTTCAATAATCCTTGAGCA
The DNA here is from genome assembly GCA_002422785.1 of Francisellaceae bacterium UBA6186. GTDB lineage: Bacteria > Pseudomonadota > Gammaproteobacteria > UBA6186 > Azoamicaceae > UBA6186. The sequence goes on from DITK01000037.1 coordinate 21,207, forward strand.
TCGATTACTAAATCATATTTATCTTGCCTTAACAATCCCCAAAAATATTTCAATCTAAAATTTATTATATTGATAAATACGTGTTTTTTGATTTTCCGAAGTGGCACAGCAATAATTTTTTCTATTATACTGGGTCGATTATATTGTAGTAATTTTATAACATCAATAAAATTTTCATCTACCAACCAATCAATCGTTAGATCTGGAATATACTTTTTACTATCTAGTAATGCAGGGAACGTATGAACTATATCGCCTATAGATGACATCTTAATAATTAAAATTTTCATTATATTTTATACCTTAAATAATTTTAATTAATTAAAATTTTGGATCTCGTTAAATACTTCTTCTACTGTTATTTGCCGCATACAATTATGATGTTTTAGCGGACAAGTTCTAGCAAAGCATGGGCTACATGCTAATTGTTTGTTAATTATTTTAACATCACTAGTTAATGGCGGAGTAAATTCGGGAGACGTAGCACCATAAATTGCAATGATCTTTTTGTTTAAACTGGCAGCTATATGCATTAAACCAGAATCATTACACACGACCAAATCTACCATCGATAACAAATCTATAGTCTCTAATAAATTTGTGATACCAGAAAAATTTATAATATTTTTTATATTGTTATTTATGCATAGATTTTTATTAGTGCCAAAAATCCATACATTAAATTGTTTAGCTGCCATATACGCTAAATTAACAAAATATTCTTCTGGCCAACATTTAGCCTCGCCAAATGCAGCCCCAATACTTAATGCTAATATTGGTAATTTATAATTAATATTATTAATACAAAATTTTTCTTTTAATTGCTCTAATTGTGTATGATCGGCTAATAATCTTGGAAACTCTAATTGAGCTGGTAATTTATAATTATTAGGATATGCTAATGCAACGTAACGCTCAACCATTTTAGGATAGATTGATTTTTTCAAATATCTAATATCATTAATCAACCCAAAACGCATTTCCCCTAGCCAACCGGTACGCTTCTGGATCTTAGCAAACCAAGGGATTAGAGCAGATTTCCAAGAATTCGGTAAAATGATAGCATTAGTATAATTTTTCGCTCTTAATATTTTTCCTAAATAATACCTACTATTAATAGACCATTCCCCATGAGCAACATTTAATACAATACTGTTAGTAACTTCTGGCATGCGCTGTAATAATGGAAAGCTCCAATCAGGGGCGACAACGTCTATTTCTATATCATTATTAATAATTTTTAGATGCTTAAATAAAGCTTGAGCCATAACCATATCGCCCAACCAAGATGGACCAACAATTAAAAACTTTTCTTTGAATTTTTGATAGCTCATAATAATGTTTATATAACAAAAATATATTGAGTACCACAATAAGGACAAACAGCGGTTTTGTTCTCTTTGATTGGTAAATAAATCTTAGGATGAGGATCGCTAACTTTCTGACCACTTAAGTACGGACCAGAGCAAGATAACGGTAAGTCTCTTTCTTTGATGACAAATTGTTTGGTTTGACTATATTTACTTTTATTATTCATACTTAATAACATAGTTGAAATTAAAAATGATTAATAATAGACTTTATAAAAGCAAAATAATATATTAATTAAAATATATAGTTATTAATAGCAACGGATAAACATATGAAAAAATTATTAATAATTTTGAGTTTTATTGTATTATTGAGTCAGCAATCGGTATTTGCTTTCAAAATCTTTGGTAACGATGGTGATAAAGATAAAAATACCATAAGCACCAATACCGATAATTCCAAGGAATCAGTTACCACCGCAGCAACAGCCACTACTCAATCTAACCTTGCAACTAATACCAATATTGCAAAAATATCTTTCGCTGATGCAGTAGCCCGTGCAGAACCTTCAGTTGTTAGTATACAAACTACCAAAGAAATGCCAAATGAACTACATCCATTATTGCAAGATCCTTTTTTTAAATTTTTCTTTAATGAACCGAATCAAGGAACTATTAAAAATAATAGTGATATACCTAAACAATTACAACAAGGCTTAGGATCCGGGGTAATCATTAACAAAAAAGGCTATGTTTTAACTAATAATCACGTAATAAAAGATGCAAAATCTATATCAATCAAATTACCTGATGGTAGAACATCTGATGCCAAAGTTATTGGTTCTGATGCTAAAACTGATTTAGCCGTACTAAAAGTTAATAATTTAAAAGATTTACCTGAAATATCGCTAGGGTCCTCAGAAAACCTTAGAGTTGGTGATGTGGTATTGGCAATTGGTAACCCATTAGGTTTTTCACGAACTGTTACTTTAGGTATAGTTAGTGCAACTGGTTCAGTGCAAGAAAGGCTTTCCACTGGTCAATTAGAGGGTTTTAGCTCTCTGCTCGATAATTTAATCCAAACTGATGCATCGATTAATCCAGGGAATTCCGGCGGTGCCTTAATAGATTCTCAAGGTAACTTAATCGGCATTAATATGGCAATTATTACCAACAAATATGATACCAGCAGTACTGGAATTGGTTTTGCTATACCAATAGATTTAGCTAAAACTATTATGCAACAGTTAATCGATACTGGCCATATTATTCGTGGCTGGCTTGGGGCATATTTAGGAGATCTTACTGAAGAAGTAAAAAAATATTTAAATTATAAAGAAAAACATGGAGTCCATATTAAAGGTGTTTTTAGAGATAGCCCAGCCCAAAAAGCTGGTTTATTGCCAGGAGATATAATTGTTAAAATTAATGGACAAGCAGCAAAAAGCATTAATTCGGCTGTTAATATAGTTTCTAATTTATCCCCAAATAAAGGTTATCCTTTTGAAATTTTTAGAAAAGGCGAGTTTATCACTTTTTCAGTAGTAATTACTGAACGTCCAAAGGAAAATGAATAGACATTATATTAATATGCCTTAGTTTTTATATAAACCCTACCTGCTTGATTAATATACAGGCAATGCGCACCATTATCCGTACAAAAATGTCCATTATTAATAGTTAAACCATTTGGTAAAAATGTGATCTTTTGTTCTTGTTGATTACCAAAAAATTGAAATCTTAGCATTGGATCCCGAAACATTGACTTGAAACAACTTAAGATTTTAATTGCGGGTTGATTTTTTTCTGGATCTGTAACGAAAATCATAATTTCTGATGTCCAATTATAAGAACACCCTAATCTATTATGCGTAGGACATAGGTATACTTTGGTTTGTAATGCAATCGCTTCTGATCTTGCTAGATATAATGCATGCTGTAATTTTTTTAATCTCAAAAGATTTTGATCATTGGTTTTTTTATCACAATGATTATATGACCAAAAACTTGTAATCAAAATAGCAATAATAATCATAAAAATTAATAATTCAATTAAAGAACCAGCTTTAATTGTAGTTTTTATGCTAATGAATATGTTCCGTACAACAAAATTTTTTACCATGATAATCAATAGATTCTTCTATAGGTATATAAAGACCACAATATGTACATTGCGCTAAATCTTGAATAATATTTTTATTATCATTTTTATGATTATTATGATTATATTTTTGCTGGCTTTTATTAATAAAACCAACTATTTTGCCTGCTGATTGTAAACAAAATCTTATAAACATGAACATCAAAAAAATTATTATTAGCCTTAACATCAAGTTTCCCCTAAAATACAAATTATTATATAAATGTATATTATTAAAATTGGACTTTTTATGGCTTTCACTACAACAAAAATATTAAATGTATTTATATTGCTATGCTCGCTTGTTTGTATAAAATGCAGTAATATTATACATCAATCAACTCCACCAGCTAAAGCTAATTCGCAACCGCAGTACATTTTGGCTGATCGGCATACTTTATTGATGCGTGGACATTCAACAAGTTTTACTGATGGTTATATGCATGGTTGCCAATCGGGTCAAAGTGCAGCCGGAGATACCTTGTCGGTATACACTAAAGACGAAGAACTTGTTAAAATAAGTCCTGATTATTTGGTAGGCTGGCAACAGGGTAATAGTTTTTGTCAGGAACATATGCGTAATTTGATTAAAAATAGTGGTAGTAATAATCCACATATCTATCAAAGCAAAGAGGCTATAGAACAAGAAAAACAACGAATGTGGTCTGAACTTAGAAAATAATTGTTTAGAGGAGTCTTTAAATTATGCCCATATATGAATATGCATGCTCTGGCTGTAATATTAAGTTTGAAAAAATTCAAAAAATGTCTGAAGCTAACATAACTGAATGTCCAGTATGTAACGGAAATTCAGTACAAAAACTAATTTCTGCTACATCTTTTAGGCTAAAAGGTAGCGGCTGGTACGAAACTGATTTTAAATCCTCCACAGAAATAAAACGCAATTTAGTATCGACCGATGAACCAAATAATCAAGTATCACCAGTTGCCCCAACTAATATACCAGCACCCACTGTTGCAACATCTGCTGAAAAACCAGGCGGGTAACAAATGGCAGGTCACAGTAAATGGGCAAACACTAAATTTCGCAAAGCAGCTCAAGATCAAAAACGTGGAAAGCTATTCACTAAATTTATCAGAGAAATTACTATTGCAACCAAACAAAGTGGACCAGACCCTAACCTTAATCCTCGATTACGATCCGCAATCGATAAAGCATTAACTAGTAATTTAACTAGAGATGCGATTGAAAGAGCTATAAAACGTTCTGTAGGTGGTGAAGAAAAAGATTTAATAGAAGTTAGCTATGAAGGTTATGCACCATTTGGCATAGCGGTCATGGTAGAATGTTTAACAGACAATCATACTAGGACCGTATCTAATGTTCGTCATTTTTTTAATAAACATGGCGGTAATTTAGGGGTGGATGGTTCAGTAAGTTATTTGTTTTCTAAAAAAGGACAGATTTTTCTACCGAAAAAATTACATTTATCTGCACCACAAATTGATAATATTATGGAAATCGCTATTAATGCTGGAGCATTAGATTTTGAATTGCAATCAAATGGAATTTTAATTACAACTATTCCTAAAGATTTGACTAATATTAAACTAAATTTAGAAAAGATTATTGGCAAAATAGAAGATGCTGAAATCGCAACTATTGCAACCACTTACATTAAACCGGAAGATTCAGAAGCAGCTTTAAAAATAGTTAATTTTTTAGAAGGCCTAGAAGATTTAGAAGATGTACAAGAAGTTTATGCCAATGCTGATTTGTCTGAATTTAATGCTGAAGATAATTAATAATATGTTATTTAATCTATCATGATAATTTTAGGCATAGATCCTGGATCTCGTATTACAGGTTAT
>DITK01000024.1 GCA_002422785.1 Francisellaceae bacterium UBA6186
TCGCACCATCCATCTGCGCCGCACCTGTTATCATGTTCTTAACATAATCTGCGTGCCCCGGACAATCTACGTGCGCATAATGACGCTCTTTTGAACGATACTCTACATGCGAGGTGGAAATCGTTATTCCCCTTTCTTTTTCTTCCGGAGCTTTGTCTATTTCATCAAACTTTCTTTTTTCTCCACCATAAGTGTTGGCCATAACTGTCGTTATAGCAGCTGTTAATGTTGTTTTACCGTGATCAACGTGCCCTATAGTACCAACATTTATATGTGGTAAATCTCTTTCAAATTTAGTCTTAACACCAGATGACATTTTAAATCTCTCCCAAAAAATCTAAGACGAACGTTCTTTAATAATTGCGGCAGCTATACTAGAAGGAGCTTCTACATACCTATTAAACTCCATACTATAGCTAGCCCTACCTTGACTAATAGACCTAACATCTGTTGCGTAACCAAACATCTCTGACAATGGTACTTCAGCTTTAATTTGTTTACCAACTGGACCATCATCCATACCCTGAATAATACCCCTGCGACGATTTAAATCACCAACCACATCACCCATATATTCTTCTGGAGTAGTAACCTCAACCTTCATTACCGGTTCTAAAATAACCGCACCAGCTTTTAAAGCACCAGCTTTAAAACACTGCGATCCTGCAATTTTAAATGCTATTTCGCTCGAGTCAACATCATGATATGAACCATCAAATAAAGTTACCTGAACATCAAGCACTGGATAACCAGCCAAAACTCCATTTTGGGTTTGTTCCAGAACACCTTTTTGTACAGCAGGAACATATTCTTTAGGAATCGCCCCACCAACAATATTATTAATAAATTTAAATCCACTACCTCTTGCGCCTGGCTCAATTTTTAACCAAACATGCCCGTACTGACCTCTACCACCAGTTTGCCTAATATATTTGCCTTCTTGTTCAATAGACTTAGTAATTGCTTCTCTATAAGCAACTTGCGGTTTACCAACATTGGCACTAACACCAAACTCACGCAACATTCTATCAACAATAATTTCCAAATGTAACTCACCCATACCAGCAATAATTGTTTGGCCAGATTCTTCGTCAGTTTTAACCCTAAAAGAAGGATCTTCTTGAGCTAATCTACCTAAGGCAATCCCCATTTTTTCTTGATCTTGCTTAGTCTTAGGCTCTACTGCTACACTAATAACTGGCTCTGGAAACTCCATACGTTCTAATACTATGGCTTTATCTGGATCACTCAAAGTATCTCCAGTAGTTGTGTATTTTAATCCTATAGCTGCAACAATGTCGCCAGCATACGCTTCTTTAATTTCTTCACGATTATTAGCATGCATTTGCAATAACCGGCCAAAACGTTCTTTTTTATCTTTAACCGTATTAATAGCAGAGTCACCAGACTTTAATATACCAGAATAAATTCTCAAATATGTTAAAGTTCCAACGTATGGATCGGTTGCAATTTTAAATGCCAGGGCCGAAAATGGCTGCTCATCAGAAGCAAGACGCTCTACATGAGTTTCTCCATCCATCAATAATCCCTGAATCGGAGGAACATCTAATGGAGAAGGCATATAATCTAATATCGCATCCAACATGGCCTGAACACCCTTATTTTTAAAGGCTGAACCACACAATACCGGCACAATTTCATTTTTTAATGTAAGATGACGAATCGCTTGTTTAATTTCTTCTATCGACAACTCTGATTCATTTAAATATTTTTCCATTAATTCTTCTGAAGTTTCAGCAGCAGCTTCTAAAATTTTTTCTCGCATTTCTTGCGACTGTTGTAAAAGTTCAGCAGGAATTTCTTTTAATTCAAAACGCATACCCTGACTATCGTTATCCCAATAGATAGCTTTCATTCTGACAAGATCAATCACCCCTAAAAAATTTTCTTCAGCTCCTATTGGTAATTGAATAGGTAACGGATTTGCACCTAAATGACTTTTAATTTGCCCAACAACTCTTAAAAAATTAGCACCGGCTCTATCCATTTTATTGACAAAAGCTATACGTGGTACATGATACTTATTTGCTTGACGCCAAACAGTTTCTGATTGAGGCTCTACCCCGCCAACCGCACAGAACACCGCACAAGCACCATCTAAAACTCTTAAAGAACGCTCTACTTCAATCGTAAAATCTACGTGACCAGGAGTATCTATGATATTAATTCGATGTTCAGGGTAAGAACCATCCATACCACGCCAACGACAAGTTGTAGCAGCAGAGGTAATGGTAATTCCACGCTCTTGCTCTTGAACCATCCAGTCCATGACTGCGGCACCTTCGTGCACTTCCCCCATTTTGTGAGAAACACCGGTATAATACAAAACTCTTTCTGTAGTAGTAGTTTTACCTGCATCTATATGAGCCATAATACCAATATTACGGTATCTTTCAATTTTTGTTTTACGCGCCAATACAGACACACTAACCTCTTTTTTTATTTAAAATTAATATTTACTAAAATGCGAAAATGCTTTATTAGCAGCCGCCATACGGTGAGTATCTTCTCTTTTACCCACAGCGCCACCTTTACCTTTACTGCCACCGGTAGAACTATTTTCATCAGAAGCATCTATTAATTCACCAGCTAAACGCTTAGTCATCCCCTTTTCACCACGCTTTCTAGCGTAACTTATGATCCAACGCATAGCTAAAGCCATTGCCCTAGCAGAATTAACTTCGATAGGAACCTGGAAAGTAGCCCCACCAACACGCCTAGCTTTAATTTCCACAACTGGAGATACATGCTCTAAAGCTTTTTTAAATACTAACAATGAATCTTCAGCCTTGGCTTTTTCTTTAATAACTTTAAATGCACCATATACTACTTTTTCTGCTATGGCTTTCTTGCCTCTACTCATGACACAATTAATAAATTTAGCAACAATTTGATCATGATAAAGTGGATCTGGTTGAATTTTTCTTTTTTCCGCTACCCTTCTTCTTGACATGATTATTTATTTCCCCTTTGCGCCTTTTTTATCAACTTTAGCACCATACACAGAACGAGCTTTTTTACGCCCTTTAACACCAGCAGCATCGTGACTACCACGAACTACCCTATATCTAACCCCTGGCAAATCTCTTACCCGGCCGCCATGCACTAAAACTACAGAGTGTTCTTGTAAATTATGACCTTCCCCACGAATATATGCAGTTACTTCATGGCCATTGGTTAACCGCACCCTACATACCTTACGCAAAGCTGAATTAGGTTTTTTAGGAGTCTGAGTATATACCCTTAAACACACTCCACGCTTTTGAGGACAACCCTCTAGGGCTGGCGTTTTGCACCTTTCTTTTACTCTTTGCCTACCATCTCTAACCAATTGGTTAATAGTTGCCATTAAAAACTCCAAACTTAAAATTTTATTTTAAAAGGATAATAAAACTACCCTACAAAAAAAATAAAAACATAATATTATAATTTCAAAACTGCAGAAGTTTACCGCATCGAACAAATACTGTCAAACTTGTTTTAATATAATAAAAATTTCGTTAATCAACTAAATATAAAATGATTGAATCTTAAAAATATTTATACCCATATTATCACGAAGAAAAATTGTTGTATAGATGCAATACAGCGTAACATAGCTATGTTGTATTACGTTGACCGTCTACCTGGGTCGCCTAGTTGTAGTACTTGGATGTGCCTTATTATTATGTTCTGCTAAAATCTTTTTAATTTCGCCACTGCTAATGGTATCAGGTGCAAAATTAACTAATAACTTATCTTGTTCAATACGCTCTATTAGTGCTGTTATCATAGGCACAGTAAATGCTTCATTAGGCTGAATTATTAATGGATTCTGCTGATTATGTTGACCTTGTTTAATTAACTCTGCTAATACCACCATAATAGTAGCTGATAATTGATCTTTACTTAAAGTGCTAGCATTGTCAGACAAAGGAAATTCTATACAATTTTGTTTAATATTAATTATTTGACTAGATGAATCTTGCTTGGCAACAATATGACCTGTTTGATTAGATTGATGATCCGCAATAAATGTAAATTGCGAGTTATTTGTAAAAACTTTGCCCCAATCACAAGCAGTTATTAATGAATTATCCGGCATATTTAAGCGGGCAGATTTTTCATCCGGTAACTCGGTTTTTTGTAATACTTTTAGGCCTTTGCGGTCTATATAATCATTAATATATTTTTGCATCATCCCATAAGGATCTTCGCTATATTCAAAATCTAATTTCATATTATGATCCCATTCAGGACTAACAGTATTTGTTTTCAAAAAGCCAGGTGGAGCTTTACTAATTTTAATCGGACATCCAGAAGAGTCTAAATCGCCTTCTGCAGCAAGCAATTGATGGATATCCAGCATTAAATTATTTAGGTTGTCTTTATTACTTTGTATTTTTCTTGTTGCAGGAACAGAAAAATACTTGACAGGGATTCCATTAAATTCCTCTTTACACCTCATAACGTCTAACCTATCTGCATAACCAATTAAATCCCTAATGTAATTAAAATTTTCATAATTTCCTTCTTGAATACCTAACTCATCAGTTACATATGTCTTAAAAGCTGCTGCGTCCTCCTTCCCACCCTTATATCTAGCAGCATTAGCAAAAAATCTTGCAACTCTGTCACCAACACCTCTCGACACTAAAAAATCATAACAATTTTCTGCACTACGATGATCCCAGTAATCTGTCCCCTCATTTTCTCTAGCAGAATCATGAAAAAAGGCAGCAAATTTAGTTAACATTAAAACATCTTCTGACTTAATTTTAAAAAATTTGGCTACTGAATCAACAGCTGTTTCAGGAAATTGGTCTGGAGAACCATCTGTATTTACTATTTTCTTGACTCTAAAACGATGCAACATATCCGTATATATTGCGACCCTAGTAGCATGCCGTAGCCCGTGAATTCCCCTAACGCATTTGCCCGATCTAACAGGATTAATGAACTTTGCGCTCGGCTTTAATAGCTGTTCGAATTGCCTATTCTGTAAATTTGTTGGCTTCATAGAACCATCGGTTGGCATCATTGGTTGTAAATAGGTTCTATCTGCTATAAACTTAATTTCCCTGTTAAAATTTGCACGTAAACTATCAAGCGCAGTGTTTTGCTTATTAATATTGCTTGCCGACATAGACTATTCCCTGTATTATCCTGTATGTTGAAGATTATATAAACCATTAAAGGGTTAATATGCATAATTTTTATAATTTCTCAATATGGCTTGGCGGTGAACCGCCCCTGCAACTTTTTGAAAATATGGCAAAGCTATATTCGTCTTATAAACAACAATTTAGTAAAGATCAAAATGCTATCATACCTCTGGTCATTTTAGATCCATCTGCCGTTAATAGTTTACTTTTACAAAAAAATATTTTTTCCCGAGGATTTATTACCCTATTACCAAAAGAAGATTTAGTAATTACTAAGATGGAAGATCCTAATTTTATCTCTAATATTTTACAAACATCAACCATAAAAGACCATATATCTCACGTACTAATAATCAATTCACATGGAAATTTTAATATATCCTATATCCCCATAATATGTTTTGATTTTCAACAAAGCCTAATAGAGGACTATCACACCACACTTATAAGCCTATTGCCTGATTTTAAATATCAATCAATGAAGTGGCGTTTATTGCCATTTACCGCCATAGATCGTCTGTTACAAAAACATAAATTTGTTGCAGCGGCAGATCGACTAAGACTATTAATGTTGGTAATATTAAAAAATGCCCTTTATTGTGATATTACTAAAATTTCTCCTGCTATTGGATTAACACCAAGAATGATCGATAATTGTACATCAGAGTATGGAACAGGAATTACTGCGGGAAGTTCATGTGAAAATCAATCTATTTTTTCTACTGATGTAAACAAGGCGCTTATAATATTAGTCAACACTTGCTACCCTTTTACACTAGAAATACCTTGTCCTGCAGTTGAAAATAATGAACCAATCTCTTACCAAAAACCTTTAGTATCACCAATCGAGCTAGAACAAATAAATGTAATGCTATGTAACTTTCGTACCGAACTAATGTCTGTGATAGCTAGTCAAATAAACTCTGTAGCAACATTTAAACAATTTGTGGCTAATAGTGGGAGTATAACTGATTCTATAAATCCTGAATTATTAAATAAATGGAGAGAATTTAATAGTTTATCAATTGATGAGGCATTCTCTCGTTATAGTGTAGCGATGACTAGGAATAGGAATCCACAATTATATAATAGTTTAATTAAACATGGTTTAGATCCATGGGGCAGCTCTTTTAAAGGAACTAGTTCTCATCCAGCTTTATCTTTTCATCGAAATTTAATATATTCAGGTGAAAAAATATACCAACAACGAAATATCCCTACCGAATCACAACAATCAGATCCTATATATTTATCTGTTATAAATATGCTCGCTCGTATGCAGCAATCATTAGGCATAACCAATATAAATATAATAGATATGGAATCTTTAGCAGAATATGCTTATAAAATCTATAATCAATTAGAAATTAACTATGAAGATGACTGCCAAATATCTTTGATTTTAAAAAATACTGCAACAGGCCAAGTTCAAGCTTATAGACCACGCTTCAAAATGTAATAATGGACCATAAAAATACGTTGATTAAATATCCAATATGGAAATTACAAGAAGCAAAAACAAAGCTTACTCAGCTTATAAAAGAAACAAATTTAGAACCACAAATAATCCCCAGGAATGATATTAATGAAACTGTTGTTATTTTAAGCATGGAAAAATATCAACGTGCTTTAATTACTATTTAATTAATTATAATATATGATATATATAATAATTAATTGGATTAATAACACATGGAAAATGAAAATTTAACAGTAAAAATATTATCAAAAGAATATCAAGTATCTTGCCCTAGTGGTGCTGACTTAGAATTACAAAATGCAGCCACCTATCTAGATCAAAAAATGACTGAAATACGTAATAAAGGTCGCATTATTAGTTTTGAAGCAATGCTAATTACTGCCGCAATTAATCTTGCTCACGAGGTAGTTCAACAACACACCAAACAAATGTCCGACAATAACTCTCTAATTGCTAATTTAACATCACTAGAAAATAAACTAAATTTGGCATTGCAAAAACCACTATCTAGTAATAAATTAAAATTTGAGTACAATGATAACGAATATTGATTTTTGGCGTGATCTGTATTGCAAGCATAGTTAAAGATATTTTGAGCCTATAATCAAATATAAGGGAGCCTTTCCACAATGTTGAGTGCAAGTCTGCCTATGAGTAGAAAGCTTAATGCATTGTTTTTGGCACCCACTTGAACCCAGGGTTCAAGATACTGGCTATGCGGTAAGCACGGTGATCGCCTTTTTATTTTTATGCAACAAAAAAATTTAATCCGACAACAAATTAAAAACAAGATTAAACATCTAACTATTCAACAAACACAAACTGCATCTCTGCAAATGACTAACTTGTTGTTATCCTATTTAAATGCAAACCAATATTTATTAAATAATTCAAAACATATCGCCTGTTATTGGGCAACAATCTACGAAATCAATACCATAGAATTTATTAATCATTTATTAAATAATAATAAAATTTGTTATTTACCTGTTATTAATCAAATTAGTAATACTTTAGATTTTGTAAGATATACCAACCAAACTAAGTTAATTAAAAATAAATTTAATATATTAGAACCAGAATTTAATCTTAAACAAACAATAAAAACTATAGATTTAGATATAATTTTTATGCCACTTATAGCCTTTGATGCACTTGGACATAGAATCGGTAGCGGATCTGGATTATATGATCGTAGTCTTATTTTCAATAGAGACAAAATAGCCTGCCCATTAATTGGACTTGCCTATTCGTTACAACAAATAGATGTTTTTGTTCCTGATAATTGGGATATAAATTTAAATTTTGTAATTACGGAAAAAAAAGTGTTTGATTTTTTGTAATTTATGTAGCTTGCAATTTAAAAATATTATTAATTGCTTTCTAAAACATTCCACAACAATAGCTAGTAATTATTATGCCTAAAAATACAACAGCTGATAACCACCACAATAACTTTATGCCGCTTGTTCTCATAAATACAGTCCCTAATATTAATTATTATAACGATATGAATCATAATTTTAACACATTTTTAATACAACTACCGGATATTTATTGACAAAACTCTTGTTGGTTTATTAAACTATTATGCTTGTTGTATATGACTATTAATAAATATATGGAATAAAAATAATGAAGCAGGACAATTTATTAAATATAGCTTTATCATCTATTGATGAACAATTACTTCAAGCTACCAATCATAGAAATATTACAGCAGTTTCCAACTTACTTCGACTTGGAGCTAATGTTAATACTGAAAATAACAATGGTTGCACCCCCTTATCGATAGCCATTAAAAACAATGATACGGACATGGTCAAATTACTTTTACAACATGCAGCAAATATTTACACACAAGATATAGATAATAATTATACAATATTTATGAGCATTAATAGCAAAAATTTGTCTATAGCCGAGCTAGTAATCACAGCTGGCGGAAAAAAACTGTCTTCTAGCTTGATAGGAGACGCTCTGTTGTTAGAAGTTATTGAAAACATAGAAATTAATGATGTAGCAACATACTATATGAAAGCATTAGAAATGCTGCTAATCCTTGGTTTCAACCCTAACTCTACCAGTTTCACTCAAGATGAAATTGCTTTATGTGAATTAGCTAAAATAGGCAACCTTACTGCTATAAATTTACTTATAAAACATCAGGCCAATATTGAAATAAAAGATATAAATGGTCGCTCAGCTCTCTTCTATGCCGCAACATCTGGGCACTTAAATGTAGTAACTAGACTATGCGAGCTGGGTGCTAATGTTAATGGCTGCAACATACAAAATACTGATATTAAACAATTAATTAAATCTGTCTGGCAACTGGAAGATAATAACTACCGAACTCCTTTAATGTTGAGTATCAAAATAGATCGTAGCCTTAAGCTACCTGAAAAACTTATACAACTTGGAGCTCCTATTGATCAATATAATAGTCAAGGAAAAACCCCTTTTCTATACGCATGTAGTTCTGGCAGCACTAATGTTATAGAAAAATTCTTGTTATACGGAGATCATTTATTTCCAAACCAAAACAGTAAATCATGTTTAGTTAATCAATGCGATACCAGCGGCAAAAATTCTTTATTTATAGCTGTTGAAAAAAAAAATGTGAATTTGGTTAAAATACTTTTACAATTTACAGCTGATCTTGATGCTCCAGATAATACTGGATACACTCCTTACTTACTTGCCCTCAAGATGAAAGCAGATAGCCCAGTTATAGCTAAACTATTGCAAGATCAACGTGATATAAATGATATAATTAAAAATAATAATAAAACACCCAGACCATCTTTTTGATTGTCATGGTATATTTTATTACTGTACTCTAATAACTTTAATTACAAAATTAACAGATCGTAATCTCTTCATAATTTTCGCTAAATGAGCACGATTAGTAACTTCTATTATGAATAATATTATATTACGCTTGCTATAATTATCGTCTACATGAATGTTTTTTATATTAGCACTACAATCGGATAAAGCTCCTGCTATTATAGATAATAGTCCTCTCTTATTTGTTGTTTCCAATCTTAATTCCACTTGAAATGTTCCTTTTATATTCTTATCCCAAGTAACAAAAACATATTTATCTGGAGAATAACGTGATTCTAAGAAACTAGTACAATTTTCTCTATGAATAATAATTCCTCGACCAGGATTAAATAAACCTATAATAGAATCTCCAGGGATAGGATGACAACATTTAGCATAATTAATGACTACTCCTTCTGTGCCTTTGATAGCTAATGGTACATTATTATCAGCAGAATTTGATATTTCTCCTAACAATCTTCTAGCAATTAATGGAACTATTTGATTACCTATACCAACTTCAGCAAACAATTGTTCTTTATTTTGAAAATTTAATTCTCGTAATACTGTATCAAAATTGTTTTCATCTATTGCATCTAGCGAAGATGATACTTCTGATAATGCTTTTTCTAACAACCGCTTACCTAATTGTATTGATTCAGTATTATGCTGACTTTTAAACCAATGTCTTATATTACTCCTGGCTTTAGCCGTTGCGACAAAAGTTAACCATGCTGGATTTGGGCTTGCCCCGACTGCAGTAATAATTTCAACAGTTTGACCACTTAAGAGTTTAGTACTAACCGGCACTAAACGCTTATCTATTTTCGTAGCAATGCAACAATTACCAATATCAGTATGCACCGCATAAGCAAAGTCAACACAAGTAGCTCCTCCTGCTAAAGATATAATATCGCCACTTGGCGTAAACACATATACTTCATCCGGATATAAATCAACCTTAATATGCTCAACAAATTCCAAAGAGCTTCCTGCATATTTTTGAATTTCTAAAATATTACTCAACCATTCTTTAGCATGACGACCAAAATCTCTAGGGAATGATTTATACAACCAATGCGCCGCTATACCATTTTCTGCCATTTTATCCATATCTTCCGTACGAATTTGAATTTCTATTGGAATACCGTTGATAGCAAGAA
Organism: Francisellaceae bacterium UBA6186; assembly: GCA_002422785.1. Taxonomy (GTDB): domain Bacteria; phylum Pseudomonadota; class Gammaproteobacteria; order UBA6186; family Azoamicaceae; genus UBA6186. The sequence goes on from DITK01000024.1 coordinate 10,641, forward strand.
CTGTAGTGTGCAAAGATTGATAGCCATTTGCTTTGGGAACCGCAATGTAATCTTTAAATCTGCCGTATACTGGTTTGTATAATTGATGCACTATACCTAATATTCTATAACAAGTATCTTTTTGATCAGTTACAATACGCATTGCATAAACATCCATAACTTCTGATAAAGATAAATCTTTATCTCTCATTTTTCGGTACAAGCTATATAAATGTTTTTCTCTGCCGTAAATTTTTTTAGGAATAATATTTTCTGCTGCACAGTGCTCTTTTATAGTATTTTCTATTTGACTAACGACTAAAGAACGACTAAATCTCATTTGTAACAATGCTTCTTTTAGCACCTTACAACGTATGGGGTATAGAATCGCAAAACCCAATTCTTCAAATTCTACACATAAATTATTCATGCCTAGCCTATTAGCTATTGGGGCATAAATATCTAAAGTTTCTATGGCAATTCTCTTTTGTTTTTCTCTGGGAAGCACCTCTAATGTACGCATATTATGTAGTCTATCTGCTAATTTTACTAAAATAACTCTTACATCTTTAGCCATTGCCAGCATCATTTTACGTAAATTCTCTGCTTGTGCTTCCTCTCTAGATTCAAACTTTATTTGTTCAAGCTTGCTAACACCATCTACTAATTCAGCAATTTTTAAACCAAATATCTTGGCTAATTCTTCTTTGCTAATAACCGTATCTTCTAACACATCATGCAACATCGCAGCTATTATGCTTTGATAATCCATCCTCATATCAACTAAAATTTTGGCAACCGCTAGCGGGTGCGTTATATAAGGATCACCATTAAGACGTATCTGGCCTTTATGCAGCTTATCAGCTAAATTATAAGCCTTGGTTATGGATTTAATTTGAAGGGAAGATAAATACTGATTGAGTTGTTGAGTCAAGTCTACAAATTGAAGCACAATTTAGATATCTTTATTTTCTTGTTCTTTTGGAAATTGGTATCCTGCTGCTATTTCTCTTAAGGCAACCACAGTAGCCTTATCATTTTCCCAACTTACTTGAGATTCAACTACACCTCTTATCAGTTTTTTTGCCCTATCCGAAGCTTCTAATACTAATTGAAACCTATTTTCTACTTGTGGTAAACAATCTTCCACAGTAACTCTAGCCATATTAAAACCACCTATGTAATAAAATATTTAATTTACACCAAATATTACTAATTTACACTAATAAACTATTAATTAAAGCTGAGTATACAACTTTTTGCCTATTAATTGTTAATCTGTGTGCATTTATTATAGCTGCTAAATCTTCGATGGCATGATCAAAATCATCATTAATTACTAAATAATCATAATAAACATAGTGTCTGGTTTCTTTTTGAGCTGCATTCAATCTCTTGTGAATAATTTCAATTTTATCCTGCCCACGAGCTACCAATCGGTCGGATAATATTTTGAGAGATGGCGGTAAAATAAAAATACTTAGGCTATGTATCGATTGGCCTTTAGTATTAGCTGACCAATTTATTACTTCTTTTTTGATCTGCTTAGCACCTTGCCAATCTATTTCTAAAATTATATCTTTACCGCTAGCTAATATTTGTTGCACCATGCTTTTTGAAGTTGCATAGTAATTATCAAATAC
>DITK01000043.1:0-269 GCA_002422785.1 Francisellaceae bacterium UBA6186
TTGATTTGTATAATGATCCTCATGTTAAAGATGCACTTGTCTTTCGAGGTGGCACGGCTCTCAATAAATTGTTTATCAATCCACCGGCGAGGTACAGTGAGGATATCGATTTCGTCCAAAAAAATGCTGACCCAATTGGACAAACGATTGATGCTATCAGGGCATTATTAAAACCATGGTTAGGCGATCCCAAATGGAAAATCACACAGCGTAGCGCAAAGCTTACCTACAAGTATGAATCGGTTAATAAAATTCCGGCAAAGCTAAAA
>DITK01000043.1:336-3132 GCA_002422785.1 Francisellaceae bacterium UBA6186
ATGTATGGTATGTGGCAGATCGCAAATTAATTAACTTAAATCGAATTTTTGATATTTTCTCTCAGTATTGCAGTTATAACGATGTGAAGATCACGGGTGAAGAATTTCTAAAGAATCTTGAGCTGAAAAAGGATCATCGTGACTTTCATATGGATATGAGTGTTTTATTGCCATCGAAATTGTATTGGAATTTTGAAGAAGCTTATCAATTCGTTGTAGATAACGTCATTAGCAGGCTGCCATAATGCAAAGAATTAAGCTGTATGGCCGAATCTCAACAAGCCTCGCATGTTTGAGCAATGAGAAGCTAAAGCAGATTTTGGCTAATGCAAAGCCCATGCATGAAGGCATCGGAGGCAAGTCAGCCTTAATTTCTATTGATGACACACCAGTGTTTGTTAAGAAAATACCGCTGACTGATCTTGAGCAACTGCCTCAGCATTTTATGTCTACAGCCAATATCTTTGGTTTGCCACTTAGCTATCAATATGGTGTAGGCTCTGCTGGATTTGGAGCGTGGCGTGAGCTAGCGACTCATATCATGACAACCAACTGGGTGATCACAGGTAAATGTGCCAATTTCCCTATTATGTACCATTGGCGCATTTTGCCGAGTAGCCCAGGCGATATCAATATCAACTATTGGGGTGATATCGAAGAATACTGTAAGTATTGGGAGCATTCTGATGCCATTCATAAACGTGTTAAAGATCTCAATAAAGCATCTGCGCATATTGCGTTATTTCTTGAATATGTTCCACAAAATTTGCATGAGTGGCTAAGCGCTCAAATTGCTAAATGTGATGATAGCGCTAAAACAGCGGTTGTATTCGTAGACGAACATCTCAAAGCCACAAATAAGCATATGAATACATGCGGCTTTATGCATTTTGATGCACACTTTGAAAACATACTCACCGATGGTAAGCGGCTCTATTTAAGTGACTTTGGATTAGCGTTATCATCAAAATTTGATTTAACCACAGCAGAAATAGAATTTTTAAAACAGCATCATTCCTACGATCAAGCTTGTGCGGCTGTAAACCTGCTTCACTGCATTATCACATCACTTTTTGGTAAGGAGAATTGGGAAATTCGCCTGCGTGAATATCTTGCCGGTAAACTAAGTAATGTTCCGACTGCAATTAATACGATTATCAATCGATACGCTCCCATGGCATTGCTCATGGATGAATTTTTTCAAAAACTTCAGAAAGAAAGCAAATCAACCCCATACCCTGCAACACAACTGGAAAAATTACTGAGAACAATCTCATCGGAGACAAGATGACCACCATTATTCAAACAGAAAGGATTATTTTAAGAACCTGGAAAAAAGAAGATGCAGAAGCGTATTTTCAAATTAACCAAGATCCAAAGGTGATCGAGTTTAGTCCGTTTTTTTAATATTATGAACAAGTTCGTTTAGCGTTTGTCTAAGCTCGATCTCATGCCATTCTAGCCACTGTTCTTTAGTGATAGAAAATTCACTTACTCTAGCGAGACCTAAATACGTTTTTAGTTTAGCTAAAATAAACTCAAGACGAATATAAACAAAATCAACAGGATGCAGCCTCAGCTCTGCGTATAATTTCTTTTTCTGTTTGTCATAATGATCTAATAAATTCTCAAGCTCCGTATGAGCAGGTTTTCGTTGTAAAATAAAACCGTCATCTGCTTTTTTGATGTTACATCTTTTGCTTAATTCAATAGATTTTTTGGCATATTCTTCAAAACAGGAAAGCACATCCTGTATTTTTTTATTGCTGATTTTATAGTTGTGACTCAGTTCATTTGTTTTTGGATCTTTAAAATGCAAAGGAAGACTATAGCCAATGCCTCGTATATTACAGATTAAGTGATCCAATCCAAGATGAAATTTCGCCAAGAAAACCCGTAACTCTGAAACCTTACGATGTAATCTTGTTTCATTTGGGCAAGCAAGCTGGTTACACTTTAAAATATTCGTGATGTCTTCATAAGAAACTGGCTGAGGATGTCCTGCAAATAGAGCCGCCAATATTTGTGAGAAATGAGGTTTTAGCCTTGTTTCCTCATTAACCTCGTCAGAAGAAACCTTAAAAACAAGAGCCTTGCTATCTAAGAGGTAGTGGGTACCCGTTCCTGGATCATACAATTGCCTGAATGATGTCATTCATTGAACCTCATAATATATCTTTGTTTTACCGTTTTTACTTTTGTATTTTTTTATTTCAAGGGAAGAAATATCTTCAAGTGTTCGAACGTGAGTGCCTCCACAAGGAATAGGAGAAAATCCTGCAATATGGCAAACTCTCAGGGCTTTATCTTTGGGAAGTTCATAAGGCAACTCTTCGGCAATCGTAGTTATATCCTCTGGGCTAAGTTCTTCTGTTTTTACAGCAGCGTTGTTAGTGATAAACTCCAGCACATTTGAGGTAATTTTAGTAAGAAAATCATCCGAATTGCTAAGGGTGCCATCAAATTCGACATAAGCTTCTCCTGGGAATTGATGACCTTTGATCGCTTTTAGTTCTGGGTTTATTTTTTCTACTACTGCAGCAATAAGGTGTCCTGCAGTATGGTACTTAGAATTAAGTATGCGTCTATCTTTATCAATTTTTATCGTTACAGAACAGCCTGGATGAATAACCTGATTGTTATCTATGATGTAGTGACGAACCTCACTATCCACATTGCGCACATCAAATACTTTATAAGCTGCGTATGCATCTATTATTGTCCCTTGATCTGCAGGTTGTCCGCCACCCTGAGGATAAAATAGGCTTTGATTTAAAACTAAATACATGCCTTTAG
>DITK01000043.1:3141-3546 GCA_002422785.1 Francisellaceae bacterium UBA6186
ATACATAAGCTCTGTCATTGTAAAACCTCCTATTTTGTTTACTTGCCTAATTTTACAAGAGACAGGATAGGATAAGTATTACTATATTATCTCAATTGTAGGATATTATCAATATATTATCCTTGCTATATCCTAAAAATATCCTATCCAGGGAGAAAATTCTCGCTCTGCGGGTACCTATTCTCCGCCCCAATAACAAACCTCAAGACCGGCTTTACAAAAACCCAGTAAAATCAAGGCTTCTGGACATGCGTACCTTCCGCAGTTGACGTTCGCATCTAACAGAGAAACGTAGAATAAAAAGGGAGATGTGGGGTTAAAATCGGTGATTTTGTGATTCTCTAAGTACGCATGTGTCGGGCGACTAAAATGCGCTGAACCCTATGAATACTGGGGTTCAGAGGG
>DITK01000043.1:3555-31982 GCA_002422785.1 Francisellaceae bacterium UBA6186
TTTTCGAGACCGTCCCATTCAACCACTCTGGCACCTCTCCAATATTAATTACTCTATTACTGCATCGGTATCTTCTGGCGGCGAAACATCTTTTATTGGTCCAGACCAAGCTCCAGGTATTTCTGGAATTTTATAACGATTGTTTTTTTCTAGTGGAAATTTTGTATTAGTAGGTTGTAATGAATTAGTAGTTTTAGCTTCTTCGTAATTATGCCCGGTGCCGCCAAGGTGTTGTTGATAAGTACTACAACCCGTGAAAATACAGCTAAATATAAAAATAAAGTTAAGTATTACAATTGATAAATTTTTTTTAGTATGATTGTTAATCATAAATTGCATCCTTCCATAAGTTCGATATTAATATTTTCAACATTTTTATAAGCATCTAAAACTGCTGAATGATGTTGTTTTGATAAATTAGTTAATGGCAGCCTATAACACTGTTGAATTTTACCCATGTAAGCAAGTAGCCATTTTACCGGAATCGGATTAGATTCTATCATTAACATTTTATGTAAACCATCTAATTTATTATTCAATTGTTTAGCAGTTGTTATATGGATTGGATTTTTTGTTGATATTAAATTACAAATTTTATTTATAATAGATGGCACAATATTAGCGGTAACCGAGATAACCCCATGGCCGCCAAGTAGCATAAATTCTACAAAGCTAGCATCGTCACCACTTAACAAAATAAATTTTTCTTTGCATAGCTTTTTCAACTCCACGACTCTTTCTAATTTACCCGTAGCTTCTTTTATGCCAATAATATTCGGTAATTTAGCAAGTTCCACAACAGTTGCGGGTAATAAATCACAAGCTGTTCTAGAGGGTACATTATATAAAATTATTGGCAAGTTAGTTTTGGCAGCAATTTTATTAAAATGTAAAGTTAGCCCTTCCTGGGTGGGTTTATTATAGTAAGGAGTTACAATCAAACTTGCATCCACTCCAATTTTTTCAGCTAATAAGGTTTTTTTAATAGTAGATTTAGTGCAGTTAGTGCCGGTTCCTGCAATAATAGATAAGCTACTACCAGTGGCAGTGTTTTTAGCGATTTCTAATAATTTTATCCATTCTTGCGATTCTAAAGTGGCCGCTTCTCCGGTGGAACCTGCAACTACTATGCCGCTAGTACCTTGTTCTATATGCCAGGTAATAAGTTCTGCAAATTTATTATAATCTATGCGAGCAGATTTTTTTTGCATGGGGGTCACAAGTGCTACTATACTGCCTTCTATATTATTCATGGGTAACCTCTTTAGTTCCCTTGTCACTATGCTTAGATGAAATAGTGGTGTTTTTAATTGTTTCAATAACTTTGCTAGAAGAGGAATCACAATCAGGGATTAATGGACGTTCTAACAAATATACTTTACCATTGTTTTGGATAACATGGTGTGCTCCTTCATATTCGGGGATATCTTCAATATTCTTGAAAGCCTCTTTACTCTTAACTAACACATTGGGGTTTAAATATTTAATTAATTTTCCTGGTCTTATTTCATTACAGCCAAATGGCACCACCCAATCTACTGCTTTTAATCCAGCTAACACCTGCATTCTGTGGTTTAAATTGTTAATTGGTCGATTATTACCTTTTAAGGTTTTTATAGATTCATCATCGTTAACAGCAACGATTAAGCGATCGCCAAAAGATTTAGCTTTTTCTAAGTAGTGAACATGTCCAGCATGTAATATATCAAAGCAACCATTTACTAAAACAATAGTTTCCCCTAATAATTTTTGTTGTTCGATAATAGCCGCAAGTGTTTCTGGATCGGTAATTCCGAGATGTAAATTATTAGTTGTTGGGTTGTGCTCATTTTGTTGTAATTCATGGTTGACTTCTGCAAAAGAAACATAACAAGTTCCAAGCTTTCTAACTACAATTCCAGCTGCAATAGTAGCTAATTGAGCTGCTTTATGCACATTGCTACCACTAGCTATACAAGCCGCAATAGTGGCAGTTACTGTATCTCCGGCACCAGTTACATCAAACACTTCGTGACAGCTAGACGCAAAATGTTGATCGTGATAATCATTAGTTAGCACAGTAAGGCCGTGCTTTCCTTGGGTAATAATTAAAGCTTTTAAGTTTAATTGATTAATTAAGTTGTGACCTTTTTCAGAAATTTCTTGTGCGGAATATTCTAGTTTAGCACCAATAGAATATTGATTTAAATCAACCATTTGTTGAAACTCTTTGATATTAGGGGTTAATATCGTAGCATTTTTATATAGTAAAAAATCAGGATTTTTAGGGTCAATAATAACCGGTATGTTATATTTGTTTGCTTGACTAATAAATATCTGGGGATTGTGTAATGTTCCTTTATTATAATCAGATAGCACTATTGAACCGTAGGCATTAGCAGCTAAATTGTTTTGAAATACTGTGCTTATATTGGTTGAATTATCTACACAATAATTTTTTTCTCTATCTAATCTAAACAATTGTTGATTATTACTTATTATTCTTAATTTATTAATGGTTGGATGATTTTTGCTTACTGCCATAAAATCATTAATTTTTGATGATTGTTTTAATAATTCTTGCAAGATTGTACCAGCTTTATCATCACCTATAATCCCAATTAGATCTACGGTACAACCTAGACCGGCAATATTTAGTGCGACATTGGCAGCTCCACCAGCTCGATAAGAAGTGTCTTCGACCAATACTATTGGAACAGGTGCTTCAGGGGAAATTCTGGTCGTCTCGCCAATCCAATATTCGTCTAGCATGACATCGCCAATAGTTAGCACTCGGCTATTTGAAAAATTAAATGATTTTAAAGGCATAATTCAACTTTCACCATAAATAATTTGTTTATTAATTGCTTATAACAACTAAGCATTATATCCTTATACATTAAAGTCATTAAAGAGCAAGATTGCTAAAGATTAATTTATCTAGAATAATATATGTTTGAACAAATAAATCAAAATTTAAATTTAATAGAGCCGACTTTATCAAGCTTAGCCGGACATGAGTATGGATATGTGGCAAGTTTAATTCAAGCCAATAAAAATTTTGGCTTTAACATTCACGTTTGGTTATCTAAAGCGGTTGATACCAAACAAGTTCTAAGCAAGCTGATACACTTAAATAAATGTTCAGTTAAAATCATTAAGTATTTTATTAGACCAATAAGGCAATTACAAAAAATTTTTTTATATTATAAATTTTTAAAAAACAAACAAACATTTTATGTATGTACGGCCGGATTAATAGATCTTGTGATATGTGATTATTTAAATAAGTTGTTCAAGTTTAATAATTTTGCCGATGTGGCTTTTTTTCATTTTCATCAATTTAATAAAAACTCTAGCAAAATAAATACATTGAAAAAAATAAGTTCTTTTTCTAAAAAAAATTTTAAAATTTTAACAACTACCAATAATTTAACTAAAATATTTCTTGATTGTGGTTTTGTTAAATGTAAAACAATCGCATGTCCTAGTTTTGCACCTAAAATTTTGATAGACAAAATACAATATAATTTTAATAAAATTTTATATGCAGGTGTGGCCAGAAAAGATAAGGGGTTTCCTTTGGTGGTCGACACAATAATTGCTATGCAACCACAGTACTCTAATTTACCGTTTATGTTGCAAATCATTCCCCCCAACTCGAACCGTTTTGATAAAGAAACTCTGTTGGCATTAAATAAATTGCAAAAAGTTGCTAATTTAAATCATAGAATAAAACTTTGCAGAACTGCACTAACAGCTTTTCAATATCAAGAATTATTTTTAGGTGCTATTTGTTTATTAGTTTATGAACAACAAGAATATGCTGATAAATTTAGTGGGGTAACCTTAGATGCATTTTATGCTGGTTGCCCTGTTGTAACTATTGCTAATACCTGGATGGGCGAGATAACTTTGCGTTTTAATGCAGGAATTGTTTTACAACAACCAACAATAGAGACTATAAAAGATGCAATAATCAAAATTATAGATCAATATAATTTTTATCATGCAAATGCTAAACAGGCTGCCAAATATTTAATAGAGACCCATGATCCTAAACATAGTCTGCAAGCAGTTTATGATTATTTATAATAACGCTAGTTATAATTTAGAACAAACTCTACAAATTGCAGATTTATTTGTTAAAAATTTTTTATTAAAAAATACAACATCAGAATGCAATATTATTTATTTAATTGGGGATTTAGGTGCAGGTAAAACCACATTTATGCGCGGTATGTTAGCAAGTTTTGGTTTTAATGGATCTGTTAAAAGCCCAACTTATACAATAGTAGAAACTTATTCTGATTTAATAGTTCCTATTTATCATTTTGATTTGTATCGGCTAGAGCAATCTAAAGAATTAGAATTATTAGGAATAAGGGATTATTTACAAGAACGATCAATTTGTTGTTTTGAATGGCCGGACAAGGGTGCAGGACATATCCCGTCCCCTAATTTTACAGTTAATTTTAATATAATTGATGATAATTCACGACACATAATAATTAATGATTAATAAGAAATTATATATGTTATCCAAGATCTTATACTTATAAAGTTGCTTCAGATAAAGCCTGATTAATAACATTATCTTTCTCTGTTTGCCAATTGTTGGCAGTCACATGCAATTCCTCTAATCTTTGTAAATCATCGTGTTGTAATTTATCAAAGATATTCATTAATTGTTTGACAGTTGCGGATAAATTAATATTTTCTAAATTTTTATTTTGATGGTTATCTGATGCTAATACCTTTTGTAATTGTGATATATGGGTTTTTATAATTTTCGTATAAGTTGGAATATGTTTTACAATCATTTCTAACTCTGTTACTAAATTTTTTTCACCTAAAATTTGTTTTATTTTACTAATGGCTGTGCTTTCTACATCGTTTAGTTTCATAGTGGTTGCTCCTATTAATTATAGACATTGTCATTGATAGTAATGCCATGATTTTCGAAAGATTGTAGTATTTCTTTAGATGAATAATTTTTTGATTTAAAATCATGCAATACAGGCAATAGATTAAGTAGCAATTTATTTATATTTTCTATATCTTTAATTTGTTCTAATCTAAACAATATTTTATTAACTTGTCCTTCATCCCAGCTAGATTTTTTAATTGTTGGTAATTTTTGTTTATTAAGTTCTTCGGCAATTTCGCTAGCATTGAGATTATTAATTAACAAAGGTTCGATAACAGCTTTTGTTTGCATCACAATCTCATTGATTTTAACTCTATCTAATACTTTTTGTAATTGACTTAGCACCCATTTACCGCCTTCTGGGGCCGTAAATCCTTCTTCATTTAAAGATTTGACCATTTGGCGTTGTGAAAATCCTTTTTGTTTATAGTTAGCAACGATTGGCTGTAATAAAAAAGCAAAAACTATAGCAGCATCTATTTTTGGTTTATTAACTTTACTAATTACTTCTGCGGCATTTGGGTTGCCAGATTTTGCAGAAGTTTTTTCTAAACCTTCTCTAATTAATCTGCCGTGAACTTTTTTTTGTATTTGAGAATGTTTATGTAATGCATCTAGTATACTATGATCTACAAATGGTTGGTCACAACAATAAAAATTTACATTACCATGTAACAAAATATTGACAAAATTTTCTTTGCTAGTTAGGGTGCCTAATTCTGCTATTAACAAATTGGCTTGTTTTTCTTTACAGCAAGCTATCGCTTGTTGTAACTCTGACCATTTATTATGGCGACGATTTTCTAAACTTTCTACAAAAGTATCGATTATTTGGATAGGTTGATCTTTGTTAGTTATAAAGTTTTCTATAGCTTGTTGTTGGCTATCAGTTTGTTGTGATACAAAATAAGTAACAAATAAATTTGAATTCATTGACACGGCAGCCCTCACAAATGTTATGTTGTTAATATTGGCCATATTTATTCAGACCTAATTAGGTTAAAGTATAGCTTTGGTTTACATAATGTAAAATATAAAATAACATTTATATTTTTTCATCCAACCTTTTAGTTAAAATTTCAGCACCGGTGTTGGTTATAAGTAGAGTATGTTCCCATTGCGCAGATAAGCTATGATCTTTAGTTACAACAGTCCAGTTATCTGGTTTTACTTTGGTGTGTCTTTTACCAGCGTTAATCATAGGTTCAATAGTAAAAATCATACCTTCTTGTAATATAAAATTATTTGCTGGGTTGCTACTAGCGAAGTGTAGTATTTGTGGATCCTCATGAAAATCTTTGCCAATGCCATGCCCACAATATTCTCTTACTACCGAAAAATTAGCTTTTTCTGCGTGATGCTGAATGACAGTTCCTATTATATTACTACTGATCCCTGGTTTTAAAGCGGCAATAGCTAAATATAAGCATTCTTGGGTAACTTGAATCAAACGTTGAGCTAAAATAGATGGTTTCCCTATGCAAAACATTTTGCTAGTGTCACCATGAAATCCTTCTTTTATTACCGTTACATCGATGTTAATTATATCTCCATTTTTTAACATTCTATTACTCGGGATACCGTGACAGATTTCATGATTGACTGAGGTGCATATTGATTTTGGAAAGGGGATATTATTAGCCCCCATATAATTGAGTGGTGCAGGGATTGCGTGTTGCTTATTTACAATATAATCGTGGCAAATATTATTAAGTTGATCGGTAGTTGTGCCTGATACTACATACGGCTCTATCATTTCTAAAACTTGTGCTGCAAGCTTACCTGCGGTCTTCATTTTTTGTATTTCTTCAGAATTTTTAATCTTGATGGGTTGTTTCATTGGTTGTTTATAATATTCCTCTAATAAATTTAAAATTAACTTAGTTCGCTTGAATGGCGACTAAGATATCATTGCCGGATAGGCAATTATATGGTATATATTGTCTTTATTAAATCACACACATAGCAAATTTTAAATTTGGGTGCCGGAATTATTAGATTTTGGTGAATTTAAAAATATGTGGAGGCATAACCCAATATTGAAGGAGTGTAAGTATGAGTATTAGTAAAGTCACCATGCAAGAGTTGTTTAAAGCAGGCGTTCATTATGGTCATTTAACTAGGTGTAGAAATCCTAAAATGCAGGAATATATCTACGGTATTAGTAATCAAGTAAATATTATTGATCTAGATAAAACAGTAGTTGCTTTCAAAGAATCCCTTAAGTTAGTTGAAAAAATAACAAGTCATGGTGGTACAATTTTGTTTGTCGGGACAAAGAGAGCTGCCAGAGAAATTGTGGTGGCAGCTGCTACCAAGTGTGGCATGCCTTATGTTAATTATCGTTGGTTAGGCGGTATGTTGACTAATTATAAAACGATTAAACAATCAATTCGTAGATTAGAAGATTTAACTAAGATGCAACAAGACGGTACTTTGAAGCATTTAACTAAAAAAGAAAATCTAACTATTGGCCGTGAATTACTTAAATTAGAAAATAGCTTGGGCGGCATAAAAGAGATGAAAGGTCTACCAGACGCTATTTTTATTGTTGACGTTGGGCACGAGGCTATTGCAGTTAAAGAAGCAAATCGTATTAAAATTCCAATTATCGGTATTGTTGATACTAACAGTGATCCAGATGGAGTTACCCACGTTATTCCAGGTAACGACGATGCTATGCGAGCTATATATTTATATTGCAATTATGTTGCTGATACAATATTGGCAACTAGAAATGAAAAAAGTGCGACTATAGCTGCTAAATATGGCGAAAATTTTGTCGAGGTTATAGAATCGCCGTCTTATCATAAAAAATCGTCATAAATTATCTAATTTAACATTGGCCTTTTGTGAGTTTAGGTTTTATAAGCGAGGAATACATGTCTATTATTAAAGCAGAATTAGTAAAAACATTAAGAGATAGAACTAGCGTTAGCATGATGGAATGTAAGCGTGCATTACAAGAAACTAATGGAGATATTGATGCGGCTATTGATTTATTGCGCAAATCAGGAGAAGCCACTGCTGTAAAGAAGCAAGCAAGAGTTGCAGCTGAAGGTTTAGTTGTTATAAACCAGGATGAATCCCTTGGTCATGCCGCTATTTTAGAGGTTAATTGTGAAACAGATTTTGTTGCTAAAAATAATAAATTATTAGATTTTGCTAGTGAAGTTGCAAATGTTATTTTGGCGACCAAAATAACTGATATAGCTAAGCTTGGCCAGGAAAAACTTGTTAATGGTCATACAGTTGAGCAATCTAGATTAATGCTGGTTACTCAGTTGGGAGAAAATATTGTGCTGCGAAGGGCCGAACTGATTATCGCAGCTAACGGCCAAGTATTAGGTACCTATAAGCATGGATTGCCTGCTAAAATTGCCAGCATAGTTTGTTTACAAAGTAGCGATGTTAATTTAGCGAGAGATATTGCTATGCATGCTGCTGCAATGCGGCCAGAATATTTAACTAAAGCTGATATTCCTCCAGCCAGATATAAAAAAGAACAAGAAATTTTTATGGAACAGACTAGAATAAATAATAGCGATAAGCCGGAAGATATTTTGCAAAAAATTGTGATTGGACGTATTAATAAATTTTTTAAAGAAATCACTCTGGTAGATCAAATTTTCGTGAAAGATCCTGAATTTACTATTGATAAATTATTAGCTAAACATAAAGCCAAAATTATTAAAATGTCTCGTTTAGAAGTTGGCGAAGGTATAGAAAAGCGTGCAAATTAAGTATAAAAGGATTTTACTAAAATTTAGTGGCGAGGCTTTGGCTGGCGGTCCTAATAAATTTGGTATAGATCCAGAAGTGATAGATAAATTAGTGCAAGATATTGGACAGTTAGTAAAATTAAAAGTTCAAGTTGGTTTAGTAATTGGCGGTGGTAATTTATTCAGGGGTAAAACTCTTGCGGATTGTGGTTTGGTAGATCGGGTTACTGGCGATCAAATTGGCATGTTAGCTACTATAATTAATGCTTTGGTTTTTAGAGATGCATTTGAACATGCTGGTTTTGAATCTGTAGTTATGTCTGCTGTACCGATAGTTGGGATGGTAAATTTTTATAATCATAAAGATGCGATCTATCACTTAGAAAAAAATAGGGTAGTGATTTTTGCAGCTGGAACTGGTAATCCGTTAGTTACTACTGATTCTGCAGCTAGTTTGCGTGCACTAGAGATTAACGCCGAGATTTTTCTTAAAGCAACTCAAGTAAACGGTATTTATCCATCTGATCCAAAAAAACATGGACACTTAGAACACCATACAAAGTTAACTTATACAGAAGTTTTGCGGCAAGAGCTAGCTGTCATGGATTTAAATGCATTTATACAATGTAGAGATTATGGTATGAAAATTATAGTTTTTAATATCAATAAACCAAATTCTTTATTAAATATAATTTATGGTAAACAAGAAGGTACTTTGGTAGAAAATGTTCCTGATAATACCTAATATATGGGAGACAAATAAATGTTAGATTTGAATAGTATTTATAAAGATTCAGAACAAAAAATGCAAAAAAATATTGATAATTTAACTAAAGATTTAGCTAAAGTTAGAACCGATAGAGCTCATCCTAATTTGCTAGAGAGTATCCAGGTAGAATATTACAATCAAAAAACTTCTTTATCGAGAGTTGCTAACATAATAGTCGAAGATGCCAGAACTTTAAGTATTACGCCATTTGATAAAAGTAGTATTGCATCAATAGAAAAAGTTATAATTGCTGCAAATTTAGGATTAAATCCGGTAGTTGTGGGTTCTATGATTCGTGTGCCAATTCCTCAGTTAACTGAAGATCGTAGAAAATCCTTAGTTAAACAAATTAAAGCCGATATTGAAAATGCTAAAATTGCCGTGCGTAATGTTCGCCGTGATGCTAATGTACACATTAAATCTTTAGCCGCTAATAAAGTTGTTAGCATTAATGAAAAAGAACTAGCAGAAAATAAAATTCAAAAACTAACTGATCAATATATTGACAAAATTGATAAAATTGGTTCTGTTAAAGAAATTGATATAATGAAAGTTTAGTAATCATGATAAAGCCAAAACATATTGCCGTTATTATGGATGGAAATGGTCGATGGGCTAAAAAAAGATTTTTGCCGAGAATAGCAGGCTACCCTAAGGGGGTAGATGCTGCTCGCAATATAGTTCGCATGTGTATAGAACATAAAATAAATGCACTTAGCTTGTTTGCTTTTAGTAGCGAAAATTGGCATAGGCCACCATCTGAAATAACAGTACTTATGAATTTATTGCTTAAATTATTAATTGAAGAAGTAGATGATTTGCATAAAAATCAAATAAAATTAAAAATTATTGGTGATATAGATATATTGTCTTTAGAATTACAAACAGCTATTAATGCTGCTGTAAATTTAACTAGTAACAATTATGGTTTGCAATTAAATATAGCTATTAATTATGGTGGTAGATGGGACCTGGCGCAGGCTATTAGAAAAATAGCTAGTAAAATTAAACAATCTGATTGTAAATTAGATGATATTAATGAAAATTTTATATCTTCTCACTTAAGCCTTGGTGACTTGCCTGATCCGGATTTATTTATTCGCACTAGTGGCGAGCAAAGAATAAGCAATTTTTTTTTATGGCAAACCGCTTATACAGAATTATTTTTTACCGATACATTGTGGCCAGATTTTAGTGCTATAGATTTTAAACAAGCTCTAGATTTTTATAGCTCTAGAACTCGTAGATTTGGCGGTGTTTTGGAGAAAATAAATGCTTAGATTACGTATAATAACGATAAGTATTTTATTACCGTTGTTTATATGGTTGCTAATATTTTCTTCAAGTACTATATTTTTATGGGTGACTACAATTATTATTAGCTTGGCTACTATAGAATGGTTAAAATTATTAAAAATAAATAATTTAATAAAATTTATATTTTTGCTAATTTATTTTTTCATACTGTACGACATTATTAAAAATAATAATTGGATTTTTCATAGTACATCAAATATTTATTTTATTATTAAAATAGCTGCTGTTTTTTGGGTTATGGCTTTTTTAAAAATATTATTATTTTCGTTGCAACGTAAACATGCTAACACCAATACAAATACTACTTTTTTTCTAATCTCTGCTGTGTTTGCTGTTATTCCCAGCTGGTTGGCAATAAATTACTTAAAGATACATAATAAACATTTATTAGTACTTGGTTGTTCGATTGTTATGGCGGCAGATATTGGAGCGTATATTGTGGGTAAACTTTTTGGTAAACACAAGTTAACCACTATAAGTCCTGGTAAAACTTGGGAAGGAGTGTTTGGCGGTTATATAGGTTCATTATTAGTATGTGCTATATACATGGTAATATGTAACATTAATTTAAAGTTGCCTAATATTTTAAGCTTTTTATTATTGACTAGTGTAACCTTTATATTTTCAGTTGTTGGCGATTTATTTGAAAGTTTATTAAAGCGTGTTGCTAATGTTAAAGATAGCGGTACTATTTTGCCAGGGCATGGTGGTATTTTAGATAGAATAGATAGCTTTTGTTCTGGGATACCTATGTTTTTATTGATATTTTTGATATTAGATAAGTATATTTTATTATGACTGAAACTCAATTGATTCCAATTCCAATGCAATTTATTGGGCCGGTAAAAATAAATTCCAACGAATTAACAGGAGAATTTAATATACCAATGGCTACTTTGGAAACTCCATTATGGCCATCTTGTAACCGAGGTGCTAAGGTTTCGCGCCTAACTACTGGCATTACTGCTGTTGTTTTAAAAGATAATATGACTCGTTCAATAGTACTACAAGCGCCAGATGTTAATGTTGCTCATATGATTGTGTCAGAATTAGATTCTAGGTTCGATGAAATACGTTTGATTGCTAATAAGTGTAGTAAATTTGCAAATTTACAAGAATGGCAAAATCAAATAGTTGGTAATTTAATTTATTTAAGAATTAGTATTGCGACTAAAGATGCATCTGGGCATAACATGGCAACTATTGCTGCCGAAAATATTTTAAATTGGTTGCTAGAAGAGTATCCACAACTTAAATATATATCTATTTCTGCCAATTATTGTACTGATAAAAAAGTATCTGCGGTTAATGGAATTTTGGGTCGTGGTAAATATGTCATTGCTGAAATTAATGTGCCAAGAGATATAGTGTTGGATGTGTTAAAAACTACCCCAGAACAAATTGTTGAATTGAATATCAAGAAAAATTTAATTGGTGGGATATTAGCCGGTACTTTAAGGAGTGCTAATGCACATTTTGCTAATATGCTATTAGCAATTTATTTGGCGACAGGTCAAGACGTTGCCAATATTATAGAAGGTTCACAAGGGATGGTGCATGCTGAAGTTGTTAATGGTAATTTATATTTTTCTGTAACATTGCCTAATATTATTGTTGGTACCGTGGGTCGTGGTAAAGATTTACTGTTTGTACAAGAAAATTTTAAAAAAATCGGTTGTACTAATATAGATGCGAGAAAATTAGCTATTATTGTAGCATCTAGTGTTTTATGTGGGGAGCTATCATTATTAGCTGCTCAAACTAATCCTGGTGAATTGGTTCGAACCCACATAAATTTAGAAAGATCTAAATAATAGGTTATTAATAATGATAAAAACTTCTTTTAGTGCAAAAGCTCCAGGTAAATTAATTATTTCTGGAGAGCATTCGGTGGTGTACGGAGCTCCAGCTATAGCTGTAGCTATTAACCAATATGTGGTTACTACGGTTAAATGGCATAAAAAAATTGCCAAACATGCCACCAACAATCCTCTTATAAATTTTAATTTTCTAAATCTTAAGTATGCTAAATCTCATACATTAAAAGCATTGATTTTACTGAAAGAACAATTGCAAGATAATTATTCTGCATTTTTACATGGTCATTGCGGTATTAAAGAGGTTATCAAAAAACCATTTGAATTATTACAGTATTTAGTTTCTAATTTAATTGAAAGACTACAGTTGCAAATTTCACAAAATTTAGAAATTCAAGTTAATTCCAGCATACCTATTGGTTCTGGATTAGGATCGTCAGCCGCTTGCATCATTAGTTGCTTAAGATCCTTAGTTCATTTATTTAAAATAAATTGGGAGCCAAAAACATTTTTAAACATGGCGACTGATATAGAAAATTTACAGCACGGCAAATCTAGTGGTTTAGATTTATATACTACAACTTTTGGAGGTTGTGCATATTTTCCTCATAATTCTAAAAATAATTTTTCTAAAGTGGAACATATCATATTGCCAAATTTTGATTTTAAAATGATTAATACTGGTCAACCTAGTGCAACTACCGGAGAATGTGTAGCAAGTGTTAAAAATTATTTTGTTAAATTAGATTTAGTTAAAGAATTTGCTGCAATTACAGAGGCCATTAAACATGCATTGTTAACTAATAATAAACAACAATGTATAGCTGCTATAAAAGAAAATCATAGATTATTATGTGACATCGGTGTAGTTCCAGAAAAAATAAAAAACTTTGTAACGCAAATTGAACAAGCTGGTGGTGCGGCGAAAATTTGTGGGGCAGGTAGTATTTATGGAGATAATGCTGGTATAGTCATGGTAATTGGAGACGTTGGTGGAATCGACAACATAGTTTATAACTATCAATATAAACTACAAGATGTTAGTGTTGATTATAACGGAGTAACTGTTGTTTAAAGTTTCCATACCAGGTAGTTTGATGTTGTTTGGTGAGCATGCAGTTATACAAGGTAAAATGGCTGTTGTTACAGCTATTGATGCAAGGCTGCAAGTTATATTAACCCCTAACAATAACAATAAAGTTATTATTAGATCTAGTATAGAAAATTGTGAATTAGATTTACAAAAAATACAGCAAGATTTAGCTTTAAATTTAGCTAATACCTCGCTTACGTATGTTCTAGCATGTATTAAATATCTAAATCGACAGTCGCCCATTGTTACCGGATTTGATTTAGATATAATCGATGGTAATTTAAAGCCATCTGCAGGTTTTGGTTCGTCGGCTGCCGTTGTGGTTGGGGTGTTATTAGTTATCAATAAATTTCTTTCTTTAGATATAAACCAAGATACCATATTTAAACAAGCTATTAATATAGTCCATATAATTCAAGATGGCTTTGGATCAGGGGCTGATATTGCAGCCAGTATTTATGGTGGAATTATTGCTTATCAAAATTTTATACCACAAAAGATTGTACCAAAAAAACTTGATTTAATTGCTATATATTGTGGTTATAAAACCAAAACATCTGATGTTATAAAAATAATTAATAATAAAATTCAAGAAAATATTGATTATAAAAATTTATATAATTATATTTTTGCTAGTATGGATGATTGTAGTAGATTAGCAATAGATGCTATCGAACAAGAAAATTTAGATGTTATTGGAAAACTTATGAATATAGCACATGGATTAATGAGCGGCCTAGGAATTGTTGATAACAACTTGGATAGATTAGCAACAACATTAAGGTCGCAAAGTAGTATTTATGGTAGCAAAGTTTCTGGGGCAGGACTTGGCGATTGTATTATTGGATTAGGATTTCTGGATAATAAACATAATAAAATTTTTACCGAACAACAATTTGTATTAACAACTTCTCCTCAAGGCGTAATATGGCTGTAACTGAAGCGTTTGCCTTTGCGCCAAGCAATATTGCTTTATGTAAGTATTGGGGTAAAAAATCTGTTCTTTTAAATTTACCAGTAAATTCAAGTTTATCTATATCATTAGGAAATAAAGGTGCAACAACAACAGTATCATTAATTAATAGCAATATAGATTTAGTTATTTTAAATAATAAGCAGGTAGATATTGAAAGTAATTTTTATAAAAAAATTGTAAAATTTTTAGATTTGTTTAGAAGTGAATTACCAGATAACAATACTGCATTTAGCATAAACACTAGTTCTAATTTGCCGATAGCCGCAGGTCTTGCATCATCAGCTTGTGGTTTTGCAGCTTTAGTTAAAGCATTAGATCAATTATTTGGTTGGCATAGATCTCCTAAAAATTTATCTATTTTAGCACGGTTAGGTAGCGGCAGTGCTTGTCGGTCATTGTTTCATGGTTTTGTGAAATGGCATTGCGGTATCAATATAGATGGTAGTGATTCGTTTGCAGAAAAATTAGAGATTAATTGGCCAAATTTTTGTGTTGGTTTATTAATTGTTGATCAAAAAGAAAAACATTTAAGCTCGAGAGATGCGATGCAACGTACCGTAGAAACTTCTCCTTTGTATTCTTCTTGGGAAAACTTGGCTAATCAAGATTTAACCACCATAGAAACAGCTATAAAAAATCAAGATTTTGATTTACTGGGCAAAACAGCCGAAGCCAATACTTTAGCTATGCACGCTGTTATGTTGTCATCCAGACCTGCAATTATGTATTCTAATTCGGATACCATCACTAATATGCAAAAAATTTGGCAATTACGACTTGAATATAATATAGAATTATATTTTACCCAAGATGCAGGCCCTAATTTGAAATTATTGTTTTTAGCTGAAAATATTCCAGTAATCAAAGAATTTTTTCCTGCGATGGAAATTATAAAACCGTTTGATTTTACATGAAAATTATTATGGAGAGTAAAATTAATGAATAATTTAATATTAGTTGATCAATATGATAATGAAATAGGAATTGCCGAAAAAATGGCAGTTCATAAAACGGGTGATTTACATAGGGCATTTTCGGTATTTATTTTTAGAAAATTAAATAATAATTTACAATTGTTATTACAAAAAAGAAATATTAATAAATATCATAGTGGTGGTTTGTGGACTAATAGTTGTTGTGGTCATCCAGAAGTTAACGATAATATTATATTTTCAGCTAAGCGTCGGGTATTTCAAGAATTAGGAATAACATTGGAATTGGTTATGCTTGGTAGTTTTATTTATAAAAATAAATTTTCTAATGATCTTATTGAACATGAATTAGATCATGTGTTAGCTGGTGTTTATCAAAATGATCTAATTAATCCAGACCCAAACGAAATAGATGATTTTAAATGGGAAAATATATTAGATTTTGAAAAAAGGTTAGAATTACATCATGATGAATTTACGGTATGGCTCAAGCCAGCTTGGAACATAGTTAAGGATAATTTGCATCTTATTTTTAATAATAACCCAGTAGATATAATTAATTTAAATAAAAAATATGCCAATAATACGGTTTTAAATAATATTAATTTATCTATTAAAAATGGTTCTATAACTGGTTTTATTGGTAAAAGTGGCGCAGGCAAAACCACTCTTTTGAAATGTCTTAATTTATTAGAGGTGCCAGATTCTGGTGAAATTATAATTGATGGGCAAAATATACTTACTCTTAATCCATGTAATTTAAGAAGATTGCGTAAAAAAATTGGCATGGTGTTTCAATCATTTAATTTACTTAACAATAGAACTGTAGCTAAAAATATAGCACTACCCCTAGAATTAATCGGGTTACCAAAAGCTCAAATTGCAGCTAAAGTCGCAACAATTGCCTCATTAGTAGGTTTAACTAATAAACTAGATGTATATCCAAATAATTTAAGCGGTGGACAAAAACAAAGGGTGGCAATTGCTAGGGCATTAGTTTGTGATGTAAATCTTTTATTATGTGACGAATTTACTTCTTCTCTTGATCCAGATACAACATTGGAAATATTAGCTTTATTAGTAGAAATCAATACCAAGCTTGGGGTTACTATAGTAATTATAACCCATGATATGACAGTTGTTAGAGAAATTTGTGATTACGTACATGTAATTGAACAGGGTAATGTAATTGAAAGTGGTATTGTGCAAGAAATTTTTTATAACCCTAAACATGAAATAACTAAATCTTTAATTAATATTACTTTAGCAAAAGAGATACCCAACACATTAAAAAATAAATTAATTGAATCAGCTAGTGATGATTGTCAAGTAATGGTGCGTTTGATTTTCTTGCACACTAGTGCACAAAAAGCAATTATATCAGAATTGATAACTAGTTTTAATATTTCTGTGGATATTATTTCAGGACATTTAGATCATATTCGTAATGAAACTCTAGGTAATTTATTAATAACTTTCAAATATGATCGAAGTTTATATTCTAAAATAGAACAATTTTTTGCAACACATAATATTCGTCAAGAATTACTTGGGTATTTAAAAGGCATTTAACATGACTGGATTAATGATAGCAGCTATATTTGAGACTATATTTATGGTTTTTATGTCTTTTTTTGTTGGGGTAATAATAGGAATACCGTTAGCTATTTTTTTATTTAATAATAGCAATCATGGTTTACGTAAATGTATATTTGTATATAATATTTTAGAATTTTTAATAAATGCTATTCGTTCTATACCGTATATTATTCTGATATTATTATTAATTCCAGTTAGTAGATTTTTAGTGGGCTCATCTATTGGTATTTATGCCGCTATCATTCCTTTAAGCATATCTTCTATACTTTTAATAACTAAAGTAGTTGAAGAAGCATTATACAATTTGCGAAAAGGTCTTATTGATGTTGGCCTTGCTATGGGGGCCACTAATGCTCAAATAATTTGGAAAATTTTAATTCCAGAAGCATTGCCGAATATTGTTTCCGGCTTAACTTTAATAATAATTAATTTGGTTGGATTTTCAGCAATGGCAGGCGTAGTTGGTGGCGGAGGATTAGGAGATCTTGCAATAAGATATGGGTATCAACGATATAATTTGGAAATATTAGGAATAATAGTAGTGATTTTAATAGTATTGGTTCATCTATTACAGTCAATAGGAAATATTATTACGAAAGCAACTCGAAAATAAAAAATATTATAAGGAACATTATGTCTAAGCTTAGCTATATTATGTTAATATTAGTATTATCTCTTATGAATAAAGCATATGCGTTAGTAGTTGGTGTAACAGCTGGACCACATGCTATTATTATGGAAGAAGTAAAAAAAGAAGCAATAAAAATTAATCTGGATATAAAAATAGTAGAATTTAATGATTTTATTTTACCCAACGCAGCCCTTACATCTGGGGAAATAGATGTTAATTCTTATCAGCATCAACCTTTTTTAGATGAACAAATTAAGGATCGTGGATATAAAATAATATCATTAGCAAAAACTATATTTTTACCCCTTGGGATTTATTCACTTAAGTATAAAACTTTAAATGAAATAAAAAATGGTGCTAAAATTTCCATACCAAATGATCCAGCCAATGAAGGTAGGGCATTATTGTTATTAGAAAAAGCTAATCTAATAAAATTAAAATCCTCAAAACATCTAAATATTTTAGATATAACTACTAATTATAAAAAAATAAACATTATTACTATGGAAGCACCACAAATCACCCGTACTTTATTGGATGTTGATTATGGAATCACTAATACTGACTGGATATTGCTTGCTAATATTGATCCAAAATCAGCTTTACTGACAGAAGACCAAAATTCCATATATGCTAATGTAATTGCAGTACGAGAAAAAGATAAATCACGTAATGATATTAAACAACTTATTACAATTTATCATAGCGATTATATTAAGAATTTTATAATAAGACAATTTCAAGGTACAGTACAACCTGCCTGGTAACAAGGTCTACTACTTAGTGTCGCTGCCGTATAATAATTGCTTTCAATTAATCTTATTATAAACCATAATAAAAAGTATATTACAAATTAAATTAATCATCAGCATATTATTATAGGTATTTATCAACAATGGATATACTTTACTCAGTAATTGGCTTTATTTTATCAATTGGCATATTAGTTATAATTCATGAGTTTGGTCATTTTTATATTGCTAGATTATTCAAAGTTAAAGTAATCAAATTTTCTATTGGTTTTGGACCATCACGTACTTTATGGAAAGATAAATTAGGTACTGAATACTTGGTTTCAGCTATTCCATTGGGCGGTTATATTCAACTCTTAGATACATCTGACCCAAATAATCCAGTACTAGAATCAGAACAACATTTAGCAATTAATAATAAATCACCTTGGGTACGAATATTGATTTTATTGGCAGGACCATTATGTAATATTTTTTTAGCAGTTATTTTATATTGGCTAGTATTTGTAATAGGTATTTCAACAGTTATTCCTATTGTAGGAAATGTCCCTAAAGGCACGGTTGCAGATCTTGCTAAATTAAGTTCCGGGATCCAAATTACTAAAATTGCCGCAACTAGTGTTAATAGTTGGGAAGATGTTGCTACTAATCTGATGAAACAGTTGGCTGTTAAAAATAATTTTGTGCCGATAGAGGCTTATAATAGAAAAACGTCTAACAAATCGATACATATTTTAAATTTAACTGATTGGAAAATAAACTCAAATAAAGGCGATATATTAAACAGTTTGGGTTTAGAGCCACTGAAATTAATGGATTCAAAAATTTGGAAAGTATTACCAGATTATCCAGCATTTATTGCTGGCATTCAAGCTGGTGATTTGATTGTGGCTATTGATAATATTTTAATACATAATTCTACAGAAGTATCAGAGTATCTACATGATAAAATTGGTAAAAAAGTAACCATTGAGATTGAGCGTAATAGAAAGATTTTATCTTTTGTTTTGGCACCTGTCTCTAATGAGACTAAAAACACAGCAACCAATCATATCGATGTTAGTGGAGTAATCGGTATTCAATATCGTAATAAGCCATACCCTCAAGAATTAATAACTACTTATAAATATAGTATCGTTCGTGGTTTGGTAAAAGCCGTAGCTAAAACTTATGAAAATACTGTGCTTAGTGGTTATTTATTATATTCTATGGTCGCTGGTAATTTATCTTTTAGTAATGCCGCAGGCCCTGTTGCTATTGGTTATTATGCCGGTCAAAGCATGAAAAATGGTATAGAATATTTTTTAAATTTCTTGGGAATAGTTAGTATTAGTTTGGGTGTGTTAAATTTATTACCTATTCCTTGGCTAGATGGCGGATCCATAGCTCATTGTATTTATGAAATTGCAGCTGGCAAACCTGCTCCAGAAAAGCTTATTCATTTTGCCAGAAAATTAAGTCTCTGGTTGCTAACCATTATGGCTATTTTGGTTGTTATTAATGATATAGTTAGATTATAAATATTTTTTCAATAGTTAGTTATGCAATATTTACTGTTAGGCGTTAGCGATAATTGATTTCGGCAGCTTTTTAATAGATAATCCTTTCCACATTATATGAAAGGTTATGTAATATGTCTAACAATATCTCTAATAAAATTAGCTTTTGGGCAGTTTTTTCAATTGTAACTAGCAGCCAGATTGGTTCAGGAATATTTACTTTACCGGTTTGTTTAGCACCGTATGGGGTTTTTGGGTTGTTTGGGTGTTTATTGTCCGGATTTGGAGCTATTGCGCTATGTATTGTGTTTGCGTCTCTTTGTTCAAGATTGCCTTATACCGGTGGTCCTCACGTATATGTAGAACATGTTTTTGGTAAAAATTTAGCATTTTTTAGTGGTTGGACTTATTGGGTAATTTCTTGGGTTAGTACCACGGCGGTTATTGTAACTAGCATAGGGTATTTATCTCCATTTTTTTCAATAGTATTTGGTGACCATATTCTTTTTATCAAATACCACAAAGAAATATTTTTGTTATTAGAAATTGTATTATTATTTTTACTTGCACTGTTAAATTTAAAAGGCATAAAATTTGCTGGTAATACAGAATTTTTTTTGATGATTTTAAAATTTATTCCACTTATTGTTTTGCCAGCGATCGCATTGTTTTATTTTAATAAGAGCAATTTCATCATAAGCCCAGAAGTTGCTCATTTATCTAATTCTAATATGTTAGGTAAAGTTACATTGTTTGGTTTGTGGGGGTTTATTGGGCTAGAAACTGGCACTACCCCAGCAGATTCTGTGGTTAACCCTGCAGTTACTATACCTAAAGCAATTATTTTTGGTACTTTAAGCGTGGCTTTACTTTATATCTGGAATTTTGTTGGAGTGATGGGCTTATTGCCTGGAACCGAGCTTATGTATTCTAACGCACCATATGTTGATGCAGCCCAAAAAATGTTTGGCGGTAATTGGCATTTATTGATTGCTATAATTGCATCCGTATCCTGTGTTGGAACATTAAATGCCTGGATAATAACAAGTGGCCAGATTTCTTTAGGTTTAGCAAATGATGGATTGTTTCCTAAAATTTTTGGGATCACAAATAAAGGAAATGCACCTGTGTATAGTATTATTATTAGTTGTAGTGGCATAGTTCCGCTACTGGTACTAACATCCGCTGGTAGTTTATCTCAACAAATAGCCAAAATTATTGATATATCGGTTATTTCATTTTTATTTGTATATTTGATA
This sequence comes from Francisellaceae bacterium UBA6186, assembly GCA_002422785.1. Lineage (GTDB taxonomy): Bacteria > Pseudomonadota > Gammaproteobacteria > UBA6186 > Azoamicaceae > UBA6186. The sequence continues at coordinate 24,831 of DITK01000043.1, forward strand.
TGCGTGATTAGTTTTTTAAAATTATTGATTAAAGAGAAAAATAAATCTATTGGAATATATTTAATCACCACTATAGCGCTAATTTTTTGTGGGTGGATTATTTATGAAACCCCTGCCACCACGCTGTTGACAGCCAGTTTGTTTACTTTTTCTGGTGTTCCATTGTATTTATTTTGGTATTGTCGTACTAAAAAGTAAGTTTGGTTTGGTGTTTATACTAAATTTCCTGATCCGTTTGCTAGTGCTTGCTTTTAACCGACTATTTTTGTAAGATGCGAGTTCTATTAGCTTAGATTTTTTGTTGGAGTTTCTTATATAATGAAAACTTATAGTGTTAAATTAAAAGATACTCAACAACAATCTTGGTATATTATTGATGCTAAAGACGTAATATTAGGTAGAACAGCATCTTTAATTGCCAAAATGTTGCTGGGGAAACACAAACCTACTTACGCACCTTATGCTGATGTTGGTGATTATGTAGTAGTTATCAATGCAGGTCAAATTAGAATTACTGGAAATAAAAGTAAAGACAAAATATATTATCGTCATTCAGGCAAGCCTGGTAACTTGAAAGAGATTACTTTTGATAAGTTAATTGAAAAATCAGCTGAAAAGTTATTAAAAATAACAGTTAAAGGTATGTTACCTAGAAATACTAGGGGCAGAAACATGCTGAAAAAGCTTAAAGTTTATCAAAACGCTGAGCATCCACATGCCGCACAACAGCCGATACAATTAGGGGTTTAATATTTATGAGTGCAAAAGTATATTATAATAGTATTGGTCGAGATAAAACTGCAGTTGCTAGGGTTTTTATGTCCAAAGGTATTGGTAAGATTAGTATCAATGGTTCAAGGTCCCTTGAAGAATATTTTCAAAGAGAAACATTCAGAATGGTAGCTATGCAGCCATTAAATATTGTAGATATGCTTGGTCATTTTGATTTTAAAATTAATGTTGCAGGCGGCGGTAACAGCGGTCAAGCAGATGCAGTAAGATTAGGAATAGCTAGAGCACTAGTAAAATTTGATGAAACTTTAAAAAAAGTTTTACGTGATTGTGGTTTTCTTACCAGAGATAAACGAAAAGTAGAAAGAAAAAAATGTGGTTTACGCAAAGCACGTAAAAAAGAACAATATTCTAAGCGTTAATTTTATTTGTCTGTGTGTGGTGGGTTGCTGCCATATTTGTTTCGTCAATTTGGAGAAGTTAATATATGGCAATTACCAGTAAACGCTCAGTTATGAGCTTGTATTCAGGATCTAAGGATCCTTATAGTCATCAAATAAGAATAGTTTTAGAAGAAAAAGGTGTTACCTTTGAGTTGATTGATGTTAATAGTTCAACTAAAGCTAAAGAAGAAATTGCTGAGTATAATCCTTATGGTTCCGTTCCAACTTTGATTGATAGAGATTTAGTTCTTTATCGATCAGAAATTGTTAGTGAATATATAGACGAGCGTTTTCCACACCCACCGTTGTTGCCAGTGTACCCGGTTTTAAAAGCACGCAGTAGATTAATGATTTATAGAATTAAACACGATTGGTATACTTTGATGGATCAAATTTTGGATCAAGAAACACCAGAAGCTACAAAAGATAAGTTGCGACAAAACTTAATAGATAGTTTGCTTAGTGTAACTCCTGTTTTTGCGGAAGCTCCTTATTTTCTTAGCGAAGAATTTTCTTTGATAGATTGTTGGATATTACCACTGTTATGGAGGTTACCTAGGATGGGTATAAAATTGCCAGATAATGCCACAGCCATACTTAAATATAAAGATAAAGGGTTTTTAAGGCCGTCTTTTCAGGCTAGCTTGACAGATGTCGAAAAATCTATGCGATAAATTTAGTTGTAGGAGTATATATATCATGTTGAATAAAATGAAATTTATGTTTAACTTATTGTCTGCTGTATTAGTTATGTTTATTATAATGACTAACGTGGTTTTTGCTGATTCAGTTCAAAACTTAGTTATGCAGTCTGGAGGTATGAGCGGTCAAGTGATTATGATGGCAGTTCTTTTTGGTGCTATGTATTTTTTATTAATTAGGCCGCAAAATAAAAAAGCTAAAGAGCATAAAGATTTGATTTCTGGCCTTAATAATGGAGACGAAGTAATTACTGCGGGCGGCATGCTCGGTGTAGTTATTAAAGTTATTGATAGATTTGTGGTGTTAGCTATTGCAGATGGAGTTGAAGTTAAGGTACAAAAGCAAGCTGTGGCGCAAATATTACCTAAAGGTACGGTTAAGTCATTATAGTTTTTTTAAGAGGCTGCCGGTTAAGTAATTATGATTTCTAGATTTCCAAAGTGGCAATATATATTATTGGGCATAATTACTTTTTTTAGTATAATTTATGCCCTACCTAATATTTACGGAGAAGATCCTAGTATTCAAATTTCTATTAAAGAAAGTATCGCTAAAAGCCATTCCAGCAATTCAATATTTGTCACTAATATGCTTGATGCCAATAGTATTCAAGCTACCATAGAAAAAGTCACAGCAGCATTAATTAATATAAATTTAAAATTTAAATTTATAAAAATACAAGATAATACTTTAGTGATACATTTTTTCGACTCAGAAGCTGAGTTGGCTGCAAAAGAAGTCTTACAAAATTTATTTGGTAATGAATATAATGTAGCTTTAAATTTATCACCAAGCATGCCAAATTGGTTAAATTTGTTTGGTGCAAAGCCCATGAAATTAGGTTTGGATTTGCGTGGAGGGGTTAGATTTTTAATGGATGTAGATATTGCATCAGTTATAAATTCAGATAAAGAGTTAAAAAATAGTTTAAATACGGCCCAAGTTATGGAAATGAAAAATCTTATTATGGAAAGAACAATTTTGACTATTCGTAATAGAGTAAATGAATTAGGAGTTGCAGAAGCCATAGTGCAGCGTCAGGGAGTGCAAAACATAGTTATAGAGTTACCAGGAGTTCAAGATACTGGCAGGGCTAAAGAGATTTTAGGCAAAACTGCCACGTTACATTTTGTTATGCTGGATGATAGTGGTATTTTAGGTCCAGGTAATAGAACTTTATTAGATCGTAGTGGTAATAAAATTTTAATTAAAAAAAGAGTTGTTTTAACCGGTGATTCAATAATAGGTGCAACTTCTGGTTTTGATTCTCGCAGTAGTAAAGCTGTTGTTTCTTTACGTTTAAATAGTAGTAATAATATTAATTTATTTAAAAAAACTACTGCAGACAATATTGGTAAATCGATGGCAATTATTTATCGTGAAAATAAAATTATCGAAAAAAATTCTATGAAATCTGTGATAGTAGAAGAAACAATTATTAGTGTGGCGAGGATACAAAGTGCTTTGGATAATAATTTTCAGATCAGCGGTTTAACAATTGATGAATCTAGGAACTTAGCCTTATTATTGCGATCTGGGGCCATGCCAGCTACGGTTTCTATTATTGAAGAAAGCATAATTGGCCCTAGCATGGGGCAATCTAATATTAAAATGGGAATCGTCTCGGTAGTATTAGGTTTAAGTTTAGTGTTATTAGTGATGGTGATGTATTATAGTTTGTTTGGTTTAATAGCCAATATAACTTTGTTATTAAATTTATTATTGTTAATATCTAGCATGTCTATTATTGGTGCAATATTAACTTTGCCTGGTATTGCTGGCATTGTGCTAACTTTGGGTATGGCAGTTGATGCTAATGTATTAATTTTTGAGCGTATTCGAGAAGAAATAAATGCAGGGGCTACCACTCTTAATGCTATTCACCGTGGTTTTGAATATGCTTTAGCTACAATACTGGATTCTAATTTAACTACATTGATTGTTGGGGTGATTTTGTTTTTTGTAGGAACAGGGCCTGTTAAGGGTTTTGCCGTGATATTATCAATTGGGATTTTGACATCATTATTTACTGCGATTACGGGTACTCGTGCAATAGTTAGCATGTTATATGAAGGTAAGCATCATTTTAAAAAAGTATTCATAGGAATTTGAGTGGAGTTATTTAAAAATTCTAAACAATTAAAAAAAGTTATTAATTTTATTGATGCAAAAAATTTTACTTGGACTTTTTCAATTGTTTTTTGTTTAATTGCTATTATTAGTTTATGCATACATGGTTTAAATTTTAGTTTAGAATTTATTGGTGGTACACAACTAGAAGTTAGATTTGATAGTCCTACAACTATAAATTATATATCATCAAAATTAGGATCTGCTAATTTAAGATCAGCGCGCATACAAAATTATGGTTCTAGTAAGAATTTTTTAATTCGTTTAGCTAATATGAAATATGCTCATAATAACGATGTAACTCTAGAAAATAAAATAGCCACATCGGTTATAGCTGCATTAAGTTCTAAAGAAAATCCTGCTATTCTTCAGAGAGTAGAATATATAGGTTCAGAAGTTGGTGAAAAATTATTCGAGCATGGAGCGATTGCTGTTATTATTTCAATTGTTGCTACGATGTTATATATTGCTATTCGTTTTGAATATCGATTAGCTGTCAGTGCTGCGATCACATTATTGCATAATTCTATTATAGTATTAGGTTGTTTTTCTATTACTAAATATGAATTTGATTTAGCAACATTAGCTGCTATATTAGCAGTCATAGGTTATTCGCTTAATGATACAATAGTAATTTTTGATCGAGTGAGAGAAAATTTTCGTAAATATCACAAAGAAACTGTTAAAGAAATAATTAATATTTCTATCAATCAAACTTTATCTAGAACTACTATGACATCTTTTTTAACTTTATTGGTAGTTATAAGTTTATTGTGCGTTGGTGGGCAAAGTCTTTTTGGTTTTTCTTTGGCATTAACGATTGGTATTTTAATAGGTACATATGCGTCTATTTGTATTGCAGGATCGGTTGCAGTGTACTTGGGGTTAAGCAGGCAAGATTTTTTAAAGAGGTAATTTGGTTAATGCATCCATATTTAAATATTGCAATTAAGGCAGCTAGAATTGCAGGAAAAATTATTGTTGATGCAACATTGCATCCTAATTTAGTTGAAGTAAGAAAAAAATCTACAACAGCATTAGATTTAGTAACAAATATTGATATAGCATCAGAGCATGCTATTATTAATACTATTTTGCGTGCTTACCCTAAGCATAATATTAAAGCTGAGGAAAGTGGTGAGCAATTTAATAATTCTGATGTTACTTGGTTGATAGATCCATTAGACGGCACTTTAAATTTTGTCCATGGGTTACCCTTTTTTGCAATATCTATTGCGATTATGAATCTTGATATTATTGAACATGGGGTAGTTTATAATCCTATTGCTGATGAATTGTTTGTAGCCAGCAAAGGTTCTGGAGCACAACTAAATAATAAAAAAATTCGTTGTTCGCTTAATTATAAATGGAATGAAGCATTGTTGGCGATAGATTCTGGTTTATTATGTAAATTAACTTCAGATGATCCAGATAATAAAAAATTATTGCCGGTTAATAATAACGGAATTATTAATCGTGATATGGGATCTGCAGCGTTACAATTAGCATTGGTTGCATCTGGAAGATTAGATGGTTATTGTGACTCTAATTTACAGCCTTGGGATATAGCAGCAGGTGCTTTGTTAGTGCGTGAGGCTGGTGGGTATATTACTGATTTTAATGGCAAATCTGAATTTTTAACTACTGGTAATTTAATATCTGCTAATACTAAAATTCATCAAAAACTGCTTGAAATTATTTAAAAAGTTAATATTTTAGATGTTTTGGCTTAAAAAAGGAAATCATGTTGCTACTTAGTGGCAACAACTAAATGACAGGAGGTTTTATGACTAATGCTTTATTGCCAATATGGCTTATTGTTTTAATTATTGCGTTGCCGCAACTTGCTGAAACTGCCTATAGTCCGTCGCTTCCAAATATTGCAACTGCTTTAAATGTTACTAGTTCAATGGTTGAATATACTTTAACAGTGTATTTGTTTGGTTTTGCCATAGGAACTTTATTTTGGGGAAAATTATCTGATAGTTTAGGACGTAAACCTTGCGTGTTAGCTGGTTTGTGTATTTGCATATCTGGATGTATTGGTTGTTATTTTAGTCATTCTATTGAATTTTTAATGATTAGTCGCTTTATTCAAGCTTTTGGGGCTAGTATATGTAGTGTGCTTGGGCAGGCTATTTGTCGGGATGTTTTTCATGGTCCGGCACTAAGCAAGGCTTATTCATCCATTAACAGTGGTTTACCGATTTTTCCAGTAATTGGCTCGATTGTTGGTGGTGTAATTGCACAAAAGTTTGGGTGGGAAAATATTTTTTTGTTTCTAATATTTTGTGTGATTGCCTTAAGTTTTATTGTAACAAAAATATTGCCAGAAACTTATAGTTTGTGTCAAAGAAAGCCAATTTCATTATTAGATGTTGCGGTTAAGTTATTAAAAGACAAAGAAGTTGTTGGCTTGGGGCTGATTGTAGCTGCCAGTAATGGGATCTCTTTTAGTTATTTTGCGGAAGGATCTTTTTATTTAATAAAATTGCTTGGCTTATCTCCTAGTCAGTATGGTTTGACTTTTGCATTTACTGCTGTTGGAGGGATACTTGGCGGTATTTTTTCAAAAAAATTACATAATTACCGCACTTCTAAAATTATTATGGGATACGGTATTATCACTACAATTATTGCTAGTACGTTTTTTAGTTTTTTTATATTGCTAAATACGTATATTTCCATACCGAATAAGTATTTAATCGCCATTACTATTTTTTCTCAAATGATCATGGTCTTTGGTATATGTATTATTAACAGTAATTCTCTAGCGTTAGCTTTACAAGATTATAAATGGTGTATTGGAACAGCATCTAGTTTATTTGGATTCTTTTACTATTGCGGCATATCTTTAGTTACTTTAATTATGGGTATATTACGTAATGGAACGCTATTACCTATGCCGTTATATTTTTTTACTATGAGTATGTTGATGTTGTTGGTGCAAAAATTTATTATTAATAATAAGGATTAAATAATAAACATTTTTACTATCGAACCTGCCTATTGCGATCGCATATATTGTAACTGTTGTCAATAATAGTTTGTTGTTAGTTGCCAATACATCACAAAAATAGTGGTTGACCATAATAATTATTTTGAGTATAAATACACCCGACTGCAAGGATAGCGGTGTGTTTAG
>DITK01000019.1 GCA_002422785.1 Francisellaceae bacterium UBA6186
AGGGGGACTTTTTAATAGTAAAAAATCCAGATTTAATCCTACTTTTGAGACTTTTACAAGACAAGACCCAGAACCTAGTAATCCTCAAGAAACTAGCAGTGCAACCAATCCAACAAATGCTGCTGATGCTAATGCATCTATTCTCGTCACAGAAAAACCTCAACTTAATCAAACTAGACAAGAACCTACCAAACAAATTTTACAACCAAGTACTAAAGTAATTAACGGCTCAAAAAATCCTACAATACTATTAGACAAAATATCCAAACTAAGTGAAAATTTTGATTCACGAACAATTGAATTTAATAAACAAATGTTAATTTATACTGTTAATAAAAAAATAGATGAGCAAAACGCTATACTTGGAAGAATGCTAGATTTATCTAGCAACAAAAACAATCTATTAACACATACAGAAAAACTATCTGAATGGATAAAAATTAGAGAAGAACTAAACTCATTTGAAGAAAAAATAACTTCATTAATAAAAGATGCTGAAGATGAAATGTCAAAAAGCAGATATAATCTTGTAACATTAGAAGAAAAACAAGAATTGATAGAAACAATAAGACCCAAATATATTAAAGATAATGAATTGCTAAAACAAAAAGTAGAAAGTCAAATTCTTAGGTATACAAGTGCAAACACAAATGACCCACCTCCTATCGAAAAACGTCGATAAAATAAGCCAATTATTTAACTGTAGCCATTTCTGTTAAGTTTAATTTAATTCTAAAGAATAATATATTTTAATACAGACTTATTTAGGAGCAAACCCCAATGACCTGCTATTAGATGAAACTGATTGTTCACTTGCATGTTCAAGATTTAAAGTTGAATTATCAAAATTTAATATGGAACTTTTTTCTCTTCTTAAAATTCCAAGATCAATATCTTTAGGATGTTTCCTATATTCACGAACACTGCCAGGCAAAGGCTGTCGATAGTTTACATTATATTGCCACATTAAATTTGGCGATCGATATTGATCAAAATTTGTAGCTGATTCCAGTATTCTAATTATAGCATTATTATGTGGTTGCAATTTTGCAAAAGATAATGGTGTATTATTTTGGCGATCTTTTAAACTAGGATCCGCTTTAGCATCAAGAAGCATTCGAGTTATCTCGAATACTGATCTTTTATCATCCATGGATGGAGTAAATCTAGTAACACTATGCAATGCAGATCTACCTAGATGATCAGTAATATTTATAGAAATTAGATCTCCCAGACTAATTATTAAATTTCCTTTTTCAGAAATAGCTGTTTTTATAAAACCAACAAACGCACCAATTAAAATCGCATGATCTTGTAATATATTTTTTCTAGCAAAAATCATGAGCATGCACTTAATACTTGGTACAAATTGTTGGTTATAATCTATAAATTTTTTGATTGCATATTTATTTAATTGGATACAAGCAAGCAAAAATGCATGCGACTTTAAATCACTTGATGAACAAAAAGGCATTGTTCTTAATAATTTTTCTAATCTAGAATTATGATAATTGTTATTCTGCCTACATAAAGAAAAATAAGATAAAATATTTACTTTTTGCCCATACACTATCCCTTCTTGTAACCAAGCATCATTAACTAAATTAACAAAAGTAACATCATGATTATTACTAATGTCAGAAATAACTTTCCAAAGTCTTTTTAACCCATCATAATCGCCATATGCAGCAATTAAAAACAATGGCGAAATACAAAAAATACCTGCATAATCAAATCTGTTTTTATAATTATATTTTTTTAGTCTTACCAATGTTAACATGTGGTCTATTAATTCATCGGCCATTAATTGGTTAAACATACCGTACATTAATCTTTTTTTACAAAAATTTATAATTTTATTGAAAATGGATATTTTTATATTTATAGGCATCAATCGATCAATTAAAATATTTAAACTATTATTGTTTGGATTTAATTTATATAAATGTTCTTCAATTACATGTATTATTTGCATGCTACCGTTTTTTAATGCAATATGTAAATAGGGTTTAAAATCTATACTATAATCATATAGCGACAACAGCTTTGCCACGACGTTAGCATATCCACACTTAACAGCTAAGGATAGAGTGTTTTCCCATTGCGTAAATGAATAATTATTTGCTATAGATTGTTCGAAAATGTTTTGTTCGGCTATAGTTAAAATCTCTATTATCTTAAAATATCTAGTTGTTTTGGCAACTGTCAGAGGAGTTTGATTGTATTCATTGATAGCAAAAACATTAACCCTTTGATCGGATAATAACATTTTCACGATAGATAAATGACCTAACCCAGCTGCAATATGTAGTGGCGTAGATAAATGCTCATCGGTACAATTAATATCTATACCCATATTGATAAACTCAACAACTTTATATTGTTGATTACTTTCAATTGCTGCAAAAAATTTTTGTTTGAGTATTAAATAATACATCGGAAGCCAACATATAGGCGGATTGCTATAAAAATTACTAAGCACTGAATGGATCCTCCGTGATTTAATTCTGATTATTTTCACAAAACTTAGCTTGCTGTCAAAATAATAATATATTATACTGATTTCATCAATATTTTTTTATAGCACTAATATGCAAGTTAGTTCCGTAGCCTTTATGTTTGGCAAAACCATAATGTGGGTAGGCTTCATCTAAAGATAGCATTAAATTATCTCTTGTTACTTTAGCAATTATCGATGCAGCAGAAATACATGGCTCTAATCGATCCCCACCTACAATTGCCACTTCTTAGTAACCAAACAATTACTTAGCATAATTATAGATAAATGATAAAATAGCAATTGTTAGTTAGAGTTATTGTTTGTTTGCACATGAAAAATTTTTTAAATTATATATTGTTTATTAGTTGTATCTGTAATTTTAGTGTTACTAGCTGTAATGCAACATTAATTGAACCGCCGATTAATCAGCACGTTAATATCCATAGCCTTAGAATTTGGCCATCACCAGAAAATATTAGAATAGTTTTTGATCTTAGTGGTCAGCCGGACTATAAAATTTCTAATTTAACTAACCCAAGCAGGATAGTAGTTGATTTTAGTAATGCTAAACTAAATGCTAAATTGGAGTCAGATTTAAATAAAGCACCTAGAAACTCTAATATAAAAAAGATACGCACTGGTATTAATAATAATATAGTACGAGTCGTGTTTGAGTTAGATGATGTGGTTGTGCCAAATATTTTTATATTAAAACCTAATGAGCGTTATGGTTATAGATTAGTTTTGGATCTTGAATCTAATGAAAAGCAACAAATCTTAGCCTTGTTTGATTTAGATGAATTAGAAAAAATTAAAACTAATCAACCAAAAAATAATAAATCAACATCATGTTTGCCAGAAATTGTTTCTAAAATTAGCCCGCAGCCTACTCAAAAATTTATTGTTGCTATTGATGCAGGTCATGGTGGCGAAGACCCTGGTGCTATAGGTCCTAGAGGAACCTTGGAAAAGGATATAGTTTTATCAATTGCTAGAATTTTAAAAGAACAGATTAATAACACTTCCCATATGCGAGCTTTTTTAATTAGAACAGCTGATTATTATGTAGGCTTAAATGATAGAATGTTAAGAGCTAGGCAACATAAAGCAGATTTGTTTATATCTCTTCATGCAGATGCTTTTTCTAACTCTAAAGCGGATGGTGCATCTATATTTGTTCTATCTGAGCAAGGAGCATCTAGTGCAGCCGCCAGATGGTTGGCTCAATCAGAAAATAGAGCAGATACAATCGGTGGTGTTAAGATAGAAGATAAAAGTGATGTGTTAACTTCGGTACTATTAAATTTGTCACAAACAGCAAATTCTGCAGCTAGTATCGATGCTGGTAAAAGTATTTTATTATCTATGCAAAATACTGTGCCTCTACATAAGTCTTATGTTGAACAAGCAAGTTTTGCGGTACTTAAGGCACCAGATGTACCATCAGTATTAATAGAAACAGGGTTTATTTCTAATCCACGGACCGAACTAAAATTAAGAGAAAAAACTTATCAGAAAAAAATAGTAAATAGCATAATAAAAGGTATAGAACATTATTTTGCATCTAAACCAACAAGAATTAATTAATATGATAAATAGAATCAAAATATTACCAGAATTTGTGATAAACCAGATTGCAGCTGGAGAAGTAATAGAAAGGCCGGCATCTATATTAAAAGAATTATTAGAAAATAGCATAGATGCTAATAGTTCTATAGTTAGAATTTATGTAGAACAGGGTGGAATCTCCAGTATTAAAGTAGTAGATGATGGGGAAGGTATTCATGATGAGGATTTACCATTAGTATTTGTTCAACATGCAACTAGCAAAGTCAATACTACAGATGATTTGTTTAACATCAATTCTTTAGGATTTAGAGGAGAAGCTTTAGCTAGTATTGCCTCTATTGCTAAAGTAAATATAGTATCTCAGCAAACTATGCCAACTGGGACATCAATTGAAGTTAAAGATATTTTTTATAATATTCCAGTCAGGAGAAAATTTTTACGTTCCACAACAACAGAATTTAATTATTTGCAAGAGATGTTTAAACGTATTGCCTTAAGTAATTTTACTGTTGGATTTATGTTTTATCATAACAATAAATTAATTAAAAGTTTGCCAGCAATTTCTGATAATACAGTTGACAATATAATTGCTAAAGAAAAAAGAATTATCAAATTGTTTGGCAAGAAATTCATAGATAATTCTATTTTTTTTAATTCTCAGCTAAATGATATGGAATTATCTGGTTGGATTGGAACTGATTTGGATATTTCTGGATCTGTCATCCAATATTGTTATATCAATAATCGTACAGTAAAAGATAAATTATTGAATTCAGCAATTAAACAAGCGACGCAAAAACTATCTTTACCATCGGCATATTGTTTATATATCTCTTTAGATCCAATATTGTTTGATGTTAATGTTCACCCAACTAAACAAGAAGTAAGATTTTCCGATCCGAAAATCATTTATGCCTTTGTTTATGAGAGTATACTGGAAGCCATGGGAAGATTAAAAGTTTCTGAGTTGCCATCGAAATCAGATAATTTTATATATTCAGATTTTAATGACAATAATAATTTTGATAAATTGTTTGTTGATGTTAAATTATTTCCTATATTTAACAATAGGTATGTAATTTTTGAGCAAAAAAATAATAATTCAAAACTAATGTTGGTGAACATATTAGATGGATTGAAATGGTTGCTACAAAAAAAAATGCAGAAACATGCTGATCTTATAAGTCATCAGTTAATAATACCAGAAAGAATTAAAATAGATTATAAAAAAATAAATAATTTAGATATGTATATTAATTGGTTGGAGAAATTTAAATTTGAAATAAATCAAATTCATGAAAATGTTTTGTTAATTAGATCAATACCTGATTGTTTGAATTTGTTAAATGTTAATATTAATTATGAAAATTTTATGACCGATCTTGTGCAGATTGATTTAAAGAGCATCAACGATGTTAATTTTATAAATTTTATAATATCTAATATTCGACTTGAGCGGATAGATTTATATACAAAAAATGATTTAACACTGATAGTGTCAGAATTGACAAAAGAAAACTTTTGTTTTCCAGCGTGTAGTGAGCAAGAATTTTCTAGTTTAATAAAATAAAAATGATATTATCTAAATAACATGAATAATAAAACTGCGATTTTTTTAATGGGACCGACAGCTTGTGGCAAAACAAGCCTCGCTATAGCTATGGCGAAAAATATTCCTGTAGAGATTATCAATGTTGATTCGGCTCAAATATATATTGGTATGGATATTGGCACTAACAAACCAACAAAAGAAGAATTAATTATTACTAAGCATCATTTGATTGACATTCGTTCTCCTAACGATAGCTATTCAGTTGCACAATTTTGCCTTGATGCTAGTCAATTGCTGGAAGAAATTCATGCTAGAGGTAAAATTCCATTATTAGTTGGTGGTACCATGCTATATTTTTATTCTTTATGTTTTGGGTTATCTAAATTACCATCTGCAAATATAGATATTCGGCGCAATATAGATAAACAAGCTGCTCAATATGGTTGGCCTTATATGCATGCTAAATTAGCAGCATTAGATATAGCCGCTGCCAATAATATTGCTATGAATGATAGTAAACGTATCCAGCGAGCCTTAGAAGTGAACTTAATAACTGAAAAGAAATTTTCTGATTGTTTATTGGAGCGTTATAATTTTATAAATAATTGGGATATAAGATATTTTGCAATAATACCAAAAGATCGACAACTTTTGCATAAAAAAATTGCTGATAGATTTTATATGATGTTGGAACAGGGTTTGGTTAATGAAGTGGCGCAGTTATTGCAACAAAATATTTCTATAAATAGTCCGTCGATGCGTTGTGTGGGCTATAGGCAAATAATTCAATATTTACAACATAATATTGGTGAACAAGAGGCTTATCGGGCAGCTATTGCTGCAACTAGGCAATTAGCTAAACGGCAACATACTTGGCTACGCAAGTGGCACAGCTTGGTAGATTTAAATTTACTGGATACAGAATTATCAGAACAACATAAATTAGGGTTGATTACACGCAATATAAAGTGTTAGACTTCATTATTAAAATTATGAGGTGGGGAATAACAATTATGTCGAAATGGCAGACAATACAGGATCCATTTTTAAATGCTTTGCGCAAAGAAAGGGTGCCGGTAGCTATTTATTTAGTAAATGGTATCAAATTGCAAGGCAATGTAGAATCGTTTGATCAGTTTTCGGTTTTATTAAAAAACACAGTGAGTCAAATGGTATATAAGCATGCTATTTCTACGATAGTTCCAGCTCGTAATGTACGCATTGTGTTAGATCCGAAAAACGAGGCAGATATTGGTTTAGAGGCTGAAAATGAATTTGTGGAAGCTAATGTTTAATTACTTTAGTTTTTAAAAGAAAATAAAATTGCATCGCCTTGCTCAAAAATCAATATATATTTATTTGGACATACTGTTTGCGGTAATCTAACGTAATAACTTATACTTTTACCAAGATCAAGAGTATTTCAATAGAATTTGTAGTATATTTGTTTTTAATAAGTTAGTGTTTAGAGAGAGAGAGTATGGATCAATTAAGTATGGCTTGGAATGAACCAGGATCTGATGAATCTAATAAAAATCAAGATCAATCCGAAGCCAATAAAAATAATTCTGACAATCACAATGATACCAAACAACATATGTATAAAAATCGTAATTCTCAAAATGGTCCACCAGATTTAGAAGAAATTTTTAATAAGTTATTTAAGCAATTTTTAGTATTTTTTGGGTTAAATAAGAATACTGTCGGTACCAATAGGTTTGATAATTTCAATTCTCCGAATCATAGTTTGGTTATTATGACTATTAGCGGAATCATTATAATAGTATATTTATTATCTGGATTTTATATTGTGCGTCCGGCAGAACAGGCTGTTATAACTAGGTTTGGCAAAGTCAATCGGACCGTAGGGCCAGGTCCTCATTGGATTTTTAGGCTTATTGAAGACAAGGCTATCGTCAATAGTGAACAAATTGGATCTAGTAGACATAGTGCTTCTATGTTAACCCAAGATGAAAATATAGTATTTGTTGAAATAGAAGTGCAATATCGTATTGAGGATGTTAACAATTATTTGTTTAAAGTTGCTGAACCAATTAAAACCCTGAAACAAGCAGTAGAAAGTGCTATGCGCCAAGTAGTTGGCAATGCTAAATTAGATTTTATTATGACAGAAGGTCGTACTCAGGTTTCTATAGATATTGAGCAACAAGTAGCTGCGATATTAGAACAATATAACGCAGGGATCCAAGTGGTTACTGTGGCGTTTAAAGAGGCTAAAGCACCAGAAGCGGTTAAAAGTGCATTTGATGATGTAATTAAAGCTAGAGAAGAACAAGAAAGATTAAAACATGCGGCAGAGGCGTTTGCTAACAAGATTGTTCCAGAAGCAAAAGGGGATGCGGAGCGCATGTTAGTCGAAGCCGAGGCTTATAGGCAAGAAATTATAGCTAAAGCCACGGGAGATACTTTAAGATTTAACGCAGTTTTAGCTGAATACAATAAAGCACCAGAGATTACTAAAAAAAGGATATATATAGACACGTTTGAAGAAGTATTGTCAAATACTAGTAAAATTCTTATTGACATTAAAAATTCTAATAACTTAGTTTATTTACCGTTAGATAAATTAATGAACAACAATAATAAATCTCAAAGCGTTTTGGGGGAAGTAAATTAAATGATTATTAATAAATTCAACTTTAAATACTTAAATAATATGCAGATATTATTAATCGTTTTGATTATATCTTGGTTGTTATTTTTAAGTTTATATACAGTTTACGAAACAGACAAAGCTATAGTTCTTCGTTTAGGTAAATTGCGACATAGTATTAATAATAGGCCATTAATTGTCGATCCTGGGTTACATATGAAATTACCTTTTATTGATGAGATACGTACGTTCGACACTAGATTAAATATGTTAGATATTAAATCTTCCAGAATAGTTACTAATGAAAAAAAAGATGTTTTAGTTGATTTTTATGTTGAATGGAAAATTGATAATTTAGAATTATTTTATACTCGTACTGAGGGTAATAAGGCTAAAGCTGAAATTTTATTAAGCCAAAAAGGTAATGATGGTTTGCGTGCAGAATTTGGTCGTAGTAGCATACAAGAGGTTGTATCTGGAGTTCGAGTTGAATTAATGGAAAAATTAAAAAAATCAACCGATGAGCATGCAGCCAATTTAGGAATTACAGTTGTTGATGTTCGCATCAAGAGAATTGATTTACCTGATGAAGTAAGTGGGGCGGTCTATGATCGTATGAGTTCTGAAAGAGCAAGAGTTGCCAGCGAATTAAAAGCCAAAGGTGAAGCTAATGCTATAGTAATACGTGCCAACGCTGATAAAACACGTAGAATTTTATTAGCAGAGGCCAAACAAAAAGCACAACACATTCGTGGTAATGGTGATGCTGAAGCTAGTAAAATTTATGCTAAAGCTTATCAACAATCGCCACAATTTTTTGAATTATATAGAAGTTTAGATGCTTACAAAAAAGTATTCAGCAATAAAGGAGATATTTTAGTATTAAAGCCAGAAGGTGATTTTTTTAAATATTTTGGTAATGCTGCAAATATTTCTAAAGGAAACTAAAAATAAACCACAGGAACAAAAATTATAATATTGGATGAACAAAAATTGAACAAAAAAATAAAAAATAATAATAATGACAACAAAGATCCGTTTGCAACTCGTGAAGCTGAAAAATATTCAAATCCTATCCCAAGCAGAGAATTTATATTAAGTATTTTTAATGAAATTGAAATGCCTATGCATTTTAATCAATTAAAAAAACAACTTAACATAACAGACGAACATCAAAAAATTGCTTTACGTAGGCGTCTTAGGGCTATGGTTCGTGATAATCAATTAGGTAAAATACATAAAAATTATTGTTTAAAAGAGTTTGTTAATAAATATCATGACCATCAAAAAATAGATAAATCTGGCAATCTACAACAAACCACAAAAATAGTTGGCAAATTATTTCAAGTTAACGGATTTAATTATGTGGTGCCATTTTTAAATAAAGAGGTAGGACAAGATGTATTAATACCATTAGGGCATGAAAATGGAGCTGTAATTGGTGATTGTGTTGTGTTAGAAGTTGCTATGCCTGCGTTTAAATGGGCTGATCCTATTGGTAAAGTTGTTAAAATATTAGGTAAAGCTGATAATCGTGATGTGCTAGTAACTGCATCAATAATTAGTTTAGATATTCCTTATTTGTGGAGTGTTGATATTAAAAAGCAAGTTGCTGAAACTGCTAAAAATATTGATATTGCAGTTATAAAATCTAGAGTTGATTTAAGAAATTTATCATTAGTGACAATTGATGGAGAAGATTCTAAAGATTTTGATGATGCCGTTTTCTGTGAAGTTAATAAGCGTGCTGGTTGGAAACTATACGTTGCCATAGCTGATGTTAGTTATTATATAACGCAAGATACTTGCGTAGATGATGAAGCAATGTCACGAGGTAATTCTGTATATTTCCCTGGTAAAGTTATCCCTATGTTACCAGAATTATTTTCTAATGAGCTATGTTCACTAAAGCCAAATGTTGATAGATTGTGCTTAGTATGCGAAATGCACATAAGCCCAACTGGTAAATTAACCAAATATAAATTTTATGAAGCTATTATGTGTTCCAAGGCACGCTTAACTTATAATCAGGTTGACGAGTTATTAGCTGGCAATAAAAATAGTAAAGCAGTAGAAAAATCTGTATTAACTAATTTGACAGAACTACATGAATTATTTGCTGTGTTACATCAGCAACGACAATTACGAGGTGCTATTGAATTTGAAACTTCAGAAAGTAAAGTGGTTTTTAATAATAAAGGCGAAGTAATTGATATAAAAACAGTAAAACGTAATGTGGCTCATAAAATTATAGAAGAATGTATGTTGTGTGCTAATGTTGCAACAGCTAAATTTTTAGAAAAAAATAATATTACCAGTATTTATCGTGTTCATGAAGGACCAAAATCTGTTAAATTATTGGATTTGAAGGCTTTTTTACAAGGGGTAGGTTTATCGCTCGATACTGACGACCATGTAACTCCAAAAGATTATGCCAGATTATTACAAAGTATTAGTTCTCGAAAAGATGCAGATGTAATTCAAATGATTTTATTACGCTCTATGTGTCAAGCGGTGTATTCTACAGAAAATATAGGGCATTTTGGGTTGGCATATACTGAGTATACTCATTTTACATCCCCTATTCGTAGATACACGGATTTATTAGTTCATAGGCATATTAAAGCTATTTTAAATAACCAAATTGATAATTTACAGCTTTCTTTTGAACAAGTAAAACAAGTAGCTGATCATTGTTCTATGACCGAGCGTCGTGCGGATGATGCTACTAGAGAAGTAATTAAAGCATGTAAATGTCAATATTTAAGTAAATATTTAGGACATAAATTTGCCGGCATAATATCTGGTGTTACTAAATTTGGTTTGTTCGTTGAAATTAAAGATATTTATATAGATGGTTTAGTACATATTAATTCTTTAGGGCAAGATTATTTCCTGCATGATCCGGTTCATCATAAGCTGATAGGAGAAAGAAGTGGTTTAATCTATTCTTTGGGAATGGAATTGCAAGTTATAGTAAGTAAAGTTGATTTAGATAGAAGACGTATAGATTTTGCGTTAGAAATTAAAGACAATAACAATAAATCTATGCATAAAAAATCTAGTGTTTCCAGATCTAAAAGTAAAAAATCTAATAAATCTGCTACAATTAATAAAAATTTTAAATTAAAAAAAAACAATTCAAAAAAACCAACTAAAAAATCTAAATAGCCGTGTTGTATAAAAAAACTAACAAAAAAAAATCATCAGAGAGTATTGCCAGTAATCAAGATTTAATCTATGGGATTAACACCATAGAAGTATTAATAAATGCTAATCCTGACAGAATTATTACAATTTTTTGTGAGAAAAAAAATAATATAGCAACAAATTCAAAAATTAAAAATATTTGTGATACAGCTCGTAAATTGCAAATTTCTATACAAGATTGTAATCCAGGAACTTTAGATAAATGGTTTATAGAACCTGTTAATCATCAGGGCATGGCTGCTCGTATTACTCCTACTAAATTTTTAGTGGAAGAAGATTTAATTGTTTTAGCAAAATCAAATCCTGCCAAGGTTATATTTTTAGTGTTAGATAATATACAAGATCCTAGAAATTTGGGAGCGTGTATTAGAAATGCTGTATGTTTTGGTGTTAGTGCTGTTATCATTTCTAGAAATGCAACCTGCGATATAACAGCGACGGTCAAAAAAGCAGCTTCTGGTGCGGTAGACATAATTCCGATCGCCAAAGTTGGTAATTTAAATAATTGTTTACAACAACTAAAAAAACATGGAGTTTGGGTGGTATCTTTAGCTGCATCTCATGCTCAAAATTTATCTACAATAGATCTGAGGGTTCCTATTGCTTTAGTTTTAGGTTCGGAAAATGCAGGAGTTCGTAATATTATTAAGCAGCATAGTGATTTTTTAGCCAAAATACCTATGATTAATAGCGGAGTAGATAGTTTGAATTTATCAGTTGCAACTGGTATTTGTTTATACGAAGTACATAGGCAGAGGGCAAATGGTTCAATTAAATAATACAACTAATAAACCACACAATATTATTACTAAAAATTTTGATGTTGTCATAATTGGAGGTGGTGGTGCTGGGTTGCGTGCTGCATTAGAGTTATCATTGGCTGCTAAAAAAGTTGCTGTTGTTTCTAAAGTATTTCCTACCAGATCGCACACAGTTTCAGCTCAGGGTGGCATTTCTGCAGCCATTGGTAATGTTCACGATGATAATTGGTTATGGCATATGTTTGACACGGTAAAAGGTTCTGATTATTTAGGTGATCAAGATTGCATAGAATTTATGTGTAAAAATGCTCCAGAAGTAGTTTATGAATTAGAACATATGGGGTTACCATTTTCCAGATTGCCAAACGGTAAAATTTATCAAAGACCGTTTGGCGGACAATCTAAAGATTTTGGCAAAGGTGGACAAGCGAGTCGTACCTTAGCTGCGGCAGATCGCACCGGACATGCTTTATTACATACTTTGTATCAGAATAATCTACAAGCTAAAACAATATTTTTCAATGAATTTTATGCATTAGATTTAGTTAAATCGGGTTCTAGTGATATAGCCGGAGTTGTTGTTTTAGATATAGCGACAGGAGAATTAATATTTTTACACGGAAAAGTTGTAATTATAGCAACAGGTGGTGCAGGCCAAATATATCAAGCAACTAGTAACGCTTTAATTAATACTGGCGACGGTATTGGGATTGCATTAAGGGCAGGATTAGGTGTGCAAGATATGGAAATGTGGCAATTTCATCCGACAGGACTCTATGATAAAGGAATTTTAATTTCAGAGGGTTCAAGAGGTGAAGGTGGCTATTTATTAAATAAACATGGTGAGCGATTTATGGAACGATATGCACCAGTAGCTAAAGATTTAGCATCAAGGGATGTGGTTACTCGTTGTATTGCTACAGAAATATTACAAGGCAGAGGTTGTGGTGAACAAGGAGCATATATTGAGTTAAAACTTGATCATTTAGGTTTGGATTTAATTAAAGAGCGATTACCCGGTATTTTGGAATTGGCTGCCACTTTTGCAGGCGTTGATCCTAGCAAGCAACCGATACCAGTTATACCTACTTGTCATTATATGATGGGAGGTATTCCGACTAATAGACATGCGAATGTGGTAAGTTGGCGACCAAATCTTGATACCATAGATAATTTATATGCTATTGGGGAATGTTCATGTATATCGGTGCATGGTGCTAATCGATTGGGCGGTAATTCTTTGTTGGAGTTAATAGTGTTTGGTAGAGAAGCTGGTCGTGATATAATTAACAAATTAAATTCTGGCTTAGATTTTAATCCTGTAACCAAAGATGCTGTAGAATTGGCAGCTAATAGATTTTATCATTTACACCACCAAAAATCAGGAGAATCTTGTTGGCAAATTAAAAATGAATTAAAAAAGACTATGCAGGATAATTTTGGCATATTTAGAACTTATAAAAATATGCAATCTGGTATTTTAAAATTAAAAGCACTAATAGATCGTTCGTCGCATATTGCGTTAACTGATTATAGTAAAATTTTCAATACTGAATGTGTAGAGGCATTAGAATTAGATAATTTGTTAAGTACTGCACTAGCTACAGCAATTGCGGCCAATGCTAGAGAAGAAAGTCGAGGGGCACATGTAAGAGATGATTTTCCCAATAGAGACGATAACAATTGGTTAAAGCACACTGTGGTATTTTCAGATAATAGTATCATATATCGATCAGTTAATTTACAACCAGACACGGTAGCTAGATTTATGCCTCAAGATAGAATTTATTAACAGGATTTATTAATATGCTAAAATTATCTATATATAGATATAATTCTACACAACCAGATGTAGATCCATATATGCAAGAATATCAATTAAATAAATCGGATCTTAAAGGCAAGATGTTGTTAGATGCATTAATTGCGGTGCAAGAACAACTTGATGCAAGTTTATCGTTTAGAAAATCATGCAGGGAAGGTGTTTGTGGTTCTGATGGTATGAATATTAATGGCAAAAATACGTTAGCCTGCATTGTTCCGCTTAGTAGTTTTGATAATACGGCTATAGTTATTAAGCCATTAACTGGTATGCCAGTTATTCGTGATTTGATTGTAGATATGAGTAAATTTAATCAACAATATGAAAATATACAACCATATCTGCAAAACCATGAATCAACACCAGTTACAGAAAGATTGCAATCCATAGAAGAAAGATCAAAATTAGACGGATTATATGAATGTATTTTATGTGGGTGTTGTTCTAGTGCCTGTCCCATCTATTTAAAAGATCAAGAGCAATTTGCAGGACCTGCATCTATGTTGCAATCTGCCAGATTTATTTTTGATAGTCGTGACACTAAAACTGATGAACGTATTGCACAATTAGACGAAGCACATGGTTTATTTAAATGTCGTAATATTTTAACTTGTGTAGACGCATGTCCCAAAGGATTAGATCCTAATAAAGCAATTAATGATATTCGTAAAAAGATCTTAGAATAAGTAGAGTGTGCCTAGATGGATTATGTTATTGTGTTGCATGGCATTTTACTTAATGCCAATTATATGAAAGTCCTAGCATCATATATTGGTGCTAAGGGTTATAGCGTTATTAATATTAATTATCCTTCAACTCAAAAAAATCTGGAAGAATTAGTCGAAAGTGTTTGGATAGATATTTCTAGTCAATTGATTGAAAATAAGCCAGTACATTTTATCTGCTATTCTATGGGAGGATTATTAGTGAGAGCTATGTTGAATAAATATCGCCCATTAATGCTGGGTCGTGTTGTATTAATAGGTACTCCTAATAATGGAAGTGAAATTGCGGATTTTTTAAAAAATAATTGGTTTTATAAAAAAATATTTGGACCAGCTGGACAACAATTAATTACTGATCAATCAAATATAAAACATTTATTTGGAATAATTGATTATGATTTGGGGATTATTGCTGGCAGTATGTCTTTAGATCCTATTTGTTCTAGATTGATTAAAGAGAAAAATGATGGCAAAGTTTCCATAACTAGTACTAAGCTTGCTGGGATGAAAGATCATATTATTATAAAATCATCACATATGTTTTTACCATATAGTAAACAAGTACTTAGTCAAACTGTTTATTTTTTACAACATGGATCTTTTTTTAGACCATAACAAGAGCTATAGTCAAACAGTTGATATATATCTAATAACAACACCAATAAAATAAAGATCTTATCCTTTTTGTCGTTAAATATAATTAATAATAAAGGGGAATTTCCATGTTTAAGATCCATAATTTGACCATAGGTAGTAAAGTTTTATTAGCTTTTGTATATATAACTTTTTTGGCAATTATGTCGGTTGCATCTATATCATATTTTTCTGCTAAAGATGCTTTGGAAAAAAATATCTTTAATCAATTAGTTTCAGTTAGAGAAATTAAAGCTACTCAAGTTGAAAAATATTTTGATTTTATCAATCGTCAATTAATTAGTTTTTCTAAAGATCAAACGATTATTAATGCGATGGTTGATTTTAAAACGGCATTTGATAAATTGTCAGAAGAATCAACAGGAAAGTTAGAAATTAATAATACCAACAAATCACTTGATAATTATTATGAAACTGAATTTTTATCAAGATTGTCAGCAACTCATGAACAAATACAAAAAAAAGAATATTATCAACCAAGCGATATGAATGCTAAAATTGCACAATATTTATATATTTCTAATAATCAACATTCTATAGAAAATAAAAAAATGCTGGAAGATGCTCTAGATGGTAGTTCTTACAGCAAAGCTCATAAAACATATCATAATATTATTGCTGAATATGTCGACATGTTTGGATATGAAGAATTGTTTTTAATTGATCACAAAACAGGTAATATTGTATACAGTGTTTTAAAAGAAATAGATTTTGGTTCATCATTGTTAAATGATTCTTATAAAAACAGTAATATTTATGATGCATTTGTTGCAACTAAAAGTGTTGATAAAGTTGGGTTGACAAAATTAACTGATTTTAAACCATATTATCCTGCTTACAATGCTTTTGTTGCTTTTGTTGCCACGCCAATTTTTAATGGCGACAATCAAATAGGGATCTTAATGTTTAGAATGCCAAATCGTGAAATAAATAATATTATGACCAATGGAAATTCTTGGAGTAATATTGGTCTAGGAAACACGGGAGAAGCTTACCTGGTCGCTAATGATTATACAATTCGTAATCAGCCTAGATTGTTAATAGAACATCAAGATAAATTTTTTAATTCATTAGATAAAATAGGATTTAATAATAAACAAGTAATGAAAATGATTGATTTGATTAATAAATACCATAGTGCAATCGGAATGTATCCAATAAGAACGGCAGCTATCGTGGATGCATTTAACGATGTTAGTGGCACTAAAGTATTAAAAAATGTGTTTGGCAATATGGTATTATCGGCATATAAGCCATTAAATATTAATGGCTTACAATGGTCAATTGTTGCAGAAATAAATACTGAAGAAGCTTTAACTCCAATCAATAGCCTAAGAAACCAATTGTTAATTTTTACTATAGGATTATTAGTATTATCATCTGTAGTGGCTTTAATATTTTCTCACTATGTTATTACTAAGCCTGTGAAAAATATGTTGCATGCAGCTCATGATTTGCTAGTTGGGGATGGCGATTTAACAAAAAGAATTCCAGTAACTAGTAGCGATGAAATTGGTAGAACTGCAGAAGCTTTTAATGGTTTTTTACAAAAATTGCAAAATGTTATGCTAGATATAAAATCTTCTATGGAAATATTGTTAGAACTATCAACAAAAATTAGTACTGCAGCAGAATCTCTTAGTAATACTGCGACTTCACAGGCAGATCATGTAGATCAAACTTGTGCTTCTTTAGAACAAATGAACGCTTCTATTAGCAATAATGCTAAAAGTGCTAAAGGTACAGAAAATATTGCGACTAATGCTTCTAATGATGCAAAAAATGGCGGTAGTGCTGTAAGCGATACCATTACGTTGATGCAATCTATTACTAATAAAATTAGCATAATAGATGATATCGCATACAAAACAAATTTATTAGCATTAAATGCAGCGATAGAAGCAGCTCGTGCTGGAGAATTTGGTCGTGGTTTTGCAGTTGTTGCTAGTGAAATTAGAAAATTGTCTGAACGTAGTCAGTTGGCAGCACAAGAAATTGGTGGATTATTAGAAAAAAGCACTAATATTTCTACAGATGCTGGTAAGTTCCTAGATAAAATTGTACCAGCAGTTGCTCAAACTGCAGAACTTGTTAGGGAAATTGTAAAGGCTTCAGAAAATCAAGCTATGGTTGTTGGGCAAATTAATACCGCCATGAATTTAATAGATGAAAACACTCAACAAAATGTATCTTCTTCTAATGATTTAGCAATAATTGCCAAATCGATATCTGCCAAAGCCTATGATTTAAAAGAACTTATATCTTTTTTTAAAGTGATAAATTCTTTGGATAATCAACATGACAAAATCAACAATATTATTTTGTAGGAATTATTATGGATTTTAGTGGTTCAGTTGCAGAAATTTTTGTCATCGAGGCTAAAGAATTAATAGCTAAGATGGAAGAAGTTTTATTAAAAATGGAACAAGGAGAACAAAATCCTGATTTTATAAATAATATTTTTAGATCAGCTCATACACTTAAAGGAGCTGCTGCCATGTTTGATTTTTCTGCATTAGCTAGTTTTTCTCATGAAATAGAAAATCTATTATCTGTTTTTAGAGAAAAAAAATCTGCAATCAGCAAAATGAAAATAGCTGTTTTATTAGATTCAGTTGATTTTCTTTATGAGTTGTTAAATGACAGTATTAAAGGTAGTGTTAACCAAAAAACAATAACTCGTCAACAGGAATTAATTGAAAAACTTAAATGTAACGAAGATTCTAACGATAAAATAACAATAGTTAAATCTGATATAAAAGATGAGAATATTGTTTCTATAGTTCAGAGTGACATAACAGATAGCAATACTATAAAAAACTTTATCAAAGTAGAAGCTAGTAAATTGGATGATATCATTAATCTGATAGGAGAAGCAGTTGTTGTTCAACTACACTTAAATAATTTGATTAAAGAAAATAAAATTGACAATGATGAATTATATCATACTGCAGAAAGAAGTTATAATTTGATAGATGATTTAAGAATTATAAGTTTACAACTGAGGATGTTGCCGGTTAAGGAAATTTTTTCTAAATTCAATAGGGTTGTTAGAGATATAGCAACTCAAAAAAACAAGCAAATTAAATTACAACTTATTGGTTCAGAGACAGAATTAGACAAATCTATTATAGAAAAAATAAATGATCCGCTGTTACATTTAATAAGAAATGCTTGCGATCATGGTATCGATCTGCCAGCAGATAGAGTGGCTGCCGGCAAGCCTACTTGTGGTTTGGTAACATTACAAGCGTCGCAAGAAAATAGCGAAATAATTATACAAGCCTCTGATGATGGTCGTGGTATCGACTTAGATCAAGTGAAACAAAAAGCAATTAAGGTTGGATTGATAAAAAAAGATGCAAATTTATCTGAACAAGAAATTCTAGCGTGTATTTTTGAGCCAGGATTTTCAACTGTAGAAGAAATTACTGATTTATCTGGTCGTGGTGTTGGTATGGATGTTGTGAAAAAAGAAGTAGAAAAACTACATGGCAGCATTCAAATTAATAGCAAGAAAATGATAGGCACCACCATTGCTATTAGATTACCATTAACACTAGCTATTATAAATGGATTGTTAATAACAACAACAAACTTTTCTTGCTTGATTCCCATGTGGAATGTTATAGAGTGTGTAGAAATTACTAGTGATGATTATCAATCAATAGTTAATCATAATTATGTTAATTTTAGGAATAAAGTTCTACCTAGCATGGTATTAAGTAAATTATTAGGCATAAATGGTAAAAAATCACCTAATACTGCTATTATTGTGCAACATGGGGATTATAAAGTAGGAATTATAGTTGATTCTTTGGAAGGTGAAATTCAAACTATTATTAAACCAATGCCAGAGATGTTTGCTAATTTAAAGTGGATCAATGGTACTGCTATTTTAGGTAATGGTAGAGTTGCAATTATTCTAGATATTCCAGGATTAATAGCTAATGTAATAGAAAAGCATAAACATTCAACCAAGGTTGCTGTATGACTAAAAATGTTGATGATGTTAATAATAATATTTTAGATAATAAAAATAATCATGAAAATAAATATTTAATTTTCGAGTCAAATAAAATTTTATACGGTATAGATATAGCAAATGTTTTAGAAATTATAGAGTATAAAATGCCAACAAAAGTTCCAAATGTGCCACCATTTGTTCATGGATTATTAAATTTAAGAGGAAAAGTATTGCCAATCATAGACTTTAATTTGTATCTTGGGGACACCGGCATCACAATTTCTAAAAAAACTTGTGCCATTATAATTGATTATTTATTTCATAATCAATTAACAGAAATTGGCATTTTAGTGGATAATGTTTTAGATGTAATAGCAATAGAGTCAAAAATTCTAGAAAAACCAATAGATTTTGGAGTGAATATTAAACCTGAATTTGTAAAAAATATGGTTATTTTAAATAATCAAATCATAATATTATTAAACATAAATAATATATTTATAAACCAAATTTTGGAACAATCATGAAAATCTTGATAGTAGATGATTCGGCAACTATTCGTAACATCTTAAAAGCCTTGTTAGAAGAAAGTGGTCATATTATAGAACAAGCAACTAGTGGGAATGAAGCTGTTGATTTTTTTTCTAGTAAAAAAATAGATTTGATTTTAATGGACGTGGAAATGGAAGGTATGGATGGTTATCATACTGCAAAAAAAATTAGAGAAATTGAAAAAACTGACAATAGCAAGGTTATAGAGGATTGGATTCCTATAGTGTTTTTAAGCTCTCATTCTGATGAGCAAAGCTTATCCGATGGCATAGAAGCCGGGGGAGACGATTATTTATTTAAGCCATTTTCTAAAGTAGTTTTAAATGCAAAACTTAAAGCTATGGAAAGAATACATTCTATGCGAAAAGCAATTATAGAACAAAAACAATTAGTTGAAAAAATGAATCAAGATTTATTAGAAGAACAAATAGTTGCTAAAATGATATATGATAATATTGTCCAATATGGCACTATAAAACAACAAGACTTTATTAAAACGTATGTTTCATCTAAAAGTACATTTAATGGTGATTTAGCTTTAGTAGCGCCTAGTTCTTCAGGAAATTACTATATTATTATGGGTGATTTTACTGGACATGGATTATCTGCAGCACTAGGAATTATTCCGGCTGCAGAATTATTTTTAAAACTTACCATCAAAGGATTTACTTTACAACAAGTTTTAATTGAGTTGAATAATAAATTACATAATATTCTACCTTCCAATATTTTTTGTGCTGCCTCTGTTCTGGAAGTAGACTTGGTTAATGGTCAGCTATCTGTTTGGAATGGCTGGGCACCAGAAGTATTATGTGTTGATAAAAACAAAAAATTAAAACAATCTTTTGTGTCTAATCATATGCCTTTAGGATCTTTAAAAAAAGAAAAATTTAGTTCTAAGTTGGAAGTAATGAATTGAGAAAAAGGAGATCAAATATACATATATTCTGATGGATTTACCGAAACTAAAGATGCTAGCGGTAATATGTTCGGAGTAGAAGGTATGAAAGCTGCAATAGAGAATAGCAGTAAGTCAAAAATTGATATATTTGATGAAATCATTAAAAATGTAGAAAATTTCAGGAAAGATTACCCACAACAAGATGATTTGACTCTAATTGAAATAAGCATGATTTGAATTAGTTTATTAGCTAATTTGATTTTTCTTTTGCTGTAATCCATATTATTTAAATAATATCACAAACAAATACATAGATAAAATTATGATTATTAGCAAAAAATTATTATTTAATATTACAGTAACTGCTGCCTTGGCTTTGATTCTATTGAGCGGGTTTATTATTTTTTGTAGCAAATCAATTATAAACAATGTACTTCTTAGTAAATCAAAAGAACAGTTAATGTTAATTAGAGATTTTAAACAACAAGAATTAGAGATATTTTTTTCTAATTTGAAAAAGCATGTGGAATTTGCAGCTCGTGATCAATTTGTTAAAAATGGGTTTCAAGAATTTAAATCGGCATTTGATCAAATAGCTATAATTAACAATTCAGATGATAACAAAATAAATTATTCATCAGCTATAAATAATTATTATAATAATATTGCTAAACAATATAAAAATTACTTTTCAAATTCAAGAAATAAAGTGGATTTTTCAGTATTTTTACAAAACCTTAGCCAACATAGCGTAAGCTTGCAAACTAGATATATGACTAGTAATAATGATAATTATCAAAATATAGAATATTATAATATTCATGATAAATATCATGAATATTTTCGTAAAATAACTAATGATAGTAGATATAATGATTTATTGTTGGTTGATCTAAGTGGTAATGTTGTTTATTCTGCTAAAAAAAACATAGATTTTGCATCTTCGATAGTGTCTGGTCCTTTTTCTAATACGGAGATTGCCAATGTTTTTAACGCAGTTAAGTATTTAGGTACACAAGAAAGCACGGTTGTTGTATCAAATTTTTCTGAATATTTACCGGATTACCAAGAACCAGTATTATTTGTTGCCAGTAAAATTCCAAATGTTGGAGTTTTGATAGCAAGTGTTGGTTTGAGCTCGGTAACTTCTTTGCTGAAGTTGCCAGAAAAAATGACGAAAACCTCTGTTTATTTAATAGATCAAGATCTACATTTAATCAATCAAGACAATTTTGGTAAAATTATTCATACAGCTGCTGCTAGAGAAGCTGCAACTGCTAAAAAAGGATCTATAGAAGCGTTTGGACAAGATAAATCAATGAGTATAAGTTATTTTGCTCCTATAGAGAATACATTGTTGAGTTTAGTTGTAGAAAGTTCTAAAAATATAATATTGCAAAATTTATCAAAATCTTTAATAAATATGTTTTATTTTACAGCTGCTGTCATCCCCGTATTACTGTTTTTTGTATACACTATTTCTTGTTTAAATTTAGAGACAGCTGATAGTAAACTTAGTAAAATAAGTGATTTTATGCAGGTGGTAATTGCTAAAAAAGACTTACATAGCAGGATTACAACCAATAGCCAAGATAGCACTAATAATATGGCTGATATTTTAAATAATATGCTTTCTTGGTTTCAAAATACGTTAGAACAAGTGGCTTTTAAAGTAAAACAATTTGTCGGTAAACATAATGATTTATTAAATAGTATCACGGTGGTCGCTAGTGTATTAGACAAAGATCAGCAGCTTGTTGATTCAGCTAAAAATACTGCCAATCAATTAACAATTGATACCAATAAAGTACAGCAAGAATATCAACAGTATTGTGAAGCATTTGGCACTCATCAAGATGCTTGTTTAGAATTAAATAATTTAAATATACAAGTGAACCAAAAACAAAATATTACAAGTTTAACCTGTGCTATAGAATATATTTTTAGCATTTGTAATTTGGCAGACATGTTATCTTTGCAAGTATCATTAGAAGCCCACAAAAGTGGCAAGCAACAAGGATACAGTTTTTTGATTTTATCTAAAGAAATAAAACAAATGACAATCAATTTGAAAGAACAATTGATGAAGATTAAAAGTTCTTTCGACGATTATACTGTAGAGCATAGTGCCATAAAAGATTTTGTTATGGAATTTTCACAAAAATTAAAACCAATTAATGCCAATGTAGAAAGATTAATTAACGCACAAAAATCTTTATTGGCAGCAAGTAATGAACAATTAAATACAGCGAATATATTACAAAGCAATTTGATTGATTTAGAAGTAAAATATAGCTATGTTAATCAACAACTATTAGCGATAGTTAATAGCAATACTAAATTAAATGCAGAAATACAAATAGATGATTACTATCCACTCAAAGTTGTGGAAAGCAAAAGTAGCTGATTAAAACTGGTATTTTATGCTATGCCAAATTATTCGACCGTACAGCAATTTATAACCGAAGAAAATATTATATCTGGAGAGCAGGCCATTATATTGTCTGGCATGCAAAATACTCTTTTAGAAGAGACTGCCAATCAAAATAAATATTTTTTTAGTATGACTACATTTATGGTTAGCGATCCTCAAAATTTACCTCCATTCAATAGTGCAGGAGTGCCAAAACCATCATCGATTCACTCTAAAACTAGCAGTTTAGTAGGCGGGTATATTCCAGTAGATCCAATTTTCACAAGGTTGGATCCAAATAGAATACCTAGTGGTCACCATCATGATGACGATTTAGAAAAACAAGAAAAAATACAAGTTAAATGGACTTTATGGGAAATTTTAAAACGCTGTAATAGTCACGGTGATTGTCAAATGGATTGGCCATTTGATGGCGGTTCTATAGTAAGATTTAAATTTAAAGATAATACAGGACCATTAGGCTTTACTGGTTGTTTCCAATTAGATTTAGGTGAAGAAAAAAAAAAATCTAAATAAAAATGATTTGCGTATTACCACACGGTACTTTGATGATCCTGAAAAGTATTTAAAGCTAGTTCCTGATAAAATTCGCGATTCATTTGCAGAAGATGGTTGTGAGATTATTTGTACTCCATATGAAATCTTTTATAATTCTCAAAAAAATGGTTTATTTAAACCTCTTATGGTTTTTGCGAAAGATGGTAAGCCTATTATTGGCGATTGGGATAAAGATATAGAATCTATACCACTATGTGCAGGCATATTAAATCTTGTAGAATTTAATACTGAATTCAATACTTTTATAATTACTTCAGACAAAACAGGAATTAGTCAACAAATTAAATTAATAGAATTAACTAAAAAATTATTTTTACATTTATTATATAAAGATCAAATATTTAATGATGAATTTAATAAATATTTTTTTTTAGGTCTTAACAAAAATTCAGCAACTTTGTCTTATGACATTGATAATATATTTTATATAATAGCTATTAAAACTTCATTACTAGAAAGAGCAGGTTGTATTACTCCATACGAATTCCTAAGAAATATTCTTGCTAATCATGTTCATAATGTTAATAACGAGAAGAAAGGTATGGCTGGATATTTTTGCGATCCATTTCAGCACGGCGTGGCTGCAAGAAGTCCTTATTGTTTAGATCAAACTATAAGTCGTGGACATGGTGGTCCAAGATTTCATATTTTTGCATCTAAAAATAAAAAAATATATTATCTTTATACTAATGACGAACAGCAGCGGATTAATTTTTATGCAGTTAATGAATTATTAGAAACAAATTTTATTCATATTAACTATTCAATAGACATGGAAAAATGGCATCATATAATAACAAGACAAATTGAGCTGGGACAAGAAGCATTAATTTATCCAGCAACGATGTTAGCTTATAAACAATATCAAACAAATGTGCGATCGGCATTAGTCAAAAACTTAAAAACATCCAAGGCTATTATTATGGATCGTTCTGATAGTCCTAAAAAGAAACCTAACAAGTTTATTGAAAAATTTTCTAAATTCAAAAATACAGTTTTATCTATTACTTCACCAAAAACAAAAGATCTTAACGAAGAAAATACTTCCGATTTCGATGATTTGACAACAAATTTTGATGAAGATATTTTGCCAGAAATATCTTCATCTTCAACCTCTTTGATCTTAATTGGCAATAAAAAAAAAAGCATTAGTACATCTAGTAATAGAGCATCAATAATGGTGATTGAAGAAATACCATCTTGTGTTCAAGATTATGAAGAAAATGATGGGGATGGCGATATTTTAGCGCAGCCAATTAATCGATTATTGAAAAAATTCACACCACTCATGTAATTAAGAGCTATAATTAAATATTAAATATTAAATATAAAATACAAGAGACATTTTTATGCCAACAATTAATCAAAATTTTGACATTCAAAAGCAGTGTGATAATGCACCGGATTTATTTAAATATTTGTTTATTTTGCAAGATACAGTTGTAGAAGCTGAAACATTAAATGCTGAGATATCTTGTTGTTCCTGTAGCCATATTTGGCAAATGGTTGTAACTGCAATGTTGAAGTACAAGTTTTGCCCAGATGATCCTGTATTGCGCAAAAAATCTTTACAAGAAGCATTAGATTGTTGTGGCCCAATAAGTAAATATTTTTCTGAAAGCATAAAAGTTACAAATAGTTTAATGAATTTATTAGAAATTATTACATTAGAAATAAAAAACGAGGAAGATAAAATTAATTTAATAACACAGATCAGCAATAATATGTGTGCCAAGATGAATATGCCTGTTGATTCTAGTGGAAAAATAAAGACAACCATGTTATCGCAGTGGGATACAAGTGAGAGTAGCATTTCATTTTCTCCAACAGATCTTAATAAAGATACAATGTTATCGTCAACAATGGAAAACAATAATAATCAATTTAGCAAAATAATCGGAAACTTTTTTAAAAAATTTCTTTGTAGATAAATTTTTAATATTTAATTCTCAATGAAACTTCGCCGCTAGCTATAGATTGTAATGTAATAGAGCCATTATCTAATAGAACTTCTAATAATAAATTACCTGTTTTATCAACTCCACGATTAATTCCAGAAATAATTTTTTCTCCAGAAATTATAGTTACTGATTTTCCATAGCTATAATCATATGTATGCCATTCTTTAATAAATGGTGCAAAACCATTGGTTTCAAATAAAAATATAATATCTAAAATAGAATTTATTAATAATCCAATTAATAAATTTCTATCAGTAATTTTATTAGTAATACTTGTTAAATCAATTGGTGGTAAATTTGTATTAAGATCATTATTTTTGCAAGCAATAGAGGATATATCAATATTTATTCCTAAACCAATCACAACCGCAGTATTGTTGATTTTAGGTATCGTTTCTATTAATACACCAGCCAATTTACTGTTGTTATATAAAATATCATTAGGCCATTTTACCTTAATAAATGTAATTCCATATTTAATTAAAGCCCTATTAATTGCAAGCGCAATTGCCAAGCTAATACCTGATAATTTAGATATAGTATGATTAAATGACCATAATATTGATAAATAAATATTACCAGCTGGTGAGATCCAAGTACGATTTAAACGTCCACGACCACTGGTTTGCTTACCTGCCAAACAAAAAATTAGTTTATTAGTTTTTTGTTTGGCACATTCTAATAAATAACTATTAGTAGAGGTTGTTTCTTTAAAAATAATAATATTTTCTGGTTGTAAATATTTATGATATTGCCAACTGATATTAGATATAATTTTATTTATTTCTAGATCTTGCATTATCTGCCGTATAAATAACTTATTCGTTGTTAGATTTGTTACTTCTTTTACGATCAGTTGCATTTAGTTCTACTTTACGAAGACGGATTGATTTTGGAGTTACCTCAACTCTTTCATCTTCTTCTATATAAGCAATGGCTTGTTCTAAAGTCATAATAACCGGCGGAGTTAAACGAATTGCATCATCTTTACCGGATGCACGCATATTAGTTAATTGTTTTCCTTTGATAGGATTTACTTCTAAATCATTGTCACGGTTATGTTCGCCAATAATCATCCCTCGATAAACTTTTTCGCCATGGCCAATAAACATTTTACCGCGATCTTCTAATTTCCACAGTGCATATCCAGCTGCATCACCATTTTCCATTGAAATTAATACACCGTTACGACGACCTTCTATATTTCCTCGATACTCCCCATAACTATTGAAGCTACGATTCATAATACCGGTACCTCGAGTTTCAGTGAGAAATTGACCATGGTAACCAATCAAACCACGAGAAGGACCTAAAAAAGTAACACGAGTTTTGCCGCCACCAGACACTCGCATATCGGTCATTTCGGCTTTTCTTAAACTTAGAGACTGTACTACTACACCAACAAACTCATCATTTACATCAACTTGAATTTCTTCTATTGGTTCTTGTTTAACATTATTTTTATCGGTTTTATATAATACTCTCGGACGACTAATGGATAATTCAAATCCTTCGCGGCGCATAGTTTCTATAAGAACCCCAAGCTGTAATTCACCACGTCCAGCAACTTCGTAGGCATCTTTATCTTCACTTTGATTAACTCTAATTGCTACATTGCCTTCTGCTTCTCGCATTAATCGTTCCCCGAGTATTCTGGAAGTTAATTTAGAACCTTCCATCCCTGCCAAAGGAGAATCATTAATAGAAAACGTCATAGCTAAAGTTGGCGGATCCACCGGGGTTGATGAAATTGCTGCTGTAACTTCTATATCACAAATAGTGTCTGCAACAGTTGCATTAGTTAATCCTGCGATAGCTACAATATCTCCAGCACTGGCAGTATCGGTAGGAACCCGTTCTAGTCCTCTAAAAGATAGTATTTTACTAATTCTACCATTTTCAATAACAGCATTTTCTCGATTAAGTACTTTAACAACTTGATTAGTTTTTACTGTACCACAATAAATACGTCCGGTAAGTATCCGACCAAGATAAGAATTATATTCTCTGGTAGTAATTAGCATAGAAAATGGACCATTTGGATCACTGTCAGGTTCTGGCACGTGTTTTAAAATTAAATCAAATAATGGAGCAATATCTTTTTGTTCATCTTCTAATTGTAATGCTGCCCAGCCTGCACGCCCGGATGCATATATAATAGGAAAGTCTAGCTGTGTATCTGTGGCACCAAGTGCCATAAATAGCTCGAATACTTCGTCTACAACTTCGCTGACCCTTCTGTCTGGTCTATCAACTTTATTAATCAATACAATTGGGTTTAAGCCCAAGTTAAGTGCTTTAGATAAAACAAACTTGGTCTGTGGCATAGGGCCTTCTGATGCATCTACTAATAACACCACTCCATTTACCATAGATAAAATTCTTTCTACTTCGCCACCAAAATCAGCATGGCCTGGTGTATCTACAATATTGATCCGGATATCTTGATCAGTATGGGAATCGTGCCATATTAATGACGTACATTTAGCTAGGATTGTAATACCACGCTCACGCTCTAGGTCATTAGAATCCATAGCACGTTCTGCAATTGCCTGGTTAGCTCTAAAAGTACCGCTTTGCTTCAGCATACTATCGACCAAAGTAGTTTTACCGTGATCTACATGTGCGATAATCGCAATATTTCTAATAGGAGTAGTTGTTGTATTCATCAATCTGTGCCTTAACTTTAAATTAGTTATAAGCCGTGGATTATATATTAGTTGTCTTAAATTTAAAACTTGTTTATTACTGATACGTCAGATGGACTGATAATATTGATTGCATTCCGTGTGAGGCTTTGTTAACATAACTCAAGTTATCTAAATAAATGTAGTTGCTACATATTTTGGAGGTTAATAATAATGATAAAAAAATTATCTACAATATTAAATTGTGTTCGTTTTACTCCCTGGTACCAATTGTACTCTAGCAAAAAACCAATACCTAAATTGTTGCAAATTCTACAATTTATTTTTTCTGGTGCGGACGTTGATAAACAGACCTATTATGGTCGTCGTGGTCAACCAATACATCATGCAGTTGCAATCGACAATGAAGTTTTCATTGAAATGTTGATTAAAATGGGAGCAAATGTTGATGCGCCTTGTTCTAATGTTGATAACCGCACAGCTTTGAATTTAGCAGTTTGCAAGCAAAACATATTTTTAACACAAATGCTGATTAAAGCAGGGGCAAATGTTAATAATACGTATAATAGCCGCAGAACAGCGCTATATGATGCAATGTTGCGTAAAAATAAAGTTATTGTAGACGAGTTGATGCAGGGTGGTGCTAATTTTGCTACATTACTTGTGCCTGATCAAGATGGGTATTGTTTAGAGAGCCGCTTTAATTCTCAAATTTTTAATTCTCTAGAAAATGGCTGGTTAAATACGATAGTGCTAGCCTCTAGTGCGTTAGTAAACAAAAATTTACCAGCAGACGTTGTAAGAAACACAGTTTTACCTTTTATATATGGTAATATGCCCGAAAATGTTAGTGATTTAACTATAAACAGGGTTATGCAAACATCATCTCAATATGAAAAACACCAAGCTGCAAAAAAATCTCGGTTGTAATATTGACTTACAAAATGTAACATGCCTTCATTATGATACAAATCGATAATTTAACTTTGCATCTAGGGACAAGATGTATTTTTGAAAAAGCTCAATTTAGTGTTTTTCCTGGTCAAAAAGTTGGGATTATAGGTAAAAATGGTGCTGGCAAAAGTACTTTGTTTGCTTTACTTAGAAACGTATTATCTCCGGATGCTGGTAATTGCCAAATACCAAAATCCTGGAGAATCGCACATATTCCGCAAAGTTTACCAGAAGGGTCGATTACCGCATTAGATTATGTTTTATCCGGAGATAACGTATACACGGTTATTCAAGATCAATTATTAATTGCTGAACAAAAAAATGATCATGCTGCTGTTTTGGCGGCTCATAACGATTTACATTTAATCGATGGATATCGAATACCAGCTAAGGCTGCTAATTTGTTAAAAGGACTGGGGTTTTTAGATGCATCGATGCAAGAGGCGGTATCTAATTTTTCTGGTGGCTGGAGAATGCGGTTAAATGTTGCTAAAACTCTAATGGCCAGAGCTGATTTGTTCTTGCTTGACGAGCCAACCAATCATTTAGATTTAGATGCTATTGTGTGGTTAGAAGAATGGGTTAAAAATTGCCAATCAACAGTGTTATTAATTACTCATGATGCTGCATTTTTAGATAGGGTGCCAAGTCATATTTTATTGGTTGATAATAAAAAATTTACTATATATAAAGGAAATTATTCTAACTATATAAAACAAAAATCTGAAGCCATTATGTTGCAGCAATTAATGCATGCTAAGCAACAAAAAACAAGGGAGCATTTAGAAAGTTTTATTAATCGGTTTCGTGCTAAAGCTTCTAAAGCCAAACAAGCTCAGTCGAGAATTAAAGCTTTAGAAAAGTTACCAGAACTTGCTGCAGTGCAATCACAATCTAGTTTTCAATTTGAGTTTTCTGAGATAATTAATTGTCCAAATCCATTGTTAAATTTAGAAAATATTGAGTTTGCGTATGTTGGGGCAACAAATAAAATAATTTTTAAAAAATTAAATTTTTATGTGCGCCCGGGTGCTCGTATTGCCTTGCTTGGATTAAATGGGGAGGGTAAATCGACCTTGATGAAATTATTATCAGCAACGGTTGTGGCACAAAAAGGTACTAGACATGCGGGTCCTGGTTTGAAAATTGGGTATTTCGCTCAAGAACAAGCTGAAGAATTTCCAATAGATGAAACTCCCTTAAGCTGGTTTACAGAAATTAGCATGAATAATAACCACAAAGAGATCCGTGGCTACCTTGGGCGTTTTGCATTTAGCGATGAACGTGCTGTACAAAAAATAGCAACTTTATCTGGTGGTGAGAAGGCAAGGTTGGCTTTAGCCTGGATTGTCTGGCAAAAGCCACAATTATTGTTGCTTGATGAGCCAACTAATCATTTAGATTTAGAAATGAGGGAAGCTTTATCTTTCGCATTACAATCATTTTCTGGGGCTGTAGTGTTAGTATCTCACGATCGTCAGTTAATTATGAACACAGTAGACGAATTATGGTGGGTTCATAATGGGGTGGCCGAGCCATTTGTCGGAGATTTAGAAGACTACGAGCAAAAATTAAAAAAAGCACGTAAGTTGTTAGCTTGAAAGTATTTAAGCTGATTTTACTAATTAAATGAACTAAATTATACTCCTAATATAAATACATATTTATAAAAAATCATAAAAATAATATAAATTGGAATTTCGCCATGACCATACATCAACATATAGAAAACAAAGAGTCAAATTCTATTATAGAATCAACTTTTATAAAATATGAACAAAGTTATGACAATGCTTTAATGTTGCAATTGGAAATTGAAAAAACTAATAATGATAAACTTTTTCGTGCGTTAGAAATATCTAACAATAATTTAAACAGAGCCAACGAACACTTAATTAATGTTAAAAAATTAAATCGTAAACTAGAGCAAGATATTGAATTGAATATAATTCATGTAAGAAACTTAAAAAGTGTTAATTTAAAATTTATTAGAACTATTAATAATTTACAATCATATAAAGAATATGTTGCTCAATTACTAAGTAAAAAACATCGTACTACCTCTAGGGTTGAACGTCTTATAAAAACTATTAAAAATATGCAACATATTATTAAAACTAAAAATGCTATTATTGCTAAAAATGGTCGTAACTATGATGTAGTATTACAAAAAGCTGCTCGTATCATAAAAGAAAGCTATAGTATATAATTTTATAAATTTTAGCTTTTTCATTAATTAATGGTATTTTTAGAGATGTATAAAACAATTAGCAAAGATATAAAAAATGTAAATAAACTAACCAATAAAACGAAAGTTAACAAATTTAGTCATAAAAATGAATCTAGCGGTGCTCGGTGTTTGTCAAAATCTATTCTTTGGCAACAGATGCAGGATTATTACGAACAATTAGGTCCTGATGCATGGCAAGAAGATATTGTTCCATACCAAATAACCAGCAATAAATTACTTGCACATTTATATGCCACCTTGATTAATGCAGCTATTTATGATCATTATACAGATTCAAATTCGGAACCATTCTACATATTAGAGTTAGGTGGGGGGCATGGCAAGTTTAGTTTTTATATTTGTAAATTTTTAGAATTTTTTAATTTATATAATAAATTTAATATAATATACATAGCCTCGGATATTTCGCCAAAAAATATAGAAGCATGGCAAAATCATCCACAATTGAAAAAATATATAGATAATAAACAATTAGATTTTGCTAAATTCAATGCGGAAACTGATGAAAATATTTATTTAATTAATGCTAAAAAAACAATAACTAAACAATCTCTAAAAAATCCGCTGTTTGTAATTGCCAACTATGTATTTGATACATTATCTCATGATGCATTTAAATGTGAAGATAATCAGTTGTTTGCAACTTCTATAGATTTAGATAGTCAAAAAACTTTTTCTTTTGACAATTTTTCGTATAAATATTCTCATGAATTAATTAATGAAAATTATTATGAACAGGATATATTTAATAGAATATTGTTACAGTACAAAAATCAATTAAAAAATGGTTCTTTTTTATTACCGATTGGTGCATTGCGTGCAATCGAAAATATTAAGATGTTGTCTAAGAAAAATACAGTGTTTCTAGTTGCAGATAAAGGCAACATCGATATTGCAGATTTTATTCAAATAGAAGATCCTAATATTGCAGTTCATGGTTCGGTATCGTTTATGGTTAATTTCCATGCATTAGAAACTTTTTTTACCTTGTCTAATGGTAGTAGTATGATTACCCCCAATTCATATACTGATTTACAGGTTGCATGTTTTACAACAGCTAATAACAATAGTAATAATTTGTTGACATTTACAGCTAAGCAAGCTTTATATGATATTAATCCACAAAATTTAATAAATTTATGTTATTCTAATGATAAAATAAATAATTGGCATAATTTAGATCAAATGTTAGCAATCTTGTCGATTAGTAAATGGGATCCAGATTTATTTTATGATATATCAGATCAGTTGTTAGAGTTTATAGAAAAATCGATTAATAAAAAGCAATTTAACATGGAACAAGAGCATGCTATAACTTGTGGCTTAGAATTGATTTGGGAATATTTTTTTAAATTAGAAAAAAATCAAGATTTACCTTTTGTGTTGGCTAATATTTATTATGTTTTGGAAGAATTTGATCTGGCATTAAAATTTTTTGAAATTTCCATTCAAGAGTTTGGGGAAACAGTAGAAACTTGGCATAACATTGCGTTATGTTATTATGCATTAGAAAATTTTACTTTAGCTTTAACATATACCAAAAAATCTTTACAAATTAATTCAAAATATTTAGCAGCCAAAAAATTATTAGCTGAATTAACATCTAT
Organism: Francisellaceae bacterium UBA6186; assembly: GCA_002422785.1. Lineage (GTDB taxonomy): Bacteria > Pseudomonadota > Gammaproteobacteria > UBA6186 > Azoamicaceae > UBA6186. The sequence continues at coordinate 33,241 of DITK01000019.1, forward strand.
GGTGTAGTTATGATTAAAATTCTTTGTGTGATTCCGAGCAGAATAGGATCAACCAGGCTGCCTCGCAAGCCATTGTTACCTATTTTAGGTAAGCCAATGGTTCAAGTTGTTTATGAAAATGCTAGTTATTGCAAATTATTAACTAAAGTTGTGGTGGCAACAGATAGCCAAGAAATTGCTGAAGTAATTCAAGCTATTAATGGCAATGTATTCATGACAGACAGTAGCCTCATGACAGGTAGCGATAGGGTAGCTGTAGTTGCTGAACATTTTCCTGAGATGGATATAGTGGTTAATCTCCAGGGGGACGAACCATTTGTGCAGCCTATTATGTTGGAACAATTAGTTGCTCCATATTTGCATGGAGAGATGCCAGATATGACAACTCTAGCTTACAAGCTAGATAAAACTGAGGATTATAATAATCCTGGAATAGTAAAAGTTGTAACAGATCTTAATAATAATGCCATTTATTTTTCTCGTTCGCCAATTCCTTATTTTAGGCAAAATATTAATGCCCCAGTTTATCATCATATAGGATTATATGCTTTTCGGCGTGACTTTTTATTGCAATACACCAAGTTACCTGTAACTCCATTAGAGCAAACTGAATCTTTGGAGCAATTAAGGGCAATAGAGCATGGTTTTAAGATCCGTGTTTGTCTTACAGAGAATAAAACTTTAGAAATTAATACAGCCGAAGAGTATGAACAAGCAAAATATTTTAATTATGAACAACAATAAACAGATAATAAAATAAATAGGTAATAAATATATGTTTAATATTGCAGTAGCTGGTGCAACCGGTCTGGTTGGTCAAACTATAATTGAAATTTTAGAACAAAGAAATTTTCCAGTAAAAAAAATTTTTTTATTAGCAAGTGCCAGATCTAAAGGTGATACTTTATTATTTAAAAATAGAGCTATAGAAATATATAATTTAGCTGAATTTGATTTTAAAACCGAAAAAGTAGACATTGCATTTTTTTCGGCCGGCGGAGAAGTGTCTAGTAAATATGTTAAAGTCGCAGTTGCGGCTGGTTGTATTGTAATAGACAATACTTCACACTTTCGTTATCAAACAGATATACCTTTAGTTATCCCCGAGGTCAATGCAGATGATTTGATTCTTTATAAGCAAACCAATATTATTGCCAACCCTAATTGTGCAACTATTCAGGCCTTATTAGTTTTAAAACCTATTTATGATTTAGTTGGGATTGAAAAGATTGATTTTGTTACATATCAATCAGTTTCAGGTACGGGCAGGGCCGCTATTACCGAACTAGTTGACCAAATCACTAACTCATTGAATGGCATACCTGCAGAGTCAAAAGTTTATCCTAAACAAATAGCGTTTAATATTTTGCCTCATATCGATACTTTTCAGGATAACGGCTATACCAAAGAAGAGATGAAAATGGTATGGGAAACGCATAAAATTCTACACGATGATACTATCAAAATTACGGCTACTGCTTGTAGAGTGCCGACTTTATACGGACATTCTATTGCCATGCATATTGTTACTAAAAAACCAATGAAAGCCGCCTTAGCTAGAAAAATTTTAGCCGAAGCACCTGGGGTTACGGTTGCGGACGATCCAAAAAATAATATTTATCCTACAATTATACCGGATGCAGTTGGGTCAGATCAGGTTACAGTTGGAAGGATTAGAAATTTTTTAAATGATGATAACGGCCTTGCCATGTGGGTAGTTGCAGATAATGTTCGCAAAGGTGCAGCATTAAATGCGGTGCAAATTGCTGAGATGCTATTAAGTAGACATATGCTAAAATAATTAATATAAATAATGAAATTTAGTGATTTATTGAGGTACTTAGTGAACTTTAAGATAAACATTAAGATTGCGAATAATTTTATAAAGCAAGCTTTGCTATTAACGATTATTATATATAGTAATTGTTCTATGGCTATAGGTTTAGGGGATATTAAAGTATATTCTTATTTAAATGAACCATTAAGTGCAGAAATCATTTTAACTGGTGTTGATGAATTAGATACCAATAATATTATTGCAGAACTTGCCAGTTCTAAAGATTTTATGCGAACTGGGATACCTAGGCCATTTTTTTTAACTAAGTTAAAGTTTGAAACCAAAAGAATTGACGGTATAACGGTAATATATTTATCTACTGTACAAGCGGTAAAAAATCCTTTTTTAGATTTTTTAATTCAATTGGTTTGGCCAGATGGTAAAATAATTAAAAACTACACTATTCTTTTAGATCCGCATAGTGATAATAGTGCAAGACGTGATTTTCCTGTTAGCAAAAAAAATGTTCTTATAGAAGATTTAAGTAAGGTTAATAAAAGTAATAATTTTAATAATGCTTATATAGAACCATATAGAAATTCAGATTTATCTCAGCAACTTAAATCTGAATTGACCAGTGATGCGATATTTGCAACATCTTTAGAAGAATCTGCTACCAATGAAGTTTTATTAAATAAAGATACTAAACGACATTTAGCTCAATCTTCTATTACCACCGAGTCTGATCATTCTAGTGCCATGTTTAGCACTGTTGAGCAAAATGAACATGTAGAAAAACATGATGATCATGATAATCTTGTGAATAATAATCAAGATTCAGCTTTGACCAAAGTAGTTACGTCTTTGCAAGCATTTTCTGAGCATTCTAAAAGACCTAAAATAAATTATGAAAAATTATTCGATTTAAAACCAAATACTATTACAGTGCATAAAAATGAAGAGCAATTAGCAGAAAGTATTGCCATGTCGCAAATAAATTCCGAACTGGATTCGTTACGATATGATAGTTCTGAAAATGTTAAGCGTAATAATTCTAAGAGTCAGACTATAGCCCCAGATCAAGTTGTTAATAATGTGGTTAGCAATAGTTATTTAGAATTAATTAAAAGATATGGCAATGATTTGTTATGGACTTGTTGTCTCGTATCGGCAATAATTTTTTTATTTCATAAAATGATTACATCCTCTAATTCCCATCATTCGTCAGATGCTGTTATGTTACCAGCACATTTATCTAGAACGACACAGGGTGCAAATTTACAAGAAAGGCCGATTATTTTCAATCATTTTTCTGATGGTAACCAAAATATTAACGATAGCGTATCGTCAGATTTAAATGTTGACAAAAGCCAAGATGAATTAAATAATTTGTTGCAACAATCGAGCAATAGTAATTATGATTTTTCTATGATTAGAAACGAAGAATTAGAATTAAAAATAGCGTTAACTAAACAATACTTAGAGGCTGGCGATCAAAAAAGCGCCAAAGATATTTTACAAGATATAACTTTTGTTAAAGAAAAAAAATATCAAGATCAAATATCTTCTTTGTTAAAATCTATTATATAACATGCTACGTATAGCTTTATTAATAGAATATGATGGTACTAATTATCATGGATGGCAGCGTCAAAAAAACAGTGATTTATCTACAATACAACAAAAATTAGAAGCCGCTATATCACAGGTTGCTGACCATAGGGTTACGACTGTTTGTGCCGGCAGAACCGATGCTAAGGTACATGCTAGTGGGCAAATAGTACATTTTGATACTATGGCGCAACGAACAATAGATTCTTGGGTATGTGGAACTAACAGTTATTTACCTCAAGATATTAGGGTGTTATCGGCCCAAGAGGTACCAACAGTATTTAACGCTAGAAAATCTGCTTTATTTCGTACGTATCATTATTTTATATACAATTCTAAAATTAAGCCTAGTTTATTTAGGAACTATGTAACTTGGCAATATAAAAATTTAAATATTGATCTGATGCAAGCAGCAAGTACTTATTGGTTAGGTGAGCATGATTTTAGTAGTTTCCGGGGTAAAGATTGCCAAAGTAAAACTGCAATTAGGCGAGTTTATGAGATTAAATGCGAAAGACAAAAAAAATTAATTAAAATTTCCATTACGGCGAATGCTTTTTTAAAACATATGGTTAGAAATATGGTCGGGGTATTAATTAAAATTGGTCAAGATAGTTGTAATACAAATACTTGCGATATCAGTGACACTAACAGCCGCAATAACACACAATTGGCTAAAGAAATACTGATGGCAAAAAATAGAATAGCTGCGTCTATAACTGCCCCACCAGAAGGTTTATATCTAGTAACGGTCGGCTACCCAGATAATTTTAATATCAAACAAAATACTGACAGTCTATTGTTCTTGTTTTGAAAAACCATTGCATTTTATTGCACATTAATATTATTATCAATTATGGCGTAATTCAAGCACATTACAGAGATATAAACATATGAGTTGGTTTTCAAGATTTATACCAAAAATTAAAATTTCTAGTCAAACAAAGAAAAATGTTATACCAGAAGGATTATGGAATAAATGCCCAGAATGTAGTGCATTTTTATTTAAAAACGAATTAGAAAAAAATTTATATGTTTGCCCCAAATGTGAGTATCACATTAGGATTAATGCCAGGCAGCGTTTAGATTTTTTTCTAGATAATCCTCCTGCCACCCGTAAAGAAATAGCTGCTAATTTAAAGCCTATTGATCTTTTAAAGTTTCGTGATACTAAAAAATATAAAGATAGGCTGATCGATTCGCAAAAAAAAACTGGAGAAAATGATGCATTAATTGTGATCCAAGGATCTCTGCGTGGATTGCCGCTGGTTGCTTGTGCATTTGAATTTGGTTTTATAGGCGGATCTATGGGGGCAGTAGTTGGTGAAAAATTTGTTCAAGCTGCAGAGCGTAGTTTGTCTGAAAAAATCCCGTTAGTATGTTTTTCTTGTAGTGGTGGTGCCAGGATGCAAGAGTCGTTAATTTCTTTAATGCAAATGTCTAAAACGAGCGCAGTATTAAAAAAATTGTCTGATGAAAGGATCCCATATATTTCAGTGTTAGTTGATCCGTGTACTGGAGGCGTTTCTGCTAGCCTTGCCATGTTAGGTGACTTAAATATTGCCGAACCAAGAGCATTAATTGGCTTTGCTGGTGTTAGAGTTATCGAGCAAACAGTTAAAGAAAAAAAGTTACCAGAAGGATTCCAAACTAGCGAATTTTTAATGGACAAAGGATTTATAGATCTAATCTTAGATCGACGTAAACACCGAGATGTAATTTATAGTTTACTTTCTAAATTTACAGCAATGAGTAATTAGTTTTGCTACCCATATAGTGTATAATATAAATTATTAATAAATTTTAATTTTTTAATTATAGATATATAAATTATGCATGTTAACGAACTAGATTGTGTCATATTATTGCTGTTTTTCATATCTGCCATGATAGGTATTTTGCGTGGATTTGTAAAAGAAACTTTACAATTGGCTAGTTTATCTGTGTCTATATTTGGTTCATTTTTTTTCAGAAAACATTTAACTTTTTTATTTGGTTTTATTGAATCTAATTTTATTAAAGAAATTATTTCTGGGATTGGTATTTTTATTTTTATGTTTATTCTAGGTAGCATAGTTGTGTATTTAATATGTCAAACTATCAAGATGGAAGGCTTTGGTAAGTTTATAGATAGAATATTAGGCCTTGGTTATGGATTTTTAAGAGGTGCCTTATTGTTAATGTTGGGGGTAGTGTTGTTAGAAAAAAATGATAGCATAATTGTGCATGATTGGTGGCAAAAATCAGCTTTATTAGGAAAAATACAACAAGCATCCGTAAGCTTAGCCAAGTCAATTCCTATTAATTGGAAAGAAAAAATAAATCAATTAGCAGAGTGAATCTAGCTATGGGTAAATATTAAAATGCCAGATATCATTGCCAATGATTTAATTAAAGATAAGGGTTTTATAAAATTTATTAACCAAATTTTAGATAAACAACTAATAAAAATTAAAATTATAAATTTTAAACAAGCTCAGAGGATTGCTAAATATATTGCCAATCTTCCTCCACCTCCTTTAGAGCCGGAATCAACCAAAGAACAGCAATCCCCAATGATGATAGAGATGGCAATCAATGAATTATTAATTAATGCTATCGAGCATGGTTTATTAAAAATTAATTATGATGATAAAACCAGGTTGTTAGCAGAGAAATCATGGGATAAACATGTTGACACAGAATTATCAAAATTACCTAAAGATAAATATGTAACTATTACTTTTAAATTAGATCAAGATAATAATGATTTACAAATTGTAATTACCGATCCGGGCGACGGTTTTAATCCAAATAACAATAAAGTACAGGGAAATAAATTAACTACAGCGCAGCATGGGAGAGGGATTGCTTTGGCTAAAACTATTTTAGGTGAAAATAATGTAAAGTATTTGGATAGAGATGACAATATTAAAATTTAACCTACCGGTTAGTGTAAATAAATTGAAGCTATTATTACAGTCATTACTAGCAAACAATTCAGAAGTAGATGTCCCCGATCTTAATAAGTCTCCTGATAGCGATCGCTCAAAGCGGTCAAATCATTAAACACTTGAATGTTAGTGTTCTAAGGTGTTATGCTCTATAACATTAAGATTTGGGAGTTGGCTGAGCAGTCGCTGCCGTGGTTAAAGCAATATTTTAGTATTGCTTTTTTATATGGTAGAGGAAAGTCCGGGCTCCACAGGGTAAAATGCCAGGTAACGCCTGGGAGGCGCAAGCTTATGGAAAGTGCCACAGAAAATAAACCGCACTTAGTTATACAGGTGTAAGGGTGAAAAGGTGTGGTAAGAGCACACCGCATTTATGGTAACATAAATGGCAGGGTAAACCCCATTTGGAGTAAGATCAAATAGGAACTCTATAGTGTGATCCGCACTGAGTTTGGGTAGGTTGCTAGAGATGTTTGGTGACAAACATCCCAGATAAATGACTGTTCTAGACAGAACCCGGCTTATAGGCTGACTCCTTAATTCTTAATTTAACTTTCTATGTGAATAGCTATTTGAAATATAATATTATAAATTTTTATGTGGGGGAATTTAATGTCGATTAAAAAACAATTATTACCAAGAACTTTATCTATCATTAAACCGGATGCAGTACAAAAAAATATGATCGGTAAAATCATAGAGCGTTTAGAAGCTAATGGATTAAAAATTATAGCTGCTAAAATGCTAATTTTGACCAAACAACAAGCAGAGCAATTTTATGCCATTCATAAAGATCGTCCATTTTTTAAAGATTTAGTGAATTTTATTACCTCAGGCCCAGTAATGATACAGGTGTTAGAAGGACCGAATGCTGTCGAGCAAAATCGTAAAATTATGGGGGCTACCAACCCAAATGATGCAGCGATAGGCACTATTCGTAAAGATTTTGCGGAAAGTATCGATCGTAATGCAGTTCACGGATCTGATAGCTTAGAAAATGCTAATATAGAAATATCATTTTTCTTCGCAGAATATGAGATTGTTAGTGAAAATTAATTTACTCGGCTTAACTAAAGAAAATTTGCAAAATATGGTAACTACCATAGGCGGTAAGTCTTACAATGGTAGTCAAATTTTCAAATGGATCCACTATTTTGGAATAGATGATTTTTCTAAAATGACAGATCTTAGTAAACATTTAAGAAATATTTTAACGCAAGATTACGAAATATTGCCGCCGAAAATAATTAGTGAGCATATAGCCAAAGATGGAACTACTAAATGGTTAATAGAGATTTCTGGCGGTAGTGTTATTGAAACTGTATTTATTCCAAAACCTAATCGTGCTACTCTTTGTATATCCTCTCAAGCTGGATGTATGCTTAATTGCTCTTTTTGTCATACGGCGAGACAAGGATTTAGTAAAAATTTATCAGCAGCAGAGATTGTTGGACAGTTGTGGTTAGCTAACCAAAAAGTTAAAAAACCAATAACCAATGTAGTCATGATGGGAATGGGTGAACCATTATTAAATTTTGCAGCGGTTAAAAGTGCTTTAAGTATTATGCGAGATGAAATGGGTTATCAATTACCACGTCGACGAGTAACAGTTAGTACTTCTGGGGTAGTGCCAGAAATTTATAGATTAGCTCAAGAATGCGATGTAACGTTAGCTATTTCTTTGCATGCTCCGACTGATGAGCTACGTGATATATTAGTTCCGATTAATAAAAAATATCCAATAGCAAATTTATTAGCAGCTTGTAAAGATTTTGTGATAGCTACTAGAAATTCTAGAATTACTATAGAGTATGTTATGCTAAAAGATATAAATGATTCAGTAGCTCAAGCTAAACAATTAAGTAAGCTATTACAACAAGTGCCGTGCAAGATTAATTTGATCCCATTTAATGTTTTCTTGGGGACTAATTATCAACCATCTGGTATTGAGGCTATAAAAATTTTTAGTCAAGTGTTAATTAAAGCTGGTTTTGTGGTAACTATTAGAGCGACTAGAGGGCAGGATATTGATGCAGCATGTGGTCAATTAGCTGGTAAGGTGCAAGACAGGACTAAGAGGAGCGAACGTTATGCCGCAATTACTAAAAATTAATATTATTAAGTTTTACCAAATAATTGGGGTAATATTATTATTGTTAAATATATCTTGTTCTTCTCAAAAAAATTTCTCTAATCGCACAATAAATAGCAATATTGATTATAAAAAAGCATCGTTGTTAAACGTAGAATTGGGTCGTAATTATTTAGCACAAGGCTATACCGAAAGAGCCAAAAAGAAGTTTTTACATGCATTAGAATTAATGCCAAATTTAGCAGAAGCGCATAGCGGTATAGGTTATTTTTGGGAAGTGGTTGGTGAAGATAAAGAGGCGGAAAAGCATTATAAAAAATCTATATTATTAGGTAAAGGTAATGGGTTGTTTTATAATCAGTATGCCGTGTTTTTATGTGAGAGAAATTGTTACAAAAAAGCTGATAAAAATTTTATGTTGGCGGTTAGTGACAAAAAATATACTAAAACTGCTGAAGTATATAACAATGCTGGATTATGTGCGGTAAAGTACAAAGATCATCAAAAGGCAGTAAAATATTTTACTAAAGCCCTAGATCATGATCCAAGAAGAACTGATTTGTTATTAGAATTAGCCAAGCTTTCTTTAGAGCAAAAAGAATTCAATACAGCTAAACATCATTTAGAACAATTTTACCATGTTAATACTAAGCCAACATCTTCATATTTATGGCTTAGTATTAAGGTTGCAAAAATGTTAGGACAAGAAGATAAAGTTGCAAGTGATGGACTATTATTAAAGAATTTGTTTTCCAATTCTTCTGAATATATGATGTATAAAAACGAATATGGGCAAGGATAAATATGGCAAGTGGTTTAAAAGAAGATTATAGATCGATAAGAGGAATGCCAGATGTATTACCTTGTGATATTAGTGATTGGATTCATTTAGAGAAAATATTATTAGATTTGATGTCGCAATATGGTTATCAACAAATTAGGTTACCATTGTTAGAAAAAACTGCATTATTCAAGAGAGCAATAGGCGAAGTAACCGATATAGTAGAAAAAGAAATGTTTAGTTTCTTAGATGAAAAAAATCGTAGCTTAAGCTTAAGACCAGAGGGAACGGTAGGATGTGTAAGATCTTGTGTGGAGCACGGATTATTAAGGCAATTACCACAAAAATTATGGTACCAAGGGCCCATGTTTAGATACGAAGCTCCACAAAAGGGTAGAACACGACAATTTCATCAACTAGGTATCGAGTGTTTTGGGGCTAGTGGTTGGGAAGCTGAGGTAGAACAAATCTCAATGTTCTCAAGATTATGGCGACAATTAGGGATAGAACAATGCGTTCAATTAGAAATAAATAGCTTAGGCACGCCAAGTGCTAGGAAAGTTTATACTAAAGAATTAGTTAATTATCTTGGAAAACATTATGATCAATTAGATTCAGATTCACAAAGAAGATTACAAACTAACCCACTTAGGATTTTAGATAGTAAAAATCCTGAAATGTTTAATTTGTTAAAAACTGCTCCAAAATTATTTGATTATTTAGATCAAGAATCTTTAATAAATTATCAAGCGTTGAAGTCACATTTATCTTCTTTGGGGATAGAATATCAAGAAAATCATAATATAGTTCGTGGTTTAGATTATTATACTGGTACCGTATGGGAATGGACTAGTCAGTTATTGGGGTCGCAATCTGCAATCGGTGCGGGCGGCAGATATGATTGCTTGGTAGAACAACTAAGTTCTCAACAAATTCCGGCAGTTGGTTTAGCTATTGGTTTAGAAAGAGTCATTTTATTGTTGCAGCAACAACCAAATAAGACAACAGCTGTGCATCCCAATGGTTATTTAATTTGTGTAGGTTCTGCGGCGTTACAATATAAATTTGCTATTGCTGAAAAAATAAGAGATATTTGTCCTAATTTTAATTTGCTAGTTGATTTATTAGGTGGTAATTTTAAAAATCAATTTAAACGGGCGGATAAGTCTGGAGCTAAGTTAGCTTTAATTATTGGTGACGATGAAATTAATTCAGATAGTATAACTGTTAAACATTTAAGAGAAGATTTTTCTGATCAATCTGATGAAATATTAAGCAATAAAAAACAACAAGTTACGTTACAATTAAAAGATTTATATCAATATATTATTAGTTAAATAATACCAAGGTAAAAAATATATGGCTAACACTTCTGATACAAAATTGAATAACTATTTGCATGGTATTTCTATGTTCAGAATTTCAATTTATTTGTTAATTATATTAGTATCTTTTGGTATTATGAAATATTGCTGGCATCATAGGCAATACCAAGATGAATTGGCTGTAAAAAAATTTAAAATCATGTCATATGCGATGTCTGTTGGTGATCTAATAACCGCTAATACTCACGGGGTTGAATTATTAAATTATTCAAATCGTACCCCTTATCCTAGAATTGCGGCTATATTTTTAGCAAAGATATTAATTGTAGAAAACAAGTTAGATGAAGCCGTAAATAATTTACGTTTAGTCATTAATCAAAGAAAAAAAGATTCCATTTGGCATATTGCAAATTTACGGTTAGCCAAAGTATTGTTAATGCAAAATAACTTATCTGAAGCAAAAAATGTTTTAACATTAGGGATAGCCGAGAAAAAATTTTCTAGCAGGTATCATGAATTGCAAGGAGATGTGTTGTTTGCTAATCAGGAATTAAAAGCTGCTAATCAAGAGTACACCAAGGCTTTAAATAATTTGCCACAACAATTTATAGCACCATGGTTGAATTTGAAAGTTGCTGAAACAGCAATAGATGATAGTAATATTAATAATTAATTATTGGAGTTTTATTTAATAATGCAAGTAATAAAATATTTATTTAATGTGAATAATATAATAAAAAATCAATTGGCTTTTGGTATAGCTTGGGGGCTGTTATTTTTGGTATTAACATCTTGTAATACTATAGACAAGAGGATTGACGTCCTCGGCAAAAAAAATTTAGAGCAGATAGTAAATCCTTTTCAAGCTAAGAAAATATTTGACAAAAAAATAGTTACTCTAAAATCAGATTATATATTAAATTCAGGTATATTATTAGAAAAAGGAAATAATCAGTTATTTACGGGAGATTTTGCTGGCAATGTTATAGCTATTGATTTAAATGGCAGAATATTATGGAAGCAATTTTTAAAAAATTCGGTCACGGCCGGTCCTATTTTTGCTGAAAATAAGATTTTTGTCATAACATCCGAAGCTAAATTATTTTGTTTAGGTGCTGAAAATGGTGAAATATTATGGAGTGCTCCAATTAGTAGCGATGCTCTAGCGGCTCCTGCTATATCTGGTGGAATAGGTTTTATTCACACTTTGGATGGTGGGTTAAGTGCCGTTAACCTAAAAGATGGTAGACAATTGTGGCGTATTTCTACGGTTTTGCCTAACATGACATTAAGGCGAGGTAGTGCTCCAATTGTTTATGATAAGTATGTAGTTGCAGGTTTTGCTAATGGTAAATTATTTGCAGTTAATAAAGAAAATGGAACCGTTTTGTGGTCTCATAATATATCTAACCCTAAAGGTAGATCTGAATTGCAACGAATTACCGATATTATTGCGGATCCGGTGATTGTAAATAACGTCGTTTATGCAGTTAGCTACCAAGGTAATTTGACCGCTATTAAATTAGACAGCGGTGAGTTATTATGGGAAAAAGAGCTTTCTTCGTACGCAGGGATTATCATAGATGGTAACGCAGTATATATATCTACCATAGATGGAAAAGTTTTAGCGATAGATAATAAAACGGGAACTATATTTTGGGTGCAAGAAGATTTACAAGGTAGGGTTTTATCTAAACCGATAGTTTTTGATAAATATCTTGTAATAGGCGATCAAGATGGTAATTTGCATTTTTTAGATAAATTATATGGATATACTAAAGGTAGGGTATTTTTAGATAGTTCTGGCATATCAATATCACCATTAGTTATTAATAAAAATAAATTATACGTGTTAACCAATAACGGTTCGTTAGAGATTTTAGAGATTTCATAAAATATAAATATGTTACCAGTAGTTACAATTATAGGTCGACCAAATGTTGGTAAATCAACCATATTTAATCGTTTAACCAAAACCAAAGCAGCTTTAGTTGTTGATTTGCCTGGCACTACCAGGGATAGAAATTATGGTTTTGGTAAAGTTGGCGATAATAAATACATTGTAGTAGATACTGCTGGTATTAATGACGAAGCAGAACAAAATAATATAATTATTAATCAAGTAAAAAAAGCTATCGCAGAAGCTAGAATTATTTTATTTGTAGTAGATGCCACTATGGGATTAATGGCAGAAGATTTAGATTTAGCCAAGAAATTAAGAAAATTTAGCAAAAAAGTAATATTGGTTATTAATAAAATTGACGGTGTTAATATGGAGATTGCAAGCCTAGATTTTTTTAGATTAGGCTTTGAGAATATAATAGAAATTTCAGCCAAAGCTAATCGTGGAATTAATAAATTGGGCGAGAGATTTATTAATGAATTTTCTACAGATTCTAAGATAAATAATTCTTGCGATATTAGTGACATAATTGTTGATGATAGTGATAAAAACCATAGCGAAGAGTATCCGGAGCATATTAAGGTTGCGATTATTGGTCAACCGAATGTAGGTAAATCTACTTTAATTAATAATATTCTTGGCGAAGAGAGAGTGGTGGTGTTTGATAGTCCTGGTACCACTAGGGATAGTATTTATATTCCAACACAAATTGGACAGCATAAATACATGCTCATAGATACTGCTGGAGTACGCAGAAGATCTCGTATTAAAGACATAGTAGAAAAATTTTCTGTTATTAAAACTCTACAGGCAATAGATCATGCACAAGTTGTTATATTATTAATTGATGCTCAAAAAGGTTTAGTAGAACAAGATCTAAAATTAGTAGAATGTATAGTAAGCGCTGGCAGATCTATAGTAATAGCCGTTAATAAATGGGATACAATAACCAAAGATAAGCAAAAAAAATTACAAAAGAATATTCAAGAAGAGTTGCATTTTATTTATTTTATTAAACCAGTGCCAATATCTGCTTTGTATGGAACTGGAATAAGAAAAGTATTTAACGAAGTCCTGGCAGCATTTAAATCATCTATTATGCCGGTTGCTACCAATAAATTATCATTATTGTTACAGCAAGCAATCGAGGAACATCAACCACCATTATCGAAAGGACGTAGAATTAAGCTACGTTATGCTCATTTGGGTGGGCATTTGCCTTTTACAATTATAATTCATGGCACTCAGGCAGAAAGCGTACCGATGCAGTATAAAAAATATTTAAGTAGTTTTTATCGAGAAAAATTACAATTACATGGAACTATGGTAAATATAGTTTTTAAAAATTCTGATAATCCTTATGTTTAAAAATTTTTTGTAGCATCACAAAAATACCAATATTAATAAGAGATATTGCACTGGATTACAGGTGGCAATTAAGGTAGTATTGCGACATAAAGTTAGTTTATGTTTTAATCTAGCAGTAAAGCAATATGGTTGTACAGTTGTTGAAGTTGTCAAAGAATTATAAAATGCCCACTTTAATTGGTTCAGGAGCTTTGTTATTGTGGGCGGTGGAACCATTATTAGTTTCCGAATTAATGAATATTCCTATATTTGAAGCATTAACTATTGTGTTTTTTAGTTGTTTTATATTAACAGCAATTAGATTAATTGTTACGAACAAATGGAAAATTATTTTCCAACAAAAATGGTATGTCTGGCTGGTTGGTTTAATTACTATTTGTGGTAGTGATTTTTGTTATATTTATGCTTCTCATTTTGTTCCAATTGCGCACGTAGATTTTATTGATTATTTATGGCCATGCTTACTAGTAGTGTGTGTTGGTTTTTTACCCACAGAAAAATTTCGTATTTTTACAGTCTTTGGTGCATGTTTAGGTTTAATAGGTTTTTTGCAATTATGTTTTGTTGATCACGGCATATTAGTCGGCGATTTATATAGTAGCCACATATTCGGATATGGCATTGCATTATTGGGAATATGTTGTTGGGGTGGTTATTCGCTTTTTTCTAGATACCATAAAGACATTCCGACCGACATGATGGGGGCTTATTGTGGGGTGGGTGCTTGCATATCTTTAATATTACATTTATTGCTAGAAAATACTATTGTTCCTGCTAGTTATGAAGTGACTATGGCTATTATGTTAGGGTTAGCAGGTCCTGGTCTTGCGTATCAGTTATGGGATTATGGGATTAAACACGGCAGCATCAGTATATTAAGTACAGGTTGTTATTTTGCTAGAGTGTGTGCCTTGATTTTATTAGTTTTTTTTGATAAAGAGCCTTTTTCTAAAGAATTAGTTATAGCTGCTACTTTAACTTTTGTAGGAATGTTGATTGGCAATGTTGATAACATTAATATCAAAAATATCTGTAGAAATTATCATTAAACTAGTATAAATTAAATATATACTGGTATAAGTATATAAGCTTATGCCGATTAATTATTATAATTTGTGGTATATCAAGAGAGTTATAATTATGAGTGAAGCTACAACAATAGAATTATTATCTGTACCGGTTAATAATTATGCCAATAAGTTGCCGGTAGTTAATACTGGTACCATCGAGGATTATATATCCTATGTTAATTCTATTCCCATGTTAACAGAAGCGGAAGAATTAGAGTATGCCATGGAATTACAACAAAATGGTAATTTACATGCGGCCCATTGTTTAGTGGTTGCGCATTTACGTTATGTGGTAAAAGTTGCTAAAAAATATTTAGGATATGGGTTGCCGTTAGCAGATTTAATCCAAGAAGGCACGGTCGGATTAATGAAAGCCGTTCGTAAATTTGATACTGATAAGAATGTAAGATTAGTAACTTTTGCGTTACATTGGATCAAAGCTGAAATTCATGAATTTGTTTTAAAAAACTGGCGTATTGTAAAAATTGCGACAACTAAGGCGCAGAGAAAATTATTTTTTAAATTGAGAAGTAATAAAAAAAGCTTTAATTGGTTAAATCAGCATGAAATTCAACAAATTGCAGCTGATCTTAAAGTAAAATCAAAAGATGTTAAACAAATGGAATTACGTATTTTTAATAAAGATAATTGTTTTGATGAGCCAGAGTTGTTAGCCGTTAATGGTGGTATTGGGCAGGAAAAATATTTAGTTCCTGCAAATTATTTAGAAGATATTAGTGTTAATCCAGAAATTATTTTAGAAAAAAGTCAATGGTCTCAAGCTGCTTTTTCTAAGTTACATAGTGCCATTTTAAATTTAGATATTAGAAGTCAAGATATTCTACGTCGTAGATGGCTGCAACAGGACGAAAAAGTAACATTACAAGATTTGGCTACAGAATATGGAGTTTCTAAAGAAAGAATTAGACAATTAGAAAGTCAAGCAATTATTGCTTTGCGCAAATATTTTTAATCCCAAGTTGTTAAATCAATAAATAATAAAATATATTAAATTTAACCAAGTAAATTTAATATATTTTATTATTATAAATTATTATAAATTATNNAAATTATTATAAATTATTATAAATAGAAGGATATATTATGGGGGCTATACAGACTATTCCAATGACTATTGGTGGTGCTGAAAAATTAAAACAAGAATTACAGCATTTAAAAACTGAAGCTAGACCAAAAGTTATACAAGCAATTACCGATGCACGTGCTAATGGTGATTTAAAAGAAAATGCTGATTATCATGCGGCACGCGAACAACAGGCCTTTATTGAGGGTAGAATATTAGATATTGAAAATAAATTATCTAATTGCCAAATAATAGACGTTAGTCAAATAAATAATGAAGGTAAAATAATTTTTGGTACCACCGTTACGTTATTATTAATTGATGATGAAAAAGATCAAAAAATGGTTAATTACCAAATAGTAGGCGATGATGAAGCAGATTTAAAAAATGGTAAAGTATCAGTTAATTCTCCAGTTGCTAGGGCTTTAATTGGTAAATATGAAGGAGACACTGTTGATGTAAGGGCTCCTTCTGGTATAGTTCGTTATGAGATAGAAAAAGTTGAATATATTTAGCCTTAAAGTGGGGGATGTATTAAAAAAAGTAGTAGAATATGGTTAGACAGGCAGCATAAAGATGTGTTTGTTAAAAAATCAAAACAAGAGGGTTATCGTTCTAGGGCTGCATACAAGTTGCTAGAATTACAAAAAAAGTATATTTTGTTAAAATCTGGTATGACAGTGATCGATTTAGGAGCAGCACCGGGTAGCTGGTCGCAGGTGGCTGTTGGTATTATATTGCCAGATAATGCTGCAACAAACCCTAAGAAATTGGGAAGATTAATTTCGGTAGATATTTTACCTATAGAACCAATAAAAAATGTCGATATTATTATTGGGGATCTTACGACTAAAGAAGTATTTGAACAAATATGCAATTTGATTGAGGTGGGTTTGAATAAAGTGCAAAAAAAAGTAGATGTTATTTTATCAGACATGGCACCTAATTTAAGTGGTATATGGGCAGTTGACATTCCTAAGGCTATGTATTTATCCGAATTAGCTATGGATTTAGCCAAGCGTTTGTTAAAGAAAGATGGTAGTTTATTAATAAAATTATTTCACGGGGAAGGTTTTGATAAATATTTAGTTATGTTAAGGAAATGTTTTGCTAAAATTATAATTACCAAGCCAAAATCTTCTAGACTCGAATCAAGAGAAGTTTATGTGTTAGCCAAAGGATACAAGTTACTTTAAATAAAGGTTTATTATGAGCGATATGGTTAAGAATTTATTATTATGGATTGGGATTGCGGTGTTACTGATGGGGTTGTTTAGTAATTTTGCTCCTAAATATTCTCAACCTACTAAATTGGCGTATTCTCAGCTTGTAGAGAAAATTCATAATCGTGAAGTAAAAAACATAATTGTAGACGCACAAACTATTGAAGGTAGCACCAGTTCTGGGGAGCAATTTTCCACTGATATTCCTGCTAAACCGGAATTATCTTTGCTTAACGAATGGATTAATAAATATGATCTTACGGTAAGGGCTAGACCACCTGAACAACAAAGTATGTTGCTTCATATATTTATTAGTTGGTTTCCGGTGATTTTGTTTATTGGGGTATGGATTTTTTTCATGCGTCAAATGCAAGGTGGTGGCGGTCGTAATGCGATGTCTTTTGGTCGTAGTAGGGCCAGATTAATGGGAGAAGATCAAGTTAAGGTTACTTTTGCAGATGTAGCTGGCGTTGAAGAAGCAAAGGATGAAGTTGCTGAATTAGTTGAATTTTTAAAAGATCCAAATAAGTTTTATAAATTAGGTGGCAGGATCCCAAGAGGCGTATTAATGATCGGGCAGCCAGGAACGGGTAAGACTTTATTAGCTAAAGCTATAGCTGGAGAAGCAAAAGTGCCGTTTTTTACTATTTCTGGTTCAGATTTTGTGGAAATGTTTGTCGGGGTTGGTGCCTCGCGAGTTAGGGATATGTTTGAACAAGCGAAAAAGTATGCCCCGTGTATTATCTTTATTGATGAAATAGATGCGGTAGGCCGGCATAGAGGTGCAGGTTTAGGTGGTGGGCACGATGAGCGTGAACAAACGCTTAATCAATTGTTAGTAGAAATGGATGGGTTTGATGCTAATGATGGGGTAATCGTGATAGCTGCGACTAACAGACCTGACGTATTAGATCCAGCATTGTTGCGTCCAGGCAGATTTGACAGGCAAGTAGTAGTTAATTTACCGGATATTCGTGGTCGTGAACAAATATTGAAAGTGCACCTGCGCAAAGTGCCTGTAGATCCGACTGCTAGTATTCAACAGACTATAGAACCAAAAATTATAGCTCGTGGTACTCCAGGTTTTTCTGGTGCTGATTTAGCTAATTTGGTAAACGAAGCAGCATTATTTGCAGCTAGGGCTAATAAAAATTTTGTTTCTATGGATGATTTAGAAAAAGCCAAAGACAAAATTATTATGGGTGTTGAGCGTAGATCAATGACTATGAGTGAGAGAGAACTTAATACTACTGCCTATCATGAATCTGGGCATACTATTGTGGGATGTAATATGCCAGGAGTTTGGCCATTTTATAAAGTGACAATTATTCCAAGAAGCATGGCATTAGGAGTTACATTTTTTATCCCAGAAACAGATCCTCATAGCCAAACAAGACAAGAATTAGAAAGTCGGGTTGCTATGATGTTTGGTGGTAGAGTTGCTGAAGAATTGATCTTTGGTAGTGAAAATGTAACTACTGGTGCCTCTGATGACATTAAAAAAGCCACTGAAATTTGTCGTAATATGGTTACTAAATGGGGATTATCAGAAAAATTAGGTCCATTAACTTACGGTGATGACGATGGAGAAGTATTTTTAGGACACAGTATTGCTAAGCATAAAGACATTTCAGAAAGTACTGCACAAATTATTGATGAAGAAGTGCGTAAAATAATTGATCGTGGTTATGCTAATGCTAAAAGAATTTTAGAGGCCAATAGAGATAAATTACATAATATGGCTAGTGCCTTATTAAAATATGAAACATTAGATACGGAACAAGTTGCTGACATTATGGCAGGCAGAGAACCACGGGTGCCAATTGGATGGAATGATCTAGATATTGATAATAATAATTCTACTCATGGTGAAGATAATTTGGGTATGAAAGAAAAAGAAGTCAAAAAAAGTAAGAATGAGCATAAAAAAATACACAAAGAACCAGATGAAGAAGAAGATCTTGCTATTTAATGCCTGTTAAAACAACAGGCATATTCCGGTAACTCTTGTTGTTTTTTAATCCCAATTTAAACTACCACCAGTTTGGTATTCTATAACTCTGGTTTCAAAAAAGTTTTTTTCTTTCTTTAAATCTATAATTTCGCTCATCCATGGGAATGGGTTGATAGCATCTTGGTATTGTTTTTTTAAGCCTATTTGTAAAAATCTTCTATTAGCTATAAATTCTAAGTATTCCCTAAACATTTGAGCGTTTAGTCCTAAAATACCTCTTGGCATAGTATCTATTGCATATTTATGTTCTAATTCCACGCCTTGTTTAATTATATCTATAATTTCCAGCTGAAATTCTTCTGTCCAAAGATGTGGGTTTTCTATTTTGATTTGATTTATAACATCGATACCGAAATTTAAATGCATGGATTCGTCACGTAATATATATTGAAATTGTTCTGCTGTTCCAACCATTTTATTGCGTCGACCCATAGATAAAATTTGAGTAAAACCAACATAGAAAAATATCCCTTCGAACACTACATAAAAAGCAATTAAATCACGTAATAATCTTTGATCGTTTTTTAATGTTCCGGTTATAAAGTTAGGATCGCTAAGACTTTGGGTAAATTGTAACGACCAGACAGCTTTTTCTGATACCGAAGGAATTTCTCTATACATATTGAATATTTTAGCTTCATCCATGCCTAAACTTTCCACTACATGTTGATAAGAGTGGGTATGTAGAGCTTCTTCAAAGGCTTGTCTTAATAAATATTGTCTGCATTCTGGGTTGGTAATATGGCGATATACTGCTAATACTAAATTGTTTGCAACTAGAGAATCAGCGGTTGCGAAAAACCCCAAATTACGTTCGATAATAGTACGTTCATCCAGAGTTAAGCCATCTTTGCTTTTCCATAGAGCGAGATCGGCCGTCATATTAATTTCGTTCGGCATCCAGTGATTAGCACAGGCATTTAAGTATTTATCCCAGGCCCACTCATATTTAAATGGTACCAATTGATTGAGATCAGCTCGGCAATTGATGATTTTTTTGTCATCCACTTGTATTCTAGCTGCATTCATTTCAATCATTTCTAGTCCGGTGGCTCCGGTTGGTTTCATTTTTAGGTCTTCGGTCAAAAATTCGCTCATATGATTTTTATCCTTATTGTTTGTTTATAAACTATAATTTATTGACAAGATTCACACGATGGATCGTCTATACTGCAAACATTATTAATTGCTACGGCATTTAAAGTTCCGCGATCAACTGTAGATTTTTCTGTGCCGGTTGCGCCTAAGCTGCGTAAATAATAAGTAGTTTTTAATCCCCTTAGCCATGCAGTTTTATAAATTTGGTCTAATTTTTTGCCAGAAGGATTTGCTATATATAAATTTAACGATTGCCCTTGGTCTATCCACTTTTGTCTCCTGGATGCGGCATCAATTAACCAATTAGGATCTATTTCAAATGCTGTTGCATATTTTTTTTTCAGATTAAGAGGTATGCGATCAATTTTTTGCAAGCTGCCATTAAAGTATTTTAAATCGTTAACCATAACTAAATCCCAAAGATCTAATTTTTTCAGGTCATTTACTAAATATTGATTAACTACCGTAAATTCCCCAGATAAATTAGATTTTACGAATAAATTTTGATAGGTAGGTTCAATTGATTGTGATACTCCGCATATATTAGATATAGTGGCGGTTGGAGCTATTGCCATTACATTAGAGTTACGCATGCCTTGCTTGCGTACTTTATCACGTAGACTATTCCAATCTAAGGTTTGGCTATCGTCTTGATTTAAATATATACCCCGATATTTATTTAGATATGAAATAGAGTCTATGGGTAAAACGCCTTTACTCCATAAAGATCCTTCGAAGCTAGCATAAGATCCGCGTTCTTTAGCTAAGTCGCTGGATGCTGAAATTGCAAAATAACTTAAATATTCTGTAGATAAATCTGCAAAATCTACTGCTTGATTTGATTCGTAACAAATATTTAATTCATGTAAAGCATCCTGAAATCCCATTATTCCCAAGCCTATTGGTCGGTGTTTTAAATTGGAATTTCTGGCTTGTGGTACCGAATAATAATTTGCATCAATAACATTATCTAGCATCCGGATAGCAACTCTAATGGTTTTTTCTAGTTTTTTAGTATCTAATTCTTGATTTACAATATGTTTGGCTAAATTAATGCTGCCTAAATTACATACAGCTATTTCGTCTATAGAGGTATTTAAAGTAATTTCTGTGCATAAATTGGAACTATGAATTATCCCTACATGTTGTTGTGGGGATCTTAAATTAGCAGCATCTTTAAATGTTATCCATGGGTGTCCAGTTTCAAATAGCATGCTTAGCATTTTACGCCACAGACTCATTGCTGGTAGTTGTTTAAAGTTTTTAATTTTACCAATACTAGCTTGTTCTTCATAAATTATATAAGCGTGTTCAAAAGCGTCACCATATAAATCATGTAAATCTGGTACTTCTTCTGGGGAAAACAAAGTCCAATCTTTATTTTCCATAACTCGTTTCATAAATAAATCTGGGATCCAGTTAGCGGTATTCATATCATGAGTACGACGTCTTTCATCACCGGTATTTTTACGTAATTCCAAAAAATCTTCTATATCTAAGTGCCAGGTTTCAAGATATGCACAAACGGCACCTTTTCTTTTCCCCCCTTGATTAACAGCAACTGCGGTATCGTTGGCAACTTTTAAAAATGGTATTACACCTTGCGATCTGCCATTAGTGCTTTTAATCCAAGAATTCATAGAGCGCACTGGAGTCCAATCGTTACCAATACCACCTGCAAATTTTTGTAATAATGCATTGTCTCTAATTGCGTTATAAATTTCGCTTAAATCATCAGGAACTGTAGATAAATAACAACTAGATAATTGAGATTTACAAGTGCCAGAATTAAACAAAGTAGGAGTAGAGCTCATAAAATCAAAGCTAGACAATATATTATAAAATTCTATTGCTTGTTCTTCTTTAAGTGTTTCGTTTAAAGCGAGTCCCATAGCGACTCGCATAAAGAAAATTTGTGGTAATTCATAACGAATTTCATCATCATGTAAAAAATAACGATCATATAAAGTTTGTAATCCTAAATAATTAAATTGAAAATCTCTTTCTGGCTTAAGAGCGTCAATTAATTTTTCTAAATTAAAATTATTTAGTTGTTGATTTAATCTGCCTAGTTTAATTCCATATTGAATAGAATTTATTAAAGCCAAACCATAATATTTAGATAATTGCTGCCTAGTATTAGCACTAGGAATATTTAATATATCACTAACTTCTTTTTGAATATTGTGTAATAATAATCTAGAAGCAACATAGCTATAATTTGGTTCTACTTCAATCAAAGTGCGGGCACTCATAATTAGTGATTTATATACATCTTGCAGTTTAACTCCATCGAATAAATTTCTTAAAGTATCTTTTATAATTCGCTGAGGATCGGTATTTTCTAAATTTATACAGGCTTCGGATACTACTTGTTCAATTTTTTTAAGATCAAGTAGTATTTTGTTACCGTTACCGGTAGTTATATGTATAGATGTGTTAGCAGAATTTTTTTGCATTTCTTCTGACTCACGCAATTTACGGTGTGCTTCTCTATATAGGACATAAGAACGAGCTACTTTATGTAAACCATTACGCATTAAAACTAGTTCTACTTGATCTTGAATATCTTCTATATTTACATGGCTGCTAGTATTTAAGTATCTGTTTAACGATTTGCATACTTCTGATGTCAATTTAACTATAAGGTCATGAACTCGTGCTGAGTTAATATTTTCATGACTTTCTTGATCTAAAAATGCTTTAGTGATTGCTATAGAAATTTTATTAGCATCAAAAGGAACAATGCTGCTATCACGCTTAATTATTTTTAATAATTTAGTTAGTTTATGAATTTGATCTGTGTTAGTGATTTCAAGATTTTCTGTAGTTATGGGCATTTAAAAACTCCAAAAGATTATTTATTGTAAGCCAGTAATATCAATATATAGTGATTAATTACATTCTTAATACAAGATAATGTGGTTATATGATTTATGCAAGTGGAAAAATAAAAAATAATTTTATTTACAGTTAGGCATAAATAATCTACCGGCTTATTTATTAAAGCCGGCAAATTATTATTAGAGGGACAAAGATTAAATAGTATTTAACCAATTTTTAAGAAACTCTGAATATTCTTTCAAATAATTTGGATTTTTAAAAGTTGAGGTTAATAAACTAATTCCTTGCAAGCTAGCTATTAAATGAAGAGCTAATTGTTTAGAATTAGATTGTTTTCCTAATTCATTAAATTGAGTTTCGCACCAAGATACAACGATCTGCATTAAAGCGATTGCAGATTTATGTAATTCTCCATTTTCTTTACTGAGTTCTAGACATAAGCTTCCGACTGGATCGCCAAAACTTGTAATAATATCAGTATCAGATACGAATTTTTCTATGAAGGCTTTAATACGTTCTTTAGCTGTGGTAATTAAATTTAATTCATCAAATAATTGCTGCAAAGTTTTTAAACGATATTCTATAACAGCCAATATAATAGATTCTTTAGATTTAAAATAATAATAAACATTTCCTAGCGGAACATCAGCTAGTTGGGCAATATTTGCAAGAGTTGTAGTGTTTATTCCTTGCTGGTGAAATAATTTGTCGGCACCGGTAATTAAGCGGGTGCGTTTATCGTTATTGCGTTTCATTGATGTCAACCTCTCTAATTTTCTAATAATTTTTTTAGTTAGTTTATTTATGTAAGAATTCTATTATACAAATATTTTGTTAGCAAGCAAGCGTTAATTTGTTGCTGATGGATATTTTATATTGGTGTAATTACTGGTTTTTGTAAGATATTTAATTGTTATGTAATGCTAAATTTTTAATCCACTTTCGTAGAGATCTGGCAGATCATTAGCAAATAAAATAGTATCTTTAGCTTGGCAGTTAATATCTAGCCAATTTATTGCATCCTTAAAAGAACATACTTTAACCAGTTGTACAGATTTTTTAGGATTTTTAGTAAAACCAGAGATAAAACTTTCAATTCTTTTAGGATTAACAATTACGGCGATGTCGGCATGTTGAGCCGAGTATTCGCCTAACATTAAATGTTCAGATTGATGTTTATTGCCAAGCTCTATTAAACCTGGGGTTACTAAAATGCGTCTACCTGGTGGTGTATGTAAGAAACTTAGTAGCTCTAGAGCAGATTTAAACCCATTAGGGTTGGCGTTATATGAATCATCTATAATTATACAATCGTCTTTAGAGCGTACTTCTAATCGATGATGAATTTGAGGCATGGTTTTAAAAGCAGTTAGGATAGTTGGAATGTTTATTCCCATATTATATGCGGCTAGAAATGCGATGCCGATATTGTTAGCGTTATGCAAACCAAATATTGGGGTTTCTATATGATAATTAACGCCATCAACTTGTAGATCTAAGTTTAAGCCAGTTTTTAATTGGCTTACTTTGGATATTTGTTGTTGTTTTAAAACATTAAAGTATTGTTGGTGATCTTGTAAATATTGTTTAGCGTAATCAGTATTTAATACTTGTTCAGGGATAATAACTTTTGATTTATTATGTTGATTATTTTTAATGTTATTAATGACAGATTCTGCTAATTCTAATTTGGCTCTAGCTACGGTATCTAGGGTTTTAAAGCGTTCATAATGAGCCATGCCGATTGCAGTTATAATACCAAGATTTGGTGGGGTTAATTGGCACATTTGATTAATTGATCCGATACCATAAGCACCCATTTCTACCACAAAATATTTATGTGCAGTGTTTAGCTCTTCTCTGATTGTTCTGGATATACCCATGATAGTATTAATACTGCCGGCCGTGATTAATGTATGGTTGGTTTGTTGTAAAATATGACCTAAAAAATGTTTTACTGAAGTTTTACCAAAAGATCCTGTAATACCGATTACAAACGGGTTATGGGTTGACATTTTTTGTTTAGCTTCTTGCCAAAATTTTTGTTGTATATGTTTTTCTATTGGAGTAAGTAATAAGTTAGATAAAATTATATATATTGGAATTAATTGTATAGTTAAAATTAAAGCTATAAAGTAATTATCTAAACGTACATTGATTAAAAAAATTAAATTAAAAAACAAGTTTATAAATAAAGACAAATAATATATGCGGTTTGCGCGATTAGTCATTACTAACTTTTTCTTGGCCGATTTAAGTGGGTTATTTTCTAAATAAACAAATAAGAAAATAGCTAAAATAAAAGCGAGATATTCAGCAGTAAATTCTAATATATAATTCCAAGTAGTATTAATATAAATAAAAGCAAAATAATTAATAATAAATATTAAACATAATATACCAGTTAAACGTTTATCTACAGCTTTATGACAGATTATCCATTTTAAAAATCTATAATTATCATATTCTTCTTGTTGAAAAATATGTAAATAACTTAAATTTCTTTTTATAGTAAATAAAGTAATAGATGTAATTAATAAGCAGCTTAATATAATATGTAACATGTCATTATTTTCCTTTAACAATCATTAATATTTGCTAACTTGCCATCTTGGATTTTATTGATAAATTTGTTTAATAGATATGCTACTTGGTGTATATCCTCTTGCAACACGCTATGGTGATCTTTATTAGGTATTACATGTAATATAGAATTTTTTATTAATTTATTTAAAGTATTACCCATAATAAGTGGGGTATCGTTATCGTTGTTGCCGTATAATAATTCTGTTGGGCAATTAATTTTTTGAGCATGACAAGATAAATTTTCATTAATTGTTTTTACTAAAATATCTCGCATTTCGGGATCTGCATTTTTATAATCATGGCTACCAAATTTAGTTCTTATCCAGTTTAGATGTTGTTTATGATTAATATTGTTAAATAGTATTATCAAATTTTTTAATAATTTAAAACAATTGATTTTTATTAATCTAATTATTTTTTTGGTTAAACTAATAGGTCTTGGAACACCTGCTGCTGCTATTAAAAATAATCCGTGTAATAAATTTGGGTTAAGGGATGTTATAGCTATGCCGATGCGGCATCCAAAAGAGTGTCCAACCCAAATTTTAGTTGCATCTGTTGCTATGTTCATTTTTATCCATTCACTGGTAAGATGGGCATATTCCTTGCTGCCCCAAGTATCTGTTGGTTTAGAGCTAGAGCCAAACCCAGGAAAATCTATCAGCCAATGGTTAGCAACATGTTGTAAACTAGTGGCAATGGGCAATAAGCTTTGGTGATCTTGTGCCCAGCCATGTCCCCAGATAATATGAGGTAAGTTAGCGGTGTTGTTTGCGGGGGATAATTTTTTATAATAAACGAGTTGTTTGTTAATTAGTTGAATATTCGATAGCTGCATATTTAATTTATATATATATCACAGTTAATAGTTTTATTAAATCAATAGATTATTTATTAGCATAGTATATATAGAATTTATTAAGCATGCATTATAATTAAAATCTATAAATTTAATTCATAAGATATTCGGTGAAATTATGGTTGATACAACAAAGAAAAGGGTGGCGGTGTTTTTTGGTGCAAAGAGCCCAGAGCATGATGTTAGTGTAATAACTGGTTTGCAAGCCTTAAAAGCTATAGATTCTAGCCAATTTAACGTCTTTCCGGTTTATATAGCACCTAACGGGGAATGGTTAACTGGCACCGAGTTGCTAGATACTGCTAATTATATGTTCACTAATCAATCTATAAATAAATTAGAGAATGTAACCCTAGATCTTGGGGCAAATTTAAATAGTAATAGTTATGGTAAACTGCTATGTAAAAAAAATAAGCTATTTCGAAACATTAAATCAATTAATTTTGATATGGCAATGTTAGCATTGCATGGCATCAATTCTGAAGATGGTAAAATAGCTGCAATTATGGAAATTGCTAACGTGCCTTATACCGGTATGCGCCATTTTGCATCTACCGTCTTAATGAACAAAATTGCATCAAAACAAATATTTAAATCTGTTGGTATCCCGGTATTGCCGCATAATATTATTGCTCGTCCTAAAGATGGTTTTAGTGTAGATCGTAATGAATTAGATCAAATTATTAACAAAATAACTTTTCCAATTTGTATTAAGCCTTGTAATTTAGGTAGTAGTATTGGAGTGGCTAAAGTTAACAATATCGAAGAATTAGTTTCGGTGTTACCAAATATTTTTAAATACGATACAATCGCCATGCTGGAGCCTTTTGTAGAAAATTTAGTGGAATATAATCTTTCGGTCGGGATCATTAATGATAAAGTGGTGACCTCAGCAATTGAAAAGCCTAAGTGTGTAGCTGATTTACTAGATTTTAAGCAAAAATACGCATCTAATAATGGTAGCAGTAGTAATAAATTTGGTAGCAAATCAGCGGCCCCTAATCTTGGGATGTTGTCTATGACTCGTGAACTAAACCCAACATTAGATCCACCAATAGAACACAATTTGCGTAATTGGGCAGAATTAGCATTTAAGACCGTACAAGGAAGTGGTTTTCCTAGAATTGATTTTTTATGTAATAGTAAGACAGGAGAAGTTTGGCTAAATGAAATTAACCCATGCCCCGGATCTTTTGGATTTTATTTGTGGGAAGCAAGTGAGCATCATATTTTATTTACCGAATTGTTAAATATCTTGCTACAAGAAGCTGAAGTACTGCATGCAAGAGGGCAATTACCTACAGATCCAACTCCGATCGATGCTAGATTGTTTACTAGAAAATAATAAAATAATTAAGAGCAAAAATTATGCATAATATTAGTATATTACCATTAAAAAAAGCTTTTTTAAGTTTAGAGAAAGCAGTTGATAGATCGAATCAAAATATAGAAGATTTAGAATTAAGAGATGCATGTATTCAACGATTTGAATACACCTACGAGCTAGCTAATAAAATGATTAAAAGATTTATAGAAGTATCTCAGCCATTTTCTGCTATTATTGATCAACTTACTTATCGTGATTTATTACGATTGGCGGCAGAAATTGGTCTTATTGATTCGGTAGAACAGTGGTTTATATTTAGAGATGCACGTAATAAAACTAGTCATGCTTACGATGAATCTAAAGCTGTTGAGGTATTTAAAGAAATCCCCCAATTCATTTTATATACTAAAAAGCTTATTGATAATTTGGATGCTAAAATAGCTCATTTATGATTAATCTTCCCCCAGAGCAATTTAAAATTGTTACCAGTATTTTGAGAGAAGTTATACCCAATAGAAAAATTATGGTTTTTGGATCTAGAGTGACAGGCACCGTGAAAGAATTTGCAGATTTAGATCTGTGTGTTATGGGAGATGAGCCTTTATCTTTGTTAGAATCCGCTAATATAAAAGAAGCTTTTTCTGAGTCGCCTCTTCCTTTTAGAGTGGATATTATAGATTGGGCCACAACCAGCGCAGAATTTAAATTAGTTATAACAGCAAATGGAGAGATGATATTATAAGCGGAATTATCTAAAGTGCTAAAAATTTTGTTATTAATATATTGTGCGGTTTAATTGCTTAGGCTATCAAACCAAAAAACCTTGTATCACTGAAATTAACAGGGAAAAATTAATTATGATTAGTTGATTTTGGTCGAACTCAGGTATACTATGCAAAGCAGTTCAACCTAAGTGGCAGTAGAATCGATCTCCAAGGTTGGTAGCACTAAAGAACATGCTGGCTAATTATTACCAGCTTCATAAAAAAAACATAAGAATAATTTATTTTAAAGGGGAAGCATCACGTGTTAGAGGTAAAATTAAATTTAAAAGAAATTGGTTATAGGGAATTAATTTATTTTATGTGGAAGTATGCCATATGTGCATTTTGTGCTTTTATCCTTCCTGTGGTTACCCTCGTCTCCGTGTTAATAGGTTTAATGGCATTCTTAAAATAAACCTTATGGCATAAAGTATTCGTTAACGTTACATTGATCCTGATGGTCAACGGTTGCTTGGCTATGACAATGCTCACCGAATACCAAAAACTAACATTGACGTTCCAGCTGATCATCAGCATAAGGGTGAGAGAATTATTAGATATATTTACCAAAATGCCGAGCAATTACTAGTCGATTTTTGGAAAGATGTAGATCTAATTTTAAAAAGGAGGATTAATTAAATGAAAACATTAACTATTGGTATAGCGTCATACAAACAAATTAAAGCAATGACAATGGCTGTTGCTAGAGGAGAACTAAAAGTTACCAAACATGATCCTAAAATTTGGTTTTCTTCTATAGAATCGTTAGCACAAGTTTTATCCACTAAAAATAAAGTATTATTAGAAATAATTGCTAAAACTATCAATAACTTTGAATGACAATTGGTTTGACGGCATAACATAGTCTTCTTGTTTTTTAAATGTAAATGATATCCATAGATTATGAAAATTGTAATCAAAATGTGTGAATCGTAAAACTGCTGTAATTATCAAAAACTTTTCGAGATAAACCATTATAGTTTCGGCTTTAGTTTCAATCCCAATGCTAAAGCACCATATTTTTTTACATTTTCAGCATACCCTGGTATATTATCGTAAACTTTTTTAGCTTCCTCTTTGTTTTTAGCTTCTGGTATGAATAGTTTAAAATTAATTTTAGTTAACATTTGTTCAAAAGATTTAAATACCCTTCTACTAACAATTTGTGTCACAACATAATCGCTTTCGTTTCTCCATATTACTATTTTTCCTGGGGTGTATTTTTTAAAAGACTCTTTATTAATTCTGCCTTCATAAGTCTTTTTACCAGATGCTATAGCTTGTATATATTCCTTCCTTACATCACAAGTAATTATCTTGTCAGGATTTTCATGTAAAAAATATTGGTTATAGTTGTATCTTAAATTTGATATATTTTTTTTAAAATACTCAGATTTACTAATGGTTTCTTTAATAACAACAAGAAGTACATTTGTTATTAACACCACACTAGATAATAATGATAATTTTTTTAATGCTGTTAAAAATTTAATCGGCAACGAGTATTTAGTATCTTCTATATTATTTTTTTTAAAAGTTAAAGATAGGCTTGATTCAATATCATTATTAAGTATTATATATTTTTTCAATTTTAACCTCCTGTAACCTTATTTCCGCATTATTTTACTTTTGGAAATAAACAATTGTCAACTATTTGTTTGGCAGACCAGGCTAAAGTTTTTGCCTAAAGGCGAGGGTGCTAACCAGGACAAACGCATTTAAACCACCTGATGTATTAGGGTAAACCTAAAATTATCATCTAGTTTTGAGCGCACCTAAATGTATGGTATTATTCCATCTATAATTTAAAGGCTAAGTTATGTTTGTGCGTCACTTCTTGCTACCGAACAGTTAAAAATTCATGATGCTAAGCTTAAAATAAAGCACTCTACCATAACAAACAAGCATGAAATACTAACCTTATTATTTAATATACATGAGCAACAAAAATAGTTATGATTTTGGTATAGAATTAAGTATTAAAAAAGTAATGCAGTTAAATTCTATGGTGATTGGGTTGGAGAATTTAATCTGATTTTTATTTTTTTCTCACATCATTATTTGGTTGTCTATTATTACGAGTAGCTGCCATCAAACTTTTTAATTTACTTAGGGGTAGATAAGATTTCAGCGAAATAAATTTTTTAAATAAATCAAGTTGTTTTATGTCTGACATTATTCGATTGAGTTTTTTATAAATTTTTAGAGCATCTGTGAATGTCATTGGTTGTGCACCTTGTTTTGGTTCTGGATCAGACATTAGCTTTTTCCTCCCATGTTTTTAATATGTTGTTGGATATTTCTGGCAGACAGTCTTGTAGAATGGCTAATTGATAAAGTTTTAATACTATTTCAGGATTATGATGATAACCGGCAATTTCCAATTTATTATGCCCAGATCTGTCTTGGTATTTAACTACTTGTTCGATCATTAATATAATTGCTTTATTTAATTGTGGCGTTGTTAATGATGTGTCGATTTTAAAAATAGTATTATTACTTTGATCGATGCTAATGATTACTAAAATTTTGTCACCTTCTTTTATGAATGCTTGATTTTGATTATTTTGATCTGATTGTATAGCAATATTATTATATAAAGTTATTAGTTGATTAAAATAAGTTTTTTTTGCGCTAGCAATTTTTTTAATCCATGGTAATTTTTCTAAGTGTTGTTGCCACAGCTGTTCTGGTATTTCACCATATTGTTCTGCAGTTAAATTTATATTTTGTAGCGATTGCTTAATGTCGTTAATTTGATCATTTCTGAATTTCCAATATTGATCTAATGACATTTCTTGTACTGCAGTTTTAGCAATTTTAGTTACAGCTAAGTCAATGAAGTTGCTAACTATAACCAGTATATTTATTTCTTCTTTATTATCTTCCGGTATCTCAGGAAGACTGGGAAGGGGAGTATATTGATTAGGATCATTAATGTTTTTTTGTTCTGACATAAATATTAATATAGTTTTTTTTTTATAAATTTTCTGTTGTTTTTAATATTTAATAAGTTGATTATGTATTTAAATTAAAAAGTATTAATGGCGTAAAGTGAACTACATAGAATTACCTGTTCCCAGGATTAAAATTAGAGAATATAGCGATAATTTGCAAAATACTGCAATCAATCAAGGGATGCATCCAGCTATTGCTAAAATTTTAGCTGCAAGACCAATTGTACAAGATAATTTTTCAAAAATTCTGGAACCAAAATTATCTAATCTTGAACATCCAGAAAATATGAAGGATATGCAACTGGCGGCTAAAAGGTTATCGCAAGCTATTATAAATAAAGAGTGTATTGGAATTGAAACTGACCACGATTGCGACGGCCAAACCAGTCATGCAGTTATTTATCATAATTTAGTTCAGCATTTTAAACATCCAAAAAACTTAATTAAATCATATATTGGACATCGGTTAACCGAGGGTTATGGTTTGTCGGAACCAGTTGTTAAAAGAATTTTGGCAGATAATCCGAAAATTTCTTTGCTAATTACTGCTGATAATGGTTCTTCAGATGAAGTGCGGATTGCTAAGTTAAAAGCTGGTAGTATCGATGTAATTGTGACTGATCATCATCAAATACCAATGTCAGGTTTTCCGATTAGTGCTTATGCATTTATCAATCCAACTAGAGAAGACTGCAATTATGATCCATACATAGCAGGATGTATGGTAGCTTGGTTATTAATGGTTACAACTAGGTTAGAACTGATTAAATTTGGTTACTTAGATAAAAATGTACCTAAATTAACTGATACTTTGGATTATGTAGCGGTAGGCACAGTTGCAGATTGTGTTAGCTTTGCTAAAAGTCATAGCAATCGAGCTGTAGTGCGCTTTGGATTACAGCTAATTAATACTAGGCAGAAATTTTGTTGGCAGGCATTAAATAGTATCTTGCCAAATAAAATTGAAGTAGAGGATTTAGGGTTTAAAATAGGGCCATTATTAAATAGTGATGGGCGTTTAGCAACAGCGTTTGGTTCTGTGAGTTTTTTATTGTCAGAAACTTTACTAGAAGCGCATAATTGGTTAGAGCATTTACAACAACAAAATACTATGCGTCGTGCTATTCAAAAAACCATTACCTTAGAAGGGCTGAAAACTGCTAAGCAACAAGTGGATGCTAATCGTTGTTCGGTTTGTATTTTTTTGCACGACGGACATGCTGGCGTGCACGGTATTTCTGCTAGTAAAATTAAGGATTATTTTGGTAGACCAGTCGCTTTTTTTGCTCCAAAAATGTTTGAAGAAAATTTGATTACCGGATCCTTGCGTGGGATAGAAAATTTTCATGTTAGAGATGCTTTGCAATATGTTGCCAATCAAGATCCGCAATTGTTAATTGCATTTGGCGGGCATAAAGGGGCTGGCGGTGTTACTTTAAGGATCCATGATTTTAATAAATTTTCTGAGATTTTTGAACAAGCGACACGGCAACAATTAAAAATAGTAAATTTAGGTCCAGTTATTTTATCTGATGGTATTTTACCCGCAGAGTTGATAAACTTAGATTTTTTAG
Source organism: Francisellaceae bacterium UBA6186 (assembly GCA_002422785.1). Lineage (GTDB taxonomy): Bacteria > Pseudomonadota > Gammaproteobacteria > UBA6186 > Azoamicaceae > UBA6186. The sequence goes on from DITK01000019.1 coordinate 66,431, forward strand.
AAGATTTGAAAATTTTAGAACCATATGGTCGTGATTTTGAAAGTCCCATTTTCCATAATATGGCAATCGTGAAAGATATAAAAATTATTGGTGATGGTACTCATGCTAGGGTAAATTTAAATATTGAAGGTAGAATTTTTAGGGGGGTGTGGTTTAGTATGAGGCATACTGCTGATGCGCCATGTTTATTTGTTAAGAATGATAAAGTAATGTGCGCATTTAGTTTACTTAAAAGTACTTTTGGTAATAAAAAAAGTTGTGAATTACAAATAATTGGCATGCAGCGATATGAATAATATAGCAGATATAAATTTCAATGATTTATTAGAAGAATTAATTTTAACTAAGGATCAATTATTACATCTTATTGATTTTGATAAAAAATCAGCTAATTTAGAAAATATTAAAATTCAGCTGGCAGATCCGAATGCTTGGTCGGATCAAGATAAGATTAAAATATTAAGCAAAGAAAAAAGTCAATTAGAAACAGCTTTATTGCCAATTTATCAATTTGCTAATAACTTAAAAGAAGCTAAAGAATTATTGTTAATGGCTAAAAATTTACAAGATCAAGAAAGTATCGAAGATATTTGTCAAGACATACTAAAATTGCAAGTTACAGCTCGCAAATTAGAATTTGAATGTATGTTTTGTGGAGAATTAGATCAAAACAATACTTTTTTAGATATTCAGTCAGGATCAGGTGGCACCGAAGCTCAGGATTGGGCAAATATTTTATTACGTATGTATTTAAGATGGGCAGAATCTAGAAAATTTAAAGCTGAAATTATGGAAATATCTGATGGAGATGTTGCCGGCATTAAAAGTGCAACTATTAAAATAACCGGTAATTATGCTTATGGTTGGTTGCGTACCGAAACAGGGGTACATAGATTAGTACGTAAATCACCATTTGATTCAGGTAATCGTCGGCATACATCTTTTGCAGCGGTGTTCGTTTACCCAGAAGTAAGTGACGATGTTAATATTGATATTAATCCTTCTGATTTAAAAGTAGATACTTACCGAGCGTCAGGAGCTGGTGGTCAACATGTTAATCGTACAGATTCGGCAGTTAGAATTACTCATTTGCCAACTGGTGTTGTGGTGCAATGTCAAAGTGATAGATCTCAACATAAAAACAGATCATATGCGATGAAGCAATTAAAATCTAAATTATATGATCTAATCATACAAGAAAAAAACAAAGAGAAACAAAAATTAGAAGATGCAAAAACAGATATAGGTTGGGGTAATCAAATCAGATCTTATGTGTTAGATCAATCTAGAATTAAAGACGTACGCACTAATTTAGAAATTTTTAATACTCAACAGGTGTTAGATGGATATATAGATCCATTTTTAGAGGCTAATTTAAAAAACATTAATATAAAAAAAAATTAAGATCAATTAAGGGTGTTATTATATGACAGAAAGTAAAATTGATATAGAACCAACAAATGGCAACTTAGATGCAGAAAGATTGGCAAAATTAGGTAAATTAAGATCTGCTGGATATGTGTGGACCAATAATTTTAAACGTGAAAATTTATCTTATGATCTTCATACAGCTTATGATAATTTTACTAATGAAGAGCTGGTTGTTAAAAATATTATGGTAGCAGTAGCTGGCAGAGTTATATTAAGAAGAATTATGGGTAAGGCCAGTTTTATAACATTACAGGACATGTCGGGTAAAATTCAAATTTATTTACAGCAAGACATGCTAGCTGATGCCTACGAACAATTTAAATCTTGGGATTTGGGTGATTTAGTTGGGGTGTGCGGTATTTTATTTAAAACCAAGACGCAAGAATTATCAGTAAAAGCTACACAAATTGTATTGTTAACCAAATCTTTGCGTGCATTACCAGAAAAATGGCATGGTTTGCAAGATCAAGAAACCAGATATAGGCAACGTTATTTGGATTTAATAGTTAATCCTACTGTTAGAAAAGTTTTTCAAACTAGAACCAAAATTATTAATTGCATTAGAGATTATTTAAATGAATTACAATTTTTAGAAGTGGAAACGCCAATGATGCAAGTAATTCCAGGCGGTGCTACTGCTCGTCCATTTATAACTCATCATAATGCATTAGGATTGGATTTATATTTGCGTATTTCGCCAGAATTGTATTTGAAGCGGTTAGTGGTTGGTGGTTTTGAAAAAGTATATGAAATTAATCGTAGTTTCAGAAACGAAGGTTTATCTACTAGGCATAATCCAGAATTCACTATGATAGAATTTTATCAAGCGTTTGCTGATTATAAAGATCTTATGAATTTAACCGAAAATCTATTTAAAATTTTGGCTGAAAAAGTTCTAGGAACTCAAGTGGTTACTTATCAGAATAATCAGTATGATTTTTCTAAACCATTTCATAGATTGACTTTTAAACAGGCTATACAAAAATATAATTCTGAGTTGTCTATTACGGATATAGATGATCAACATAAATTACAAGCATATATGCAAAAGAATAAGATTACAGTAGATAATATTGATTTTTCTAATAGTAGTATCGGCGACTTGCAGTGTATATTATACGATAAAACAGTAGAACAGCATTTATTAGAACCAACATTTATTATAGATTATCCAATAGAAATTTCACCATTAGCAAGGCGTTCTGATAATAACCCAAATTTAACCGATCGGTTTGAATTATATATTGCTGGTAGAGAAATTGCTAATGGATTTTCCGAGCTTAACGATCCTGTCGATCAAAAAGAGCGTTTTTTAAAACAAGCATCTCTTAAAGATGCAGGTGATTTAGAAGCCATGCATTATGATCAAGATTATGTTACTGCATTAGAATATGGTTTACCGCCAAGTGCCGGGGAAGGGATCGGTATAGATAGATTAGTAATGTTGTTTACCGATCAAAGTTCTATTCGAGATGTCATCTTATTTCCGCATATGCGGCCAAGTGATAAGTGATGCTGGAAACAAACCCAAGCAAAAGCATGCGATGCGCTAGTTAAGCAAGCAACAATATAAGTATAGCGAGGAGTTCCTGCCATTGAACAAAAAAACAGCGTTGATATGATCATAAAATTAACCGAATTAAGCATAATCAGAGGAAATGCAGCCCAAGTTGCTTTTAATGTTATGATTCCTAAATATAAATAAGCCATACTCACAATAGCTATTAAAATATGTCCGACTAGAAAATAGCTGATTAATCTAGCGGTGTAATATAATGTTTTATATTGTATGCTGTTGATATCAAAACTATTATCAAGAAAATCTTTTACACAATTAAACCCAGGTAGTGATAAAAGTGAATATCCCATATTAATCGATCTATGTTTCATATACGGTAGTGGGTGGGAGATAACAGTTTTAGCCCATTGCCACCATAAATTATTTAATTCTTGCGAATTAAGAGCACTTCTGAAAATACCATCTTTTACTAATACTATATTATCAACTGATTTATGATTAAAGGTTGCGAGAAATTTTTCTGTAGTAAAATGCTTAGTGTATAAAAATTTTGGCATATACATAGTGCCAGAATCAAAACTAATGGCCGCAAGATCATACATTTTTACATACTGCCAAGAGTTATTTTTTTGTTCTGGAGGCACCAGGATATTATTGACATAAAAAAAACTCCCATAAAATGTGCCTATGATAACACCGAAAGCTATTAGTGTTTTACTAAGATTTTTTGCAAAAAATTGGGAATGATGTATTACGTAAAAGACAATTATAATTGGGGCACAATACTGAGCTTGAAATTTTACACAGGTGCCATAAAATAATATTAACCAAAAAGATAGTTGTTCTATTAAATGTAGTGGTCGTTGTTTAGCAATAGCATGACTTAGCATCATGGATGCAATAAGAAAACTAAAGGCAAATCCTACGTCTTTCCAGATTTTAAAAGAATATATGATAACGATTGGTAACAACGGTAGTGCTACAAATAGATAAGCCATCCAACAATTTATAAATATACTAACCCCATAAGCTGCAGCTCCATATAACAGCAATAGATGAAATGCTAACATTAAACCTGGTCCTTGATATATTATATCTAAATAGTGCCATACAAAAGACATTAGGGCAGGATGATGATCGCTATAAATTTGAGATTGCGCTATATAGTATTGAGTAAAGCTATCCGGAGTCATGCCGCCAGGCCAAGTTGTTAATAAATTTATAAAAAATAAGATGATTAATATAATGTAAGGCATAAAAATTATAGATTTTTTATTGGTTGAGATCATATAACAGGGGCTTCCACTAAAACTAATTGATGATTATTATTTATTACCACAGATCGTACAATGGTTATATCTGGATTGTTTAATTTATTACCAGGAATTAATATATCTTCATGGTGGCTGTCAGTTGCATGGATAGAGACAACTTTTAATTCTTTTTTGGTTTTTCCTAAACAATGGATCCTGTTAATAATAGCTTGACCTTTATAACATCCTTTGTTTAAGCTGACTGCGCCTAATTGAATTAAATTAATATTATTTGGCAGAAATTTTTCAGTAGTGGTTAAATAAATTTCAGGGATTTTTTGTGATATTTGTGCAGCTTCAAATAATATATTATCAGTTTGGTTATGAATATTATTAATTTTGGTCTCTATTGCTTGTATAGTTACTTTAGCACGTAAAATATATTTATGTAAATTATATATGGTTTTTTCCAGCAGTTCTTTAATGATTTGCAGATAAAAATTATTATGTATTTTATAAATTTTAAAAATACATTCTACTCTTCCTTGTATATTGCAGATTGATCCTAAACTTGGTTTGTTAGAAATTTTATTGATATCACAAGTTAATTGTTTTTGTAAAAAAGTAGCAGCATCGTGGCCGGATACTTCAATTAACTGATAATTTTCTTGCAGTGTGTTGTGTTGTATCATGATATAATGCTACTAAATATTTGAAAGGAATGATATATGGCAGAATTAAATCATAATATTAATCATATTCGTTGGCAGTGTCGGCGTGGTATGTTGGAGTTAGACGAGATATTATCAAATTTTTTTATAAATAGTTATAAAGATTTGTCAGTAGCTATGCAAAAAACTTTTGAAAAATTATTACAATGTAACGATGCTGATTTGTTTGATTGGTTAATTGCTAAATCCTCGCCGATAGATATAGAATTACGTAATTTAATAATATTAATAGCCAAACAAAGTAAGCTTTAATTATGGTTTGTTATTTATGTAATAATAATTACAATAAATGGATCTTGATTATATACAATATAATCATTGCATATGCATTATATTTAACTGATATTAATTTATGGGTTAAAATAATAATATTTTTTATAGCATGCTGGTTAAACTATAAAAAATATTTAAAAAACAATTTAATAACAGCATTTTATTTGACAACCAGTATAAATAAATCAATTTTATTAAGTAAAGACAATAAGCAGATTAAAGTTAATTTTATTAAGGTTGCTTATTTTAGTTATAATATGATTATATTATGTTTCGCTAACAAATTAAGAAAATTCAAACTTTTCATTTTTAAAAGTCAAGTTAGCGAAGATTTGTTTAAATCTTTAATTATATTGGCTAAATATAATTTTTTGCCAAATTATAATAGTTAATTTGGGTGGAAATAAATCAATTATCGGGCATATACAGCACTTGTTTAATTTAAAATCGCTATATTTATATTAACAATAAAATCATTTTAAAATAATGAAATATAATTATATGCAACAGAAACCTGATCAAGATTTATCATTAATTCAAGCGGTACAAAGCGGAGATAAGGCTGCATTTAATTTATTAGTTTTAAAATATCAGTATAAAATTTTAAAACTAATAGTTAGTTATGTTAAAGATCCAAGCGAATCTTTAGATGTGGTGCAAGAAATTTTTATTAAGGCATATAAAGGATTAGATAATTTTAAGTATAAAAGTTCTTTCTATACTTGGTTATATAAAATTGCTATCAATACTGCTAAAAGTTATGTTATAGATAAAAACCGTTATTTACCAGAATATAGTTTTGATGTATTAGAAAGTCATGATCAGTCATATTATTTTGTTAAAAACCTTGCAATAGAAGGTAGTAATTTAGATAATTCGATTGTTAATAAAGAATTAAAAAATATTTTTTTTGCGATGATAAACAATTTACCAGAAGATCTTAAAAAGACCATCCTTTTAAGAGAAGTAGAAGAATTAACATACGAAGAAATTGCAGCCGTCATGGAGTGTCCGGTAGGTACTGTTCGATCGAGAATTTTTCGAGCAAGAGAAGCTATTGATAAAAAAATACCCCCAAGATTAATTAACTAATCAACTAATTAACTAACAAATAAATAAAAAACTATCTTTCTCATACCGCACGGTAGGGGTTTACATATTGCTCTACTTTCGTTAAAATGCTTAACATAATTGCGGGGTGGAGCAGTCTGGCANNCAAATCCTGCCCCCGCTACCAATTTTTTGTAAGTTAAAGTTATTGAAAAGCAGAAGGCGCCATGGGCGCTTTCTTGCTAATAGGGGTAAAGAAAAACTAGTGGTAATGGGTTTTAATGCAGACATAGAAAAATTAATTGCTAGCGAAATAAGTGCCTTAGGGTTCGAATGTATTGGTGTGGAGTTTGATAACCATAGTAATCCGCGAGCGTTAAGAGTTTATGCAGATGTTTTTCTTAATGCGGAAATTGCTGCTAATAATATTGATACGGTTATTAACAAGTCAGGTATTACGTTGGATGATTGTGGAAAAATTAGTTACCATTTAAATAAATGTCTAAGTGTTTATCCAAACTTAAACTTAGGTGATTATGTTTTAGAGGTTTCCTCTCCAGGTGTAGAGAGAAGGTTATTTAATTTGTTGCAATTTGAGCGATATATTGGAAGAGAAGTTAAGTTGCGTGTAGCTGTGCCATTGAATGGTAAAAGCAATTTTATTGGATTGTTATGTTCTGTAGATCATGTTCTTAATAGGGTGTTTTTAGAAGTAGATGGGCAAAATTTATATTTTGATTTTGATAATATTGCTAAAGCAAATTTAATTTATCGTAAATTATAATTTATGGGTGAGATAAAAATGAGCAAAGAAATACCACTGAAGATGATTGTTGATGCAGTTTCTAATCAAAAGGGCATTTCAGAAGAGGTTATTTTTGAAACCCTAGAAGCGGCTCTTGTTTCTGCTACTAAAAAAAAACATGGCACTGATATCGATGTGAGGGTGCATATTGATAGAAAAACTGGTAAATATTCAACTTTTAGGGTTTGGACAGTAATTGATGATCCTAAAAATTTTGAACCCATGTCGTCGCCTTTAACGCAAATCACGGTTAGTGCAGCTAGATTAGATAATCCTACTATTGTGGTTGGTGATAAAGTAGAAGATGAAATGGAGTCTATAGATTTTGGAAGGATTGCAGCTCAAACAGCTAAGCAAGTAATTATTCAAAATGTTAGAATGGCAGAAAAAGATTTAGTGGCACACGAGTTCAGCAAAAAAGTAGGAGAATTAGTAACTGGTGTTGTAAAAAAAACCATTAGAGATGGTATAATCGTTGATTTAGGTGGGAATGCTGAAGGGCTATTGTCTAGAGAACATATGTTACCAAAAGAGTCTTTTCGTGTTGGTGATAGGGTAAAGTCTTATTTATCTCAAGTTGTTAGTGATGCCAAAGGTCCACAAATGCAGCTTAGTCGTACTAACAATGGGATGTTAGTAGAACTCTTTAAAATTGAAGTTCCAGAAATTGGTGAAGGAATCATTGAAATAAAAGCTACGGCCAGGGAGCCTGGTATTAGAGCTAAAATTGCGGTCAAGACTAATGATGGTAGAATTGATCCGATTGGTGCTAGTGTTGGTATGCGTGGCTCTAGAGTGCAGGCTGTTTCGAATGAATTAGGGGGCGAACGCATAGATATTGTTCTATGGTCAGATGATACAGCTCAATTCGTAATGAATGCCATAGCTCCAGCCGAGATAGTTTCTATAGTTATTGATGAAGAAACTAAAGTAATTGATATTGCAGTTAAAGATGAATATTTACCGCAAGCCATAGGTAAAAGTGGACAAAATATAATGTTGGCAAGTTCTCTTGTTGGTTGGGACTTAAATGTTATGGGTACCACGGAAGCTAATAATAAAAATGCTAATGAAATTAATGAATTAAAAAATATTTTTATGGATAAACTACAAGTAGATGAAGATTTAGCGCAGGTTTTAATTAGTGAAGGCTTTGCTAGTATCGAAGAAATAGCATATGTACCAGTGCAAGAACTATTAGAAATAGAGGGATTTGATGATGAGGTAGTTACGGTATTAAGATCTTCTGCCAAGAATGCCTTGTTAAATGACGAAATAGCTAAACAAAATTTGGAATCGAATCACAATGTTGCTAATGAAGTTGTTGAAAGTTTAGAAAGTCTAGACGGAATAAATATTGATTTGTTACAGCAATTAAAAAAATCTAACATTTTAACTAGAGATGATTTAGCAGAATTGTCGATTGATGATTTATTGGAAATTTGCAAGATAGATAATGAATTAGCTGCTAAATTAATAATGGCAGCCAGAGCGCATTGGTTTAAATAGGATTATATAAAGCTTTATGAATTACGACGAAAGTTTTATTGGGAGTAATATTAAGTGAATAAAAATACAACTGTTGGAGAATTAGCTAAAAAATTAGGTAATGTTCAAGTAGATACTCTTATCGAGAAATTAAAGCTCGTTGGGGTCAATATTGCTAATACTACTGATCCTGTAACTCATGAACAAGAGACGCAATTGTTAGATTTATTAAAAAATACTACTCAAAATACAGCATCAGCTAAAATATCTTTAAAGCGTCGTTCTAGTGTCAGTCAAATTAAGGTTAAAAGTGCTTCTGGCGGCAATTCAACAGTTAATGTAGTTAGAAAAAATAGACGAGTTTATGTTAAGGAAGAAATAGAAAGTAAAAAAAATGAAACAACTGAATTACCTATAACTAATGAATCGGATATCCAAAATACAACAGCTACTGGAGAATATCAGCAAAACGATCAAAATCTTAACGACATTAAAAAATTATTAGTTGATCAACCAAATGTTTCTAAAGATCAGCTTGTAGCAAATAATTTATCTAATAATCCAGTAAGTTTAGAAGCTACTGTTGATGATCAACAAAATTTACAAAATGCTAAAGGATCTAAAAATAAGAAAGATAAGAAAGATAAAAAAGATAAAGATAATTCAATTGCAGATGAAGATGCAAAAGCTACCAAAAAACTTAAGTCTAAAATTATCAAAGATAAAGAAAAGACTGCAACAAATACTAAAATCAATTTAAATTTATTATCTGCAGTAGTAGATGACGATCTTGAAGAGGAAATAGAAATTGCACCAGTTGAAAAAAATATTTTAACTCGTAAAATAAAAACTCCTCATAAATTAGAAAAAGCTCGTTTACCACATCGTAATTTACATGCTTTTGAGAAACCAACTATACCAATTAAATATCAAATAGAATTGTCAGATAGTATTACTGTTGCGGAATTAGCTCAAAAAATGTCGTTAAAGTCTTCTGACTTAATCAAGGTTCTGATTAAGATGGGTATTATGGCTAGTATTAATCAATCCCTTGATCAAGAAACTGCTTCTTTAGTGGTTGAAGAGATGGGGCATACAGTTGTGTTGACAAATCCACAACAATTAGAAGACAGTATTTTTATAGACTATAATTGCGAGCTACAACCAAGACCGCCTATTGTCACTGTGATGGGACATGTTGATCATGGTAAGACTTCTTTGCTAGATTATATCAGAAGTACTAGAGTGACAGCCAAAGAATCAGGCGGAATTACTCAGCATATTGGTGCTTATCAGGTGCCAACTAAAAATCATGGGATGATAACTTTTTTAGATACTCCTGGTCACTCTGCTTTTACTGCTATGCGTGCCAGAGGAGCTAACTGTACAGATATAGTAGTATTAGTAGTTGCCGCAGATGATAGTGTTATGCCACAAACTATAGAAGCAATTCAGCATGCTAAAGCTGCATCTGTGCCTATTATTGTTGCAATTAATAAAATGGATAAACCTGATGCTGATCCTGATAAAGTTATAAATGATTTATCTCAGCATGGTGTTATGCCAGAAGACTGGGGTGGAGACAATATTTTTGTTAAAATTTCTGCTAAAACTGGACTTGGTATCGATAATTTGTTAGAAGCCATAATGTTGCAAGCTGAAATGTTAGAATTAAAAGCACCTTATATTGGTGCTGCACAAGGAGTAATCATAGAATCATCGTTAGATAAAGTTCGTGGTGGAATAGTTGCTACTTTGTTAGTTCAAACTGGTACTTTAAACAAAGGAGATATTGTTTTAGCCGGGTTAGAGTGCGGTAAGATTCGATCATTAAGAAATGATAAGGGCATTCATATAGAAAAAGCAGGACCATGTATGCCGGTCGAGGTCTTAGGATTAAGTTATGCTCCTTTGGCCGGAGATAAATTTCAAGTTGTATCAGATGAAAGAACAGCTAAAGAAGTTGCTGACCGTAGGCAAACAGTTAAAAAAGAAGAAATATTATTGCGTCAACACGCAGTAAAATTTTCTGGATTTATGGACAAAATGCAGCAATCTAGTGATTTAAAGACAATTAATCTGGTGTTAAAAGCAGATGTTCAAGGATCGGTCGAAGCTATTGCTGATGCCTTAGAAAAATTATCTACCGAAACAGTAAAAATTAATATTATTTGTAAATCAGTTGGTGGTTTCAATGAATCAGATGTAAATTTGGCCTTGGCATCTAAGGCATTTTTATTAGGATTTAATGTTCGTGCCGAAGCTCAAGCTAAAGTTTTGGCTAAATCACAAGAAAAAGAATTTAATTATTATAGTATTATTTATGATTTGATTAATGCTGTTCAGGAAGTAGTAGATGGCAATACTGTGGTGCCGGTCAAAGAAAGAATTATTGGAGTTGCAGAAGTAAGAGATGTATTTAGATCAAGTAAATTTGGTACCGTTGCTGGCTGTTTAGTTAAAGAAGGTTTAATTAAAAGAGGCAGTCCAATTAGAGTTTTAAGAGATAATGTAGTTATTTATACCGGAGAACTAGAGTCGTTACGTCGTTTTAAAGAAAATGTTAGCGAAGTACGTAATGGCACAGAATGTGGTATTGGGGTTAAAAATTATAACGATGTTAAAATTAAAGATCAAATTGAAGTATTTGAGATAATACCTGTAAATAAACCCACTAAAACAACAGTTGCTGAGTTAAAACAGTAGTATGCAGCAAAATAAAAAATTTTTACGTTCAGAAAGAGTAGCTGATGTGATTCACAAAGAGTTGGCAGTTATTATTGTTAAATTTTGCCAAGATCCCAGGTTAGATAAGCTTACTATTACTAATGTAAAATTATCCCATGATTTGTCTATAGCTAGAGTTTATTTCACTAATTTTACTAAAATAGCATTAGATAATGATTTAGCAGCAAAAAATATCAAGCAGATTTTAAAAATTTTAAAAAATGCTAGCAATTTTTTACGCGTTCAATTAGCAACTAGAATGTCATTACGTAAAATCCCTGAATTGAAATTTTTTTATGATGAAAATACTGCTCATGGAATTAAAATGGATGAATTATTTGCTAAAATTAATCTTGTTGCCACTAAAGATTATAACCAGCATAACGATTAATTGATGAAAAAATTAAGGGAATTAAATGGAGTTTTATTATTAGATAAACCACCTGGTCTTACCTCTAATTCTGCTCTACAGCGTGTTAAGCGTTTATTTAATGCTAAACATATTAAAGTTGGCCATACCGGCAGTTTAGATCCGTTAGCAACTGGTATGTTACCAATTTGTTTTGGTGAAGCTACTAAATTTTCTGGATTTTTATTGAATGCCGATAAAAAATATTTAGTCACTATGCAATTGGGGGTTAAAACTGATACTGGTGATTTAGATGGTTCTATTATAGCTACCGATGATAATAGTAAAACTTATGATTTTACTGAGTTACACATTAATAAAGTATTAACAGGATTTCTGGGGGAAATTTCACAAATACCACCAATATATTCGGCTATTAAACAAAACGGTGTGCCATTATATAAAATAGCCAGAATTGCTAAAAAAAAATCTGAAACAATAAACATTATCCCATTACCAAGAATGATTAAAATTTATAATATTAAATTATTAAATATATGTCATGTAAAACAACAAATTAGTTTGGAAGTTTATTGTAGTAAGGGAACCTATATTAGATCATTAGTTGAAGATATTGCAGTTCAATTAAATTGTTTAGCTACCGTTGCAACTTTAAGGCGTACTGTTGTTGGTAATTTTTTACCTGAAAATATGGTGACTGTTGCAGAATTAGCAAATTATTCTACCAATTTAGAGCAAATATTATTACCAGTAGAAATTTGTTTAGCCAATTTGCCAGTATTAAAAATTAATCAAATAGATGCGGTATTATTGCAACAAGGTAAAAGAGTTTATTTAGATGATCTTGAGTTGAAATTTGGTTGTAATAGTTTGATTTGTTTGATTAATTATAGTAATAATGAGTTATTAGGGGTTGGTGAGGTTATCGAAGATAATATTTTGGTTGCTAAAAGATTAGTTAGATTTAATTAAATCTAGTATATATTTGGAATAAGCTATATAGGATTTACGTGTCAGCGAAAATATTAGATGGAAAAATAATTTCTCAAAATATTTTAGAAGAAGTTAATAGAGAAATATTGTGTAGAAAAAATATGGGTATATTACCACCAGTTTTAGCTGTAATTTTAATTGGTGATGATCATGCATCTGCTGTTTATGTGAAAAATAAACTTTTAGCCTGTCGAAAAGTAGGCATTGTTTGTAAATTTTTTAATTTTGATACTCATATTACGGAGCAAGAATTGCTGGCTATAATTAATAGTTTAAATCAAAATAATGAAATAAATGCGATATTAGTACAATTACCATTACCATATTATATAAATTTGGCAACCATTGTTTCATCAATTGATCCCAAAAAAGATGTAGATGGTTTTCATCCGCAAAACATTGGATTTTTAACTCAAGGTTGGCCAGTGTTACAGCCATGTACCCCTCTTGGTATCATGAAATTACTAGCTGTAACTGAAGTTGATTTATTAGGTAAAAAAGTTACGATAGTAGGATCATCTAACATTGTTGGTAAACCAATGGCTTTATGTTTAGTTAATGCAGGTTGCACTGTAACTATTTGTAATAAAAATACTGTTGATCTAAAATTGTTTGTTGCTAATGCAGATCTATTAATTTCAGCCACCGGTCAGCCGCATTTAATAAAAGGCGATTGGATTAAGCCTGGTAGTATTGTTATTGATGTTGGGATCAGTAAATTAAATGATAAATTAACAGGAGATGTAGATTTTGAAATGGCTAAACAAAATGCCGCTTGGATAACTAAAGTTCCAGGAGGTGTAGGTCCTATGACTATTGCTTGTTTACTAGGAAATACCTTATTAACTCAAAAACTGCAACAATCCAATTAATCTTTATATACAAAAGGTAGCTATGCGGCTTAAACATATATTTTTTCTATTTGTAACTGTTTTATTGCTAACAACCAACTGTGTTGTAGCAAATACTAACAAACTACCAGGTATGCTAGATGTAATCAAAACATTTGATTTAACTTTATACCCAGGCGGCACTAGTGGTTATTATGCTGCAAGTTATAAATCTTCCCTGCCAATCGAAAAAAATTGTTTGCCAACGGTGGGATTTAATGCAGAAAAATATACTTTATTCTCTAGTATTTATTACTTATTACCAGAAGGTGATTTATTGAAATTTCATGCAACTACAGCCACCAAACAATATCATCATTATTTAGGTTGGCCTATGCAAGTCATTATGATCTATCCAAATGGAAAATTAGAAAAGCATATTTTAGGTAAAGATCTAGTGCGTGGTCAAAAACTACAATTAACTGTTGAGTCGAATACTTATGTAGCTATTATGTTGTATCCACCAAAAAGCAAATCAAAAATTAAAAAACTAGCAAACAAAAAATATGCTTTTATAGGCTGTTCCAGTTCGCCAAGCTGGGCAGTAGAGGATTGTACTAGAGCTTGTCGTAAACAATTAATCAATAAATTTCCTCAG
>DITK01000051.1 GCA_002422785.1 Francisellaceae bacterium UBA6186
AGGTTTAGCAGTTGGGATAATTATATGGTTACGGATATCACGGGCAATCCTATCATACCTATACACAACCACCATGTCGATTTTTCTCGCTATAATATCCTGCCTTAACCTATTAAAAGCAGGGCGATTGGTTATTGCCCCTCTATAACCTTCATCAGCATAGTTACCTGGTAGCAGAATCCATCCATTTTCTTTATGTATTTTTATATATTCTACGCAAGCTGCGTATTGCGCTTCAACAGATGTGACTAAGTGTTCAAGGCCATCATTGTCTGATACGCGGGTATAAATTGCACAGCGTATAGTTTTATTTTTCATTTTATCCATAAAAGTACCCTTTATTTTTCTAAACCAAAAAATCTGGCACCGGACCAATATCTGGTACCTGTAATCTTTTTTACGACTGCGGTAAGGTTCTTATAGGTAACTCCGTTGTAAGAATAACCATTTTGCAGGATTGTAACTGCATATTTTTTGCATTGGTAATGCCTGGTTATTATTGTGCCTGTGGGGTATGACCTAAAATATTCAGGTTTTTGGGGCTTATTTAAAATATGTTCATTTATTGCAGCTTTTAGTAACTGCTTAGCTTCTAAAGATAATCCGCCATAAATAAGTTCCTGCAAGCGATATTTCAGTTTGTAGATAAATACGGTTTTGCTGAAACCAGGCGCAGTTTTGCAATTATATAGCTCGCACCATTTTTGCTTTAATTCTACTATTGTAAAATTATCTATTTCTGTAAATTCATGTTGGAAATTATGGTTATTTGGCTCACTATTATAATTTAACTTATTTGCGTTGTTTAAGGATACCACTCCTTCCGCTATAGCATTGGTAAGATTCTGGAATTTATCTGTTTGGTTATCTGGAATTTGCATATTTTCTCCTTTAGTTTGGTAATGGTTTCAGTATGCTTATATAAAGGGATATCTCCAAAATGCAGAAAAGTGTCCGGATTTATATAAAATTTCGTTAGTAGGCATTTCATAAACCAAGGAATCATATGGGCGATAATAAAAAATTAGGAAAATCAAATAGTTGAATACTGGACTTTTTTATAAAAAGTCCAGTTGCGCGCAATATAATAACTTGTTGATATATAAGGAAATATTGCGAGAATGCCGTTTGCAGGCATAATACAGAGAATGGTATGAGCGGTAAATTTAACTGATTTTAAATGAAGTGAAATATTAAAGTCCACTGAAAATAGTCCATAATAACATTAGAAAATGCAAATAAATCAGTATGTTGTTCGAGGTGGTGGATGGACTTGCAGAAAAAGTTGGCTATGGCCCGGGAAGGATAGGTAATTGAAAAACAACATTCTGATATTAAATATTAATTCCCAGTTCGAACTAGACACATACCAACATAAGTACCAACAAGATATTCTTTGTAACAATAACTTGGAATCTTAAAGTAACTTAAAGTATGTCATTACATATAGCATTTTATAGGCGATTCTTTAATTACTCACTTTCAGCAAATTAAGCTCATCTAAAATAAAACCAGGAATAAAAAAGTTTTGCATATATTTAGACACTATTGATAAATCATCAGGGTCATTTTCAATAGTTACTTTGATTAATGAGATGATTTTATCTAACCATATCTTAGGAATACGATTATTAATAGATGGATTTGATTTTAAATCTATAAAGTAATCTAATATATTGTGAGTAGAATTTTCTGAAATAGATGCATCAATATCAATTATAGGGCCAAGAAATTTATACTTATCCGGCATAGTGAAGCAACTATCATCATCTGCTAGAGTAACAATGCAATTCAAACTTTTAGATTCTCCACTTACCCAGTTGCTTATAATCATAGTTTCTAATTTTTTAGCTACCATATTAGCTGGGCATCTATTAATCGATTTAATTATAAAACAATCATTGTTCGCCAAAGCTGTATAAATAGATTCTTGAATAAATGAACTCTCTGATACTCCGAAAGGAATCTCAATTGCACATATATTATCATGCGCCAATTCGCTTGCTAGAGATTGCGCAAAGTAATCAGAAGAAAATCCTTTTAAAGATATTATAAAACCTTCCTTGATAGCATTTTTTATCAAAGTGTATAGAATCCGGGAATCTTTCTTATCTAAGCCCAATGACCTTAGTAAGTTTTGTGATGAAAGCTCAATTTTTGGAACATTTATTATATGGATTTGATCAGTTATATTAACTTTGTTATTTGATACATTGTGAGGTAATAACGCCTGAAATAAAGCATTCTCTGCTAAAATTGCTATGCCATTATCTTTTGCTTTTATAAATGCAGACTGGATTGTGCTTGAAAGAGAATTAGATAATTTAGTAAGTTCCTGTTTCGTTGATTCTATAAGTTTTTCCTGAACTTTCTTTTCCTCAATAAGCGCGTTAAGTTCCTTATTATGTTCAGCATGTCCTTTGTTAAAATCATCAATTATCTTTTCTTTTTCTGCAGCAATGCCGTCTTGAACAACCTTCAATTTAAGCAAATCTGCAACAATATTATCAATATTGTTAACATTAGCACTTGTATTAGTTAAATATTCCTTAATTCTTTCTATCTGTAATTTATTAAAATTTGAGGCCTCATTAAGTGTATTTGTAAATTCTTTAATTTGTGCTTTTGATAAGTTTGGAAAGTTATTTTGTTCAATGCTTTGTTTTATTATTTTTCTTAAAGAGGAATCTAATTCTTCACAACTATAGAGATCGTCATGTTTTGGAAGCGGCCCTAGTATATATGTTTTTCCTGCAATTTTATATGCTGGTAAAAAATGCCAAAGGCTTAGAGATTCATTGAAATCAATATTTTTTGGGTCAAGAGGTATTACTCTAGGTTTAATTAAAATATCGTCCTCTAATAGGAAAATTGTTTTATTAACTAAATTAGGGCATTCATTCTGTATCCAATATCTAACGTTTTCTGCGTCGCTAGATTTGTACGGTATTTCAATAACTTCGTATATATCTCTTTTGGTAATCTTAGATTTGGCTTTAACTTTAATAGATTTGTCTGTTAGGTAATGTTCAATATTCCAAAAAGAAACTTCATTCTCTTGAGGTAATTTACCTATTTTATCCGAATGCGCTATCACTCGACCTTCTGTAGGAAGTAATTCTTTTAGATCAGTTGCTGGAACTATAATCAATGCATTATCTTTTAAATAACCTAGGGGATTAAAATAAGCATTAGAGCCAAATATGTTATTACAACGGCATAACCATACTACTTCTTCAATATTGATATCTTCATGCCTATATTCCTTTTCTTTTTCAATAAGAAGTCCCTTTTTTGGCAGTGCATTTATTGCAAGTTTATTTGCAACTTTAGCGCGACACTCATATAAATAGCTATAATGTATATCATTCTCATCAAGAGCAGAAATAATATTGTCTAATGAAGATAAATCATCATTTCTAATAAAGTTTAATCCCTGCACAAATTTAAATAATGAGCCATCTTCTTTTTGGCTATTTGTTACACCTTCATTTAAAGCAATTTCACATAACAATTTTATGGGATTTATTAAGACTTCCTCAGAAATTTCTTCTGTAGATAAATTTTCATTATTACTTTCAGAAGTCAAATTGCTCTGCAAAAATAAATTATTTAGTTTTTCTATTATTTCAGTAGGAACTTTATTATTAGCAATACCTACCAATAATGCTCTACGCATTTTTATTATTCTAATAGTTTTTTCTTTAGTTATATCTTGCCTGGATAATTTATCCGTTTCCATTAATTCATTAAATACCTGGGTATAATCTTCTTCATCAGAAATAATATTTTTTGCAACCCAAGCAAGCACTATTCTTATTCCTGGAGCTTTAAGTTTTTTCATCAATGCTGTAAAGGCTTTAGGATTACGTGGTGCATTTTGAACTTTTTCATTGGCTCGAATTAGTAAAGTGCGCGTCTTTTTATAGCACTCAGCTTGTTCACTGGGCATTAAAGTTATTATTAATTTTGTAAAAACTTTGCTACTAATTTCCATAGATGTTATGCAATTTGTTCTTTAATGAAATAAGAATAGGTAAGTAATTTGCACTCCAACACCCTGTGCGTAGCACCAGTACTTCAGTGGGCATTCTATTCCACCAACTTGAATCCTGGCAAGGAAAAAATGTTTTTCTTCCATTAGGTTGCAAAGAACTTAATGAAATAATATGTTGAATATTATTATAAATCTCTTCCGGCAGCGAATTCGCACGGTTGGCTGTAGAAACCTTATCTCTAATTAACAGGTAACCAAAGTTATCTGCCTCTATTAAAACATTATTCTTATATTTAGAAAGTGTATTAAAAAACTCTTTTTCAGAGTCTAATTTTTTACCATTTATTTTAATTATATTAGCTTTAGAAGTAGGTAATATTATTTCTATAGAGGAGTGATCGTTTATAGGCAATTCAAGTAAATCCTTTGCTGAATATAATTCAGTATCACAGTCATTATGTCTTATTATTATTCCTCGTGGGTTATATAATTTATTACCTTCAAATGTAATATATAAAACTGGGTCGTCATTAATACATATACATATCTCACCTTCAGGTTCTGATTCAAAATAAACTTGGAATAAATAATCTTCTGTAAAATTCTCAGATTTTATTTTACAAAAACTTTTATTTACTACTGAAATAGATAATTGGGGATTGGAGTACTGGAGCCATATGTTCTCTGTTGATTTAGGAAATACAAAAGTACCTTCCTTACTAATGTGCGTAGGATATGTATTATAAAATTTAATTTCAGGTGGCTTATCCTTAATTGGATTCTTTATTAAATTAGATAAACATTGTTCCAAATCATAACGTAATACATTTTCTGGCAATTTTATCTTATATATTAACCATTCATCTGAATCATAACAAACTCTTGTAACGTCAATGTGACTCTCAAGCCGCTCTAGAGAACGTTGAGATGGAAGCATTACATGAAATACAACTAAATATTCATTGCCTCTGTATATTGCTTCACTAGTATCTAACTTCTTTCCGCCAGAAATTGAATATGAAAAAATTGTATTACTTTCTTTATTTACGCCATTTATGCCTAATTCAAGAAATTGCCATATTTCATGAGGAACATTGCCAGTCTTGGCAAATTCATATGTATGATTAGATAAATTTACTGGTAAATAGATGTCTTTTATAAAAGTATCTTTATTAATTGTTTTTTGACCAAATTTCCCATCAAATAGTACCTCACCATCAAACCAAGATACATTTCTTAAGTAGGGTAGTTTTATGTAAAAACTAGCACATTCATTTTCATCAATAGATACAATAAAATTAGGGCGAAAAGCTAATTGAGAACTATCAATAATACCTGTTTGAAAAGTAATAGGATTAAAAGCATCTGTACTATAATTTGATGGGTGGTAATTTTCACAATCATTATTTGCTAAGCCATTTACATGAGAAAAATACTTTTTCTTTATTTTTCCACCCCTAAGGTTTACTGGGGTGTTACATACCGGGCACTCATATACATAAGCATTTGCTTTTAAAGCTGATGCTGCCTCTTCAATATTGCCATTTACTTTATTTCGTGCGTAATCCATGTGATTGTTTGTAGCGCCCTTCTAACAAGCTATAATTATTATAAATATGTTTGAGTAAGTCTTCATTTTTCCATTCTTTATAAAATGGCATTCTTTCTGCTCGTGGTATCATCCATCGCTCAATTGCAATTTTACTGATTTCTTTAACAGATTTTAAATTAGAATAATTTGGTTCTTTTTCTGTGCCAACTAATATTGGATAACAGTTGGAAGCTAAATGGACTAAAAAAACCTCACGTGGTAACCCATGATTGTTTATAGAATCTGGCATGCCCAGAAGGTTTAAGACCTTTCTTATAGTGCGCATTCTCCAGTTTGGCCCTTGCCCATAGCTAAAATTATGAGCATATTTATCACCTAAATTATCTAAGTATGCTCTCATATCTTCAAATAATGAATCTGGTATATGAAAATGCCCAAACCCTGAGGTGTATCCTATGGGCTGAAAGTATTCTTCATTATTTAATTTAAGCCTATTATAAACAGATGATTTACCTAGTGAAGAAGTTGTTGATATTAAAACTAAATCTGCTTTTTTAGCTTTTCCAGAAATAATTCCAGTAGAGCTTTTATACTTTTCTTTAAAAGCATTTTTGACTTCCTTTGATTTCAATAAACATGCAATTAATTTTCCACCAAGTAGTTGGTTATAGGGAGGAAGAGCCCCTAAAACATATGCATCCATCATATTTACTAAAGCTTCGGATCTTCTTGCATGATCCCAGCCAATTAAATTATCTCGCACTTTTAAATTAAAAACAGCATCACCGAGTGCAAATATGCCAATTATTTTATCATTATAATCATCCCATACCAAAAATCTGATACGTCTACCGTATCCCTCTGAAACAGGTACTTGCCAATATAGGGATGCAAACCTAAATAGATCAGATTGTATAGTGTTAGGTAGTATTAATTCTATTCTTGGATTTATTTTGTTAACATCAATATCGCTGCCAGATGCAAAGAATTTTATAAGTTTTGTAGAATTCTTTTCTAAGAATAGTTTGTTTTTCTCTAACTTTTGCTTTCTATGTTGAGAATGCATTTTACGATAAGTATCCTTAGACAGGTTAGGAGGAACCAGATTGCCGTTTTCATCCTTTACAAAGCCTAAATTCTTTAAATGCGCCCGTATTTTGCGTTTTAAGTTTATTGATAAGGGGGATAAATTGATTACAGCAGTCATTTATCCTACCTCCGAGAAAACACCTGTAATATCATTATCTAATCTATAAGAGCTTACTATACTGCACTCATCCTTTAAAGGATGGTTTAATTCTTGTGGATCAAATAAAGATGGAGAAGAAGAGAATTTTATAATTTTGTTATTTCTTCGCATACAAAGTGGTATTAGTTCGTTTTCTATTACATCCCATCCTTCTAGTTCTAATATTTCTTTCAAAATAGATAGCTCTTGTTGCTGCTCGCTTATAGATTTAATTTCCGGTAAAGTTTCATATCGTGCATAATTCAGTAATATTAATGCGAGCTTTCTATCAAGGCTTGTATGATAATGCTTATTACCATAGTGCCTTAAGCATTTTTGACATGAAGACAAGCAGTCGCAAGTATTTAATACTTCTTGAGAATCATCTAAAATTTCTTCAATTTTCTGGCCAGCCATAGATGAATAACCTGCACCACCCGCTATACTATCGTATATAAATATATCTGCATATAGTTTGTCTTTTATATTTATTAAACGATATCCAGATTTTAATTCTCTTGGATCAATATCCAATACATGGCAAGATGCCATACTTATAGACTCGCACAATGAAAGCAGGCCATCTTCCAAAGCTTTTTTACTAACATTATTTTTTAAATTAATATCCAAAGGTTTTTCAAGAGATATTCGCATTAAAAATACATCTGATGAAAATGAATAACCTAAATTTACGTTTTTATATATACCTTCACAGTCTTTGATATGTCGCGGCCCTTCAATTAAATAGTGTCTTTTATGCGGTTTACCCGTTTCAGATCCTCCAGGCAAAGTATCTCCGCATAAAGTGCAAACCTCGAATCCTACAAATTCATCGCTTTTGGATTCGCCTTTATTCAACATTATTAAATTCTGGCTTGTAGCATGTGAATATTTTAATACATCATTTAAAATTTCCCATTCATACTTTTCATCTTTTGCTACAGGTAATTGAGCATTAGTAGCTGAAGTGAAAATTTGCTCATCATCCCGCTCGTCTATTGGTTTAGAGTTTTCAGGAAAAACCATTTCCGGCTGGATTACAGTAATAGCCTCGTACTTATTGCTATCACAAATAGGGCAATTTCTCTGTATATCTTCATTCAATTCTTTAGTTGGCAGCGTGTAAAAACACTCATGGCAGTGATTATAAGTTTTAGCCTGGGTAAATAACTTTTTTGCACGATCTTGTTCTGTATGCGGTTTATTAGCTGCTACACATGCAATACGATAAGTAAGTTTATTTAAAACAATTAATTTACCGGGTGCATACTCAGATAGGGCAACATTAAGGCCCTGTTGCGCTCTTTCTATCACTTCCACTCGATCATAAT
>DITK01000025.1:0-14259 GCA_002422785.1 Francisellaceae bacterium UBA6186
TACAGTTGTTACTGTTTTTTTTATCTGGATTTTTTCTTTGTATGCTTGTGCTGCAGCTAAAGAATCAAGTAGCATTTTTTCTAGATGTTGTTTAAGTTCATTATTATTAGTAATAATTAGTTCAGTGTTCAATAGTTGTTTCTTGTCAATAAATTCTTGCTGCACATTAGATCTTGTGCCTACCACATCCAAAACCGCCTGATTAATTTTTTGAACACGTTGTTTTATTGTTTCGGTCAAATTTGTTGTTTCTCTTTTTTTCTGAATAATCATATTTTCGCATTGAATAAAAAATAATTCTTGAATATGTTGATCTTGTTCGGTGGTTGTCAACACATGTTGGCTTGGTATTGCTGTGAATATGTTTTTTGCGGTGCGCATAAATTTTGTTATGTCATAATTAGTTATTAATTTTATATCTTCTTCTATGAATTCCATAGTTACTCTGTTGCCGTCAAGGTATTGTGGGCGAAGATAGAGTCTCAAAAACAAATGAATTTTGGCTAATAAATATTTTTGCATAGGTAAAATTTTGTTATATATCGAATCCTGAATTAGCTGCTGCTGTTCGGCATTAATTTGGTGAGCTTCGGCAAATTCATCAATTAAAATTATTGCTCTCTGTTTACCATATCGTTCGAGGAAGTCTTTAATTAATTTTATTCTGTCATCTTGCAATTGGCGTAATTTTGTATCATAAGCTGTTTTGTCTGGATTAATAGTAAGGCTTGATACTAACCAGTGACGTGGCTGATAGGTTTTGTTTAGCATTGATTCATGGTAATGATTCTTGATTAATTTATGTTGGTATTCTAAAAATAAATCATTATGTTCTTCTGGTAAATAATTTAAGATGGAATATCTGATTTGCAATTCTTTTGTTAGTATTTTATTAGCTGTATCTGTAAGAGTGTGCATATGTTCTGATTCATTAGCAATTATTTGGATACATAAGTTTTGTTTATCTTTAGTTGCAGGATCTAGTGTCTCTAGTTGTTCTTTGGGCATTTGTGTGGAGATTTCATTAATCATTTTCTCACATCGGATAATAAACAACTCTTTTTTAAGTTCTATCACTCTGTCTGCTAGTAGCTTATCACTATGTTTTATTGACGAGAATATTTTTTCAATGATTTGTTTCTGGATCTCTATTTGTTCGGTGCTTATAGCATTCACATGTTGTTTCACTAAAGCAAAGTCCAGCCTATATTGATTTGGAGGTAATTCTAAGCGAACATATTTCCTGGTTTTGAAAATTTCAAATAATATAGTAAGTTTTTCTTCCCAATGTTGTGGCTTGGCAGATAATTGTTCTAGTATTAGTTGTTCTAGATCAATAACATTTAATATACGAATATCAGTATCATTCATAAATTTTTCAGCTAAACTTGTTGCTTGTTTTTTCTTTATTTTTTCTATAAATTCTATAATTAACTTTTCTTGCCTATCAATAAGATTTATTATTGTTCCAGGATGTATGGTGTGGTTTTCTCTTGTTTTTTGAGTTGTATATAAAATACATGCTATTGCTTTTTGATACTCTGCAAATAATGAATGATAGCTTACAATCGTATCTTTAGAGAAAATATGTTGTTCAGATCTTTTGGTTAATAAATTGGCTGCACGTTCCAAAAAAAACTCGGGATTATTGACGTTGTTCTTTGATCTGTGCATGCGCTGGCATCCTATAATTAATGTTTTTATTATATAAATATAGACATTAATTTTGCTGCATATCGCTCTTTGCATAAGTAACTTTGTTGAGAAAGATGCTGTATATACAGAAAAAATCAGCACAGTTGTGGGTGCGCCTATATTTATTGATCTTTACAGCTTGAAATGTGTTATTTAAACAGATAAACTGTTTTCATCAATATTGTATAAATATTTTTATAACAAACAACCAAGGAGTGCTTATGCCAACAGCTACAACAATTAATGATATCAATAATCTTATAAAAGAGTTTGCGCCATCACTTGTTGCTGAAAATGTTGTTCCTGATATTCAATTGCTATTTGAAAATATTAATGTGGACATTTACGGTACGGATTCATATAAAAGTATTACTGTTATAGAAAATTTACACACTAAAACAAATGAATATGTGGCTGATATACCAGGAATTCACATGTTGACGAATGAAGAACAACAAAAACACATAAGAAAATTGTTGTTCATTAAATGTCTAAAATATATCAGTCAAGATGCATCTTATAATAATGAACAATATGATAATGATTTGGCTGAATGTTATGCGGCAATAAATGATGCAATTGATTGTGCTGCAGAAACTTATACGATCCCAGATCAACATTTAGATAACATAAAACAATACCAAGACAATAATACATGGAGTGCAATACTATTCAGCCGTATAACGCTTACACCATTCGAGAAATTAATCAAACAATATCAGAATGAATTAAATGAAATAATTGGCATTAACATGTTGTCGAAGGATGAATATAATAAATTTTTAAATAAGCTTATAGTGTTACAAGAAAGAATTATAAATAAGCACAGATGTTTTGTGGCGCAACCTCAAGAGCAACAAGCATTACAAGAATGGCATAGACAAGTGGCAGAAATCATTACAGCCAAGGCTACCGATCAGGTGCAGCAAGAATATAATAAGATTGCAGATACTATTGGAGCTTATCTTGTTGAAAACCAAGAGTTACGCAGCCAATTAAAGGAAAAACTACTTTTGGCTATGGTGAAACAATTAAAACATAACAGTATAAATCACGATGCCAATCACGAACTAAAAATGGACGTAATAGATGTTTGCTCAGAGATAGTAATAGCAAAATATCTTTCTAATATTTATGCTTTTAACCAAATGTCCAATTTACATCAACGAGAGCAGATTAATAATTTATTAAACATGATAAAAAAGCAACGAAGTTTAATGGCACAAAAAGATAAAAAACAATTTAGCATTGAAGTATCGCGTATAATTGATGATACGATGATTCAGGACTCTGATGTTTATAAAAATGTTATAGCAAATCTTGGTTTGGAAAATCCACACAACGCAGGTATACTTAATAATATTATAGATAAATTGTGGGTGTTTATGCGTACACCATCAATACGAGCTGCCCTAAAGGCAGGGGCGGTTACTGTTGTTGCGGCAAATGCGACACCATTAATTCCAGCCGCTGGTCACGACAATAATCCATCCACAGCAATTTCACTTAAGACAAGCGTCTTAGCCACTTGTGTTGGTATGATTTTAGGATATAACTATTCACAAAAAATTAATAATATTTTTCCCATAGAATATTTAATTGAGGAGATGGCGGATATTTATAATAACTACGAAAAAAAATCAACTCTTGATCGTTTAATTCGTTCTATACCAATAGGTACGGCTATTAGTGCTAGTTTGTGGTATATACCTATAATTTTAGCAACTAATCCCGTATCGATTCCATTACTTGCTGTTATAGGGCTTGGTGGTTTCATATCGGTACCTTTGCTAGCTATATTTTCCAAGCTAGCAAATAAGATATCAGGAAAAATCCACGATGTTTTTTTTGATGGTGAAACTAATCCAGACTACTACGACTTGACTCTAAATGGCAAACGTATATTAGGAGACGATCCTGGCCAAATTGAAAAAGTGGTAAGTTTTTTTAAAAAATATATACCATTGTTAGAAAGATCTTTGCATGATATAAAACATAGTACTAATGTTAATGAATTCGATATGGTATTGTTACAAGATAATATCCAAGTAATTAAAAAAGCTTTTGAGTCTTTAAAAAAAGGTGAGCATACTAAAGATGGATCTAAGCATTTTGATGATGCCATAAGTTTTTTAATTGCTTATCAAAAATCTTTAGCTATAGCTAATATTAAAGCAATTTCTACCGAAGAAATTGTAGATAATATTGTCCAATTATCAGAAAGTTCAGAATCAATAATCTTGGGTAACGCTGGTTTGTCTCAGCAACAAAGATTGCAAAATTTAAAAGAAAAGAACACTGATATACTAACTAGATTAGATGAAGACATGAAACAAATTCAAGAGATTTATTATATTGTGAAGCCGACCAAAAGAGCAGATAGTGTTCATTTATTAGATATAGCTACACAATCATCAACAACAAACGATATAGCGACTAGTAGTAATTGTACAATACCATTAAATCCTTCCAAAATGATCTCTTTTAGGGGTACACAAACTAATCAACCGCTAAGAAGAAGGGAATCTGAGGGAGATGAACCAATGCCTAGTTTTGTAAGGATGGCGGGATAAGGTTTATGTAACTAGCAGAACCTAATTAAGTGTATTTAGCAGGTTAATTAAAGCTTAGATGCTGTGCGAACATGGTTTTATATTTAGGTGAATTTAATAAGTCTGCAACACTTAGTATTTTGCCACCAGAAAATTGCACTTTTTCCAAGCGTAACACCCCACAGCCGGTTGCGACAGTTATGCCATGCTTGTTGATATCGATAATATTACCTGGTGAGTTACTGGTTAGAGTGAAATCTACTATGCTTGCTTGCCAAATTCTTATTGATATGTGATTTGGTTGTTGACTATTGTCATATGTTACCTTCCCTATTTCAGTAAAAGCCACGGGTGCTGGAATAAAAGCCCTAACCATTCGATCAATTTGTTCTGCTGGTAAAGACCAATCAATTTTTGCATCTAATTTATTAAATTTAGTGGCGTAAGTTGCGAGAGTATGATTTTGTGGGGTTAAGTTTAGTTGATTATGCTGTAATTGTTGTATAACTTGTAAAATTGCTGTGCTAGCTAAAGGTTGTAATTTTGTATATATACTTTCGCTGGTATCTATATTGCTAATTGGGCATTCAAGCCTATAACATACATCGCCAGTATCTAAGCCTGCGGCCATTTTTATAATACTAATTCCTGTTAATGTGTCTCCTGCCAAAATAGCATGCTGTACGGGTGCGGCTCCTCGCCATTTTGGCAGTAACGAGGTATGTACATTAAAGCAACCAAATTTTGGGATCATTAAAATCTCTGGTGGTAAAATTAGACCATAGGCAAATACAATCATAATATCTGGCTGTAATTGTTGTACTGATTTAATTATATCGCTATTTTTCAAAGTTTCTGGCTGCAAAACAGGGATATGATTAATGATGGCAGTGTGCTTTACAGCAGAATATATCAGTTGTTGATGTCGTCCTCTGGGTTTGTCTGGTCTGGTAAAGCAAGCCGATATATGGCAACCAGAGGCAATAAGATCTGCTAATAAGTTGGCTGCAATTGCTGGGGTTCCTGCAAAAATGATATTGTTTATCAAGCAAGCCTCTTTCATTATATATTGGTTAATTATAAATTATGTTTTCTCAGTTTTTTTAATTTTTTTGCCAGTAATGTTTGTTTTAACAAAGACAGGTGATCAAAAAAGGTTTTACCAGCAAGATGATCTATTTCGTGTTGGATACAAATACTCAGCAAATCATCGGCGTGTAGTATTTGATTTGTTCCGTGCATATCAAAAAATTCTACGGTAATTATTTTAGATCGCTGAATATTTGCGTACACACCCGGGAAAGATAAACAACCTTCATTAGAGGTTATGGTATGTTTTGTGGCAGTTATATTTGGATTGATTAAACAAATAGGGGTGTTTCTGGTTTCCGATATGTCGATAGTGATAATTTGTAGCGGTATATTAACTTGAATAGCAGCAAGCCCCACACCTGCTGCTTGATACATAGTTTCAAACATATCAGCAATAATTGTTTGGATATTAGTGCTAGCTATATCATTAACTGCAATCGTGGTTGCTACTTTTTTTAATCGAGCGTCTGGGTATTGCAAAACATTTAATAAAGACATATAAAACTTACTAAAAATAAAATGAATAACTTAATGGTATTATCAATTTAATATGTTAATAAAAATTAGCTAATAACACTATACTTTAATAAAAATAAATATGGCATTGTAGGTTTTATTAAGAATACTTAATTTTTAAGGAACAATAAAACATGAAAACTTTGATTATTATGTTGAATTTTATTTGTTTGGTTATGTCAGTTAATGCTGCATCCGATAATCAAAATTTGCCATTAAACAATACTGATAATTTTGAAAAAGTAATTTTAAGTCCAAAAATTAAGATTTCTCAGGTGCCACAAAATAAGTATAATATTAAGTTAGAATATTTAATGCCTTATTTGGAAAACGTTATGGTTATTGAAAATCCTGCATTAAAAAAAGATGCACGATCTGTTGGTTCACATATTAGAAAAGTTGCCCACCCTGTCAAGGATTTAGAAATTAATAGCAAAAGTAGTAGGTACGTAGTGAGTTTTGACAAAAAATCAATCAAAATGGGAGGTGCACAAGATCGAGTTTTAGTTACTGGTTTGGCTAAAGACAATCATTATAATTATGTCTTAGTTAAGCCTACCTTTTCTTATTATCATCCAGAAACTAAAGAATATTTAGGAACGGAAATATTTATTATTGGTAAAGCTAAGATTTTAGAGCGAGGACACCTTAGTTTATTAAATATTGAATCAGCTAAAGAACCAATTAAATCTGGTACTTTAGTATTGCCAAGTAGAAGCTTAAAGTTAATGGAGAATATAAATGCATTTAATTCTGTCAAAAAATTGCAAGGATATATTTTATCGACCATACCTGGTTTTGTTAATGCCGCAACTAATAATGTAGTAGTAATAAGTCTTGGCTTAAGAGATGGAGTGGCAGTTGGTCAGTTATTTAATATTAAGCAAGTAGATTTAGTAATTCAAGATCCTTATCAACCTAAGAAAA
Source organism: Francisellaceae bacterium UBA6186 (assembly GCA_002422785.1). Taxonomy (GTDB): domain Bacteria; phylum Pseudomonadota; class Gammaproteobacteria; order UBA6186; family Azoamicaceae; genus UBA6186. The sequence continues at coordinate 6,783 of DITK01000025.1, forward strand.
AGCATACTATATCTCGCAGTAAGCCAAAGGGAGAAATAGTAATTTATGATGTTTTTGATAAATTAAGTTTGGGTTTTATTATTAAAAGTTACGAAGAAATCAAATTATTAGATCGCGTGGTTTCTGGTTAATAATGCAAAGTAATTTAGTAAATTGGTTAGCGTTGCTAAGGACTCCTGGGGTTGGCCCTGTTAAATTTAAAAATTTTTTACACCAAGATCCATTTTTATATAATTTACCAGATCTAGCTAAGGATACTATTAATATTCATAAAGATTTAATTAATAAAGATTTAGAGTGGGCTAAGCAGCCAAATTGTCATATTATGTTGTTATGTGATGATGATTATCCTAGGCCATTAAGAATAATCAGCTCACCGCCGCCAGTATTATTTATCAAAGGGAGTAGAGAATTATTAAATAAACCACAAATAGCTATAGTTGGTAGTCGTAAAGCTAGCAATATCGGTCAGCAAACAGCCTTTAAATTTGCAGCGGAGTTTTCTAGGCTAAATATAGCAATAACCAGTGGTTTGGCCATTGGAATAGATGCAGCTAGCCATAATGGGGCTTTGTCTGTGGATCACGGCAAGACAATTGCAGTATTAGGCCATGGATTAAATATGGTGTATCCGAGACAGCATTGTAATTTGGCAGAGAGTATTGTATTTAATGGTGGGGCTATTATTTCCGAATTTCCGATTGGGGTTAGGCCAATTGCCAGTAATTTTCCTAGAAGGAATAGAATTATTAGTGGGTTGTCAGTGGGGGTGGTTGTGATAGAAGCTGCTAAAAATAGCGGTTCTTTAATCACAGTTAATTATGCATTAGAGCAAGGCAAAGAAATATTTGCAGTGCCTGGCTCTATTTATGATCAAAATGTTAAGGGTTGTCATAAATTAATTAGAGAAGGGGCAAAACTAGTAGAAAATGTTGCTGAAATAGTAGAAGATTTGGTGTTTGTAAATGCTAAACCAAATATGTCGAATAATGCTAGGGTATTAAATGATATAAATAATTTTAGTGATTTGGATGATCTAAAAGTTAAAATTTTAAATAGTGTATCTTATGCAGCAACAGCCATGGATATTATTATAAATCGGAGCGGCTTAACCTCGGGAGTTGTAAGTGCTACATTAGTTAATTTGGAATTATCTGGATACATTACTTCGTTGCCTGGCGGGTATGCTAGGTTATTATAGTTTAAAAGAGAGGGGTCGATGGCCAAAAATCTTGTTATTGTAGAATCACCTACTAAAACAAAAACTTTTAGTAAATATTTGGATAAAAATTTTGAAATTCTTGCGTCTTATGGACACGTCAGAGATTTGATCCCTAAATCTGGTGCAGTTATACCAGAAAAGAATTTTTCTATGCAATATCAAATTATAGAAAAAAATCAAAAACATGTAGATGCAATTTGTAAAGCTTTTAAAAAAGCAGATGTTTTATATCTAGCGACTGATCCAGATCGAGAAGGCGAGGCCATTGCATGGCATATATGTGAAATTCTTAAAGAAAAAAAATTGTTAAATGATAGTAAAACTATTTATCGTATGACTTCCAACGAAATTACTAAAACTGGTATTAAAGAAGCTTTATCTAATTTAAAATCGATTAATATAGATTTAGTAAACGCTCAGCAAGCACGTCGAGCACTAGATTATTTAGTAGGATTTAATTTATCGCCATTATTATGGAAAAAAGTACAGCGTGGATTATCAGCTGGTAGGGTACAAAGCCCAGCCTTGCGCCTGATAGCAGAAAGAGAGCAAGAGATTGAAAAATTTAAATCCCAAGAGTATTGGAGTATTGAAGCTGATTTAAAAAAACAACACAATACATTTTTAGCTAGATTGATAGAATATAAGCATGAAAAATTGCAACAATTTTCTATCCAAAATCAAGAGACAGCGGCTGAGGTTGAACAGTATTTACTAAATAGTGCTAATGGCAAATTAATAGTTTCTAAAGTTACTAAAAGTCAACGCAAAAGAAACCCTGCAGCTCCGTTTACTACATCTACTCTGCAACAAGAAGCAAATAGAAAATTAAATTTTTCTGCTAAGCGTACTATGCAGGTAGCACAGCAATTATATGAAGGTATTAATATTGGTGAAGGTGCTGTGGGTTTAATTACTTATATGCGTACTGATTCTGTAAATATGTCTAATGAAGCGATACAAGATATTCGTCAATTGATTGTTAGTCGTTATGGTGACAATGAATTATCAGAATCTGTTAGATTATTTAAAACTAAATCAAAAAATGCTCAAGAAGCACACGAAGCTATTCGAGTTACGATGGCCGATCAATTACCGTCAGCTATAAAGCATCATTTAACTACCGATCAATTTAGGCTGTATAATTTAATTTGGCAGAGAACTATAGCAACCCAGATGAAGCAAGCAACTATAGATCAAGTAGCGATAGATTTACTGTGTGGCCCTAAAACTTTGGGGAATATTTTTCGAGTTAATGGCTCAATACTTTCAGATCCTGGTTTTATGCAAGTATACCAAGAAAGTATTAGCGAAGAACATCCAGCTAACCAAGCGGCAGATGCTGTAGATCCAGAAGAAAAACATTTACCATTATTAGTTGAAGGCGAAGAATTAGATCTAGATCGTATTCGTGCTGAGCAACATTTTACTGAACCTCCGCCACGGTTTTCAGAAGCGTCTTTAGTTAAGGCGTTAGAAGAGCACGGAATAGGTAGGCCGTCTACTTATGCAACTATAATCTATACCCTACAGCAACGAAAATATGTGATTCTAACAGCCTCCAGATTTAAACCAACAGATGTTGGGGTAGTTGTTAATAATTTTTTAACTACTTATTTTAAACAATATGTTGATTATGATTTTACCGCTAAATTAGAAGATCAATTAGATGCAATAGCTGTTGGAGAAAAAAAGTTAATACCATTATTACAAGATTTTTGGCAGCCATTTATTGATTTAATTAAAAATATCGATGGTGTGGTTAAACGTAGTGATGTAACTCATGAACAGATCGATGAATTTTGCCCGAAATGCAATAAACCATTGTCTATAAGGTTAGGTAAAAGTGGTCGTTTTGTGGGTTGTACCGGATTCCCAGAATGTGATTATACCAGAAGTGTTACTAAAGATGGCGAGCCAAATAATGAACCAGAGCTGGTGGCAGATAGAACATGCCCTAAATGTAGTAAAAATTTATTCATAAGATATGGTAAATACGGTAAATTTATTGGATGCAGTGGCTATCCAGATTGTAAATTTATAGAATCTTTAAATAAACCAGAGATTGTTAATATAACATGTCCTAGTTGTGCTAATGGACAATTTGTTAAACGCAAATCTAAGTATGGAACATTTTTTTATTCTTGTAGTTGCTATCCTGAATGTAAATATGCCGTGTATGGCGAGCCAATTGCTGAAAGTTGTCCTAATTGTAGTTGGCCAGTTTTAACTGTAAAAACTAGCAAAAAACGTGGAGTAGAAAAAATTTGCCCAAAAGCCGATTGTGGATTTACGGAGCAGATGTAAAAGTTTTGCTAGGATGAACATATCTTTTAGCTTTTAATAGATCTCTGTGCGTTTTTAGTTTATTTATAGTTTCGTTATCATCAATATTTCTGGTATATTTAGATTTTTTTCGATATTGATGAATAATTGCTGGAATGGGTGGATGTCCTCTATCTGGATGTTCTGTTTCAGAGTCATATAATGCTAAATTATCTAATTGTTCTCTATTATTAGGATTATCATGATTACTAGGAGATATAGGAGTGTTGGGTGGCATGGTGGCGACAACCAGTTCTTCGTTAGTTGTGTGATTAGACATGGTATTGATTTTATTGTTGATTATTGATATTTCTGTTTCTAATAAATGGGCATTGTCCAAAATTGTTTGCAAATCACCTTTTCTTAAACATTTTATAAGATTGTTAAGGGTTTTATTGTTCGGATCTAGGCGAGATTGGGCGTTAATTTTATTAAATATATCAACTATTTCATTCTGAGAAATATTGAATTGATTATTTTTCATTATTTCAAATATTTTTGCTGTTTTACCTGGAGTTAAATAGTGGTCTGTTCCATCAAATTTATAATAATTAAAAAAGTTTGTAGCGTAGGTTGCGGTCCAAGTAAAAAAATAACTACAAATATAAGCACTACATATTATTGTTCCAGCAGTTTCTGGTAATTGATTGAAAATAGGAGTCATTTGGTATAGTGCCAATGATCTCTCGTTAAGCCAAGAAAAACCAGCAATTTCTGTTAGTATAGGACCTATAGCAAAAGAGCTGGTAGTAATCGTAGCTCGAATGGTACTGCGGATAGGGTATTCGCTAATAACAACATTTTTCCAGTTAGTATAACATTCTCTAAATGGATAACTAATTATAGGTATTAGGTAAGAGGTTTTATTAATTGCAGATAATGTTTCTAGAATAAATGGAGTTTTATTATTAAGTTTGTTTGATATGTTCAGCATTTGGTTGTCGATTACCTTCCAAGTAATGGTGACGGAAATATTAATTTAGAAATAGCTAATTGTTTAGCTTTTAAATTTTCTAAATAGTTTTGTATTTCTTCATCAGACATGGTTGTTATTTTTGAGTGGTAAATTGGCAGATTATTTTTAGTGGTGTTAATTGAAAAACGTACTGTTTTATTCTTTCCGTTCTCAGTTTTTATTGGTGTGACGCGTATCATTTTTAGATCCCCTTGTCTGGATGTTACTAATGGCTATATTTTCAAGGTTAGCACAAAATGCGAATCAACAAATATACATACTACTAAACAAGATAAATTACATATGTAGTTTTGGTTGGGTTGGTGAAGGTGATTGTATTTCTATAGTAGGAGTCGTAATTTTAGGTATACATATCATACTATGTATTAAATGTTCAGGGCAAAGTGTCATTGAAGTGCTTGATTTTCTATGTTGTAGTTGTAATTTACAGTCGTGGATTAATATTTCTTCTGATGATGCGGCAGTTATTGTATTGGCATAATTAGTTTTAAATTTTTGTAATTCCAGTTGTGCCAGTCGTTCTATAGAAATGCTACTGGAAGAGCTGTTGTTGGATATAATAGAAAATGTTTTATTGAACATTGGAGTTTCAGGAGTGGTTGGTATTTTTGTTGTTGCTGATTGTGCAGCGTTGAAATAATCAGCAATTACACGATTTTTATTTTGTATAGCTAGTGCTTTGTTTTTTAATGCTTGTTGTTGATCTAGAAAATGTTCTAAATCAGCATCATAGATTATAGCTTCTAAAGTTTGTCGCCAATCTTCAGGTTTTGCCCCTAATGCATTACGTGATTTTTTTCTAAGGTGATGCCGGCAAAAATGAATCACTTGTAAGATGTCATCGGCGGCTATATTTTTGTGTCCTTGTAATTTAAATTTTGTTTCTAGCTTAGTTAATTGTTGTTTGGTGATATAAAAATCCGGATCACCAAAGAATAAATTGCAACATATTTTGGCTATGGTTTGGCTAATATAAGATCCGATATTACTAAAAAATACTATTGGAATGGCTGCTGATAATATTGGAATAAATGTCGTTGGAAGATTTAATGATGTTATAATTGTATTACAAAAACTATCTATTATTTGGCTGTTGTTAAACAATACGATGCCAGTAATGCCAAATATAGTTATGGCAGACATGCGAAACAAGCTTTTTTCTGGGTGTTTGCCGATTAATAATGCATTTAGTTCATTATTAAAGTCTATGAATGGGTGGAAAATAAATTTTAGTAACAATGGAATTGAGAAAGCATTTAAGAGATTTTTTGTTTGATTGGTTGTATTTTGTTCTAAAGAATTTTCTGTTATATGATGCATGTTGTCAAATATCCTTATACGCCAAATATACTATTAGAATAAGATAATTTTTATAATATAGCTAAATTCTTGACACAATAATAGGTGTGTTAAGAAAACATGGGTTTACTGGGACATGGAGTGGTTTTCGGTGATTTGATAATCGGGGACGTAGGCGATGATGTTCCTGTGTCACTATGTTGATATTCAGGCAAAAGAGATAATCTTAAAGTTAAAGCTTCTGGATAAATAGCTTTTTCTGTTTTTAATCCTATTGTTTGTAGGTGATGTTTAAAATGGTGCAGCAAGCATTCGTCAGATAGGTGGATGTAATGTTTTTCTTTTTTTAAATGATATTCTTTAAATTTTTTAAGTTCTTGCTTAGCAAATTTTTCTATTTCTATGTTATGTTCGAAGTCAAAATAACAAACAGAGTTTCTTTGGGCAAATAGTAAAGGTGTGTTTTCTGTTGATCCGGGTGGTGTTTTTTGTAAATTAGTCGTTATGGTGATGGGGGTAGGTGGATTGCTTATGGGTAAAGTTATAGATCCTCTACTCTTTCTTTTTTCTCGTGATTTGTTTCTAGGGATAAGTTCTTCTTGCTGAGATAATATTGAATTTCTTTGGGTGTTCAAATTAGAATATCCATTAGAATATCCATTAGAATAAGCTACAATTGCTTCTAGTTTAGTTTGAAGTTCTAATTGTTTAGCCTTTAAAGCTTGTTGTTGATCTAAAAAGTGTTCTAGATCGGCATTATAAAGTAAAGATTCTAAAGTGTGTTCCCAATCTTTAGGCTTTGTTCCTAGGGTATTAGAAGTTTGTCTTCTAAGGTTTTTTCTGCAAAATTCAACAACTTCGTAAATATGTTGTTGAGTTATTTTGTTGTTTCCTTGTTCGATAAATAATTGCTCTAATTTAATTGCTCTATTTTTAGTAACATAGAAATCTGGATCCCCGAAGGCGAAATTACAAAAGCTTTTTACAATAACATTACTTAAATAGCTGCCAGTGTGACAAGATGCAAGTATAGCTAAACTGGCAGCAGCTAGTGGTTGAGATTCCATAGAAAGATTGAAAGCTGCTGTAATTTTTAAAAAAAACTGATTGACTGCAGGATTATTATAAAACAAATAAATACCAATAATAGACGTAACACACATAATTGAGATCTTGATGGCACTTCTGGTTTGATGCCGGTTTAAAGATATAGCATCAATCTCATGATGTAAGGCGATAAAAGGGTAAAAAATTGATTCTAGTAACAATGGAACTGAAAGGGCCTCTAATATGTCTTTCATGGTTGTCAATTATCCGTGGTTATTATATTTATAAAGTCGGTATTTAATAAAATATAGCCTATTTAAATTTTTTCTGAAATTAATGTTTGACATTGAATAAATTTATATCTAATATGGCCTCTTGTTCCCTAGCTCAGGGAAGATGTTTAAAAAAACATTATAGTTATTTAACATATCAAAGCCAAGCAATTTAAGTGGGCACTAGTTGATTTTAAATAAATAATTAATTTAAAGTTTTAAAGTTGTTAATATAAGTTGTTTTTTAATTAACATTAAATTACATCTTATGCTAAGGGTTAACTTAAAATTTAGAAGTTTATAAAGAATTTTTAAATGAAGAGTTTGATCCTGGCT
>DITK01000025.1:14282-14455 GCA_002422785.1 Francisellaceae bacterium UBA6186
AGTGGCGTACGGGTGAGTAATGCGTAGGAATTTATAACAGAGTCGAGGACAACCTGTGGAAACATAGGCTAATACTGGATAATCCGTAAAAGGTAAAGCTGGGGACCTTATGGCCTGGCGCTCTGAGGTGAGCCTACGTTAGATTAGCTAGTTGGTAAGGTAAAGGCTTACCA